>NZ_JBSHMI010000007.1:0-289499 GCF_053645235.1 Sphingobacterium sp. NPDC055346
GTATTGCCGTAACAGGTGGGAGAGTAGGTCGGTGCCTAATTTTATACGGGAGCCCGCTGTCAACAGACAGCGGGCTTTCTGTTTTTAGGGGCAATCGTGAACCGGAAACCCGTGGATGGGCATGCCTGCGGGCGTATCCCATACGCCAATAAGGTACCCGGGCCGTCGTTCAGGGCGAGATATTGTCCATCACGGTCAAGGTCAGCTTAGGGCGCATTGTGTTGCGCAAATACGGTATTAGGGCCATCCTCGTGGGATATTGTAATCATGATCCTGGAATATCCTCTAATCCCATAAATCCTGGTCCGTTTCCAGTTCTTGGTCCATCCTCTCATCCATTTAATCCTGGTTCAAACCCATCCTTTTCCATCTCAAACCAAACCATTCTCTCATCCTTTTTAGCTCCTTCTTCCTTGTTCAATAGTTAAAGAAATATCTTCCCTATATAATATACATAGAATTCAGGCAGCTTCTGCTTAAATTAAAAGTTGACTCCGTTATTGCTGAACCGTTTTTTTAAATCTAGCTCAAGTTCAGCTTGCAGATTGGTCCAATAATTCTATAAATTTATTGAAATTCAATCGATGATTCTTAAATTTAACCTTAGACTTAAGTTTAAACATTTATTTTATGTAATTATTTGCTTATTTTTACTGATGGTTTGCTAAATTATTTCACTTATCCCTATTGAAAAATATTATCTCTTATTTTTATAAATTAATTAATCCATAAAAAATATTCCTACTTTTACATATAGTTTCTTTCTGATTTTGCGTACAAATTGTATATTTATAAGGAAAGATAATAAGTTGTTAATATTGATTTGCCCAAAAATCAATTTAGTGGATTTAAGTTAATACATATGCAGAGCATTAAATTAGGAATAGTTGACGATAGCGTCTTTTGTCGTACTTTGACAAAATTTCAGCTCTTGAACATAAATTCAGTTCACTTTGATTTTGTAATCGAGGCAGAATCCATATTGGACTTTCAAGCTAAGGCTTCCTCAGCAGATATTCCTGAGGTAATCCTCTTGGATATCATGATGCCGGATATTGATGGTATTTCAGGTATCCCAATGATCAGGGCTCTTTATCCCAACGTACATATCCTTATGCTTTCCGATGTTGACAATCCGGCAATAGTCCGAAAGAGCCTTCTTGCAGGTGCGAATGCCTTTGTGAAAAAAGGAACGAAAGCCGTGGATATGATGAATATCATCATCGATGTCATCAATGGCTCCTCCTATGTCAGTCCAGAACTTACTAAATCTCTATTTTTTGGTATTCAACAACCTCCTCAATCGAGAAGAAAATTATCTAAACGTGAATTGAACATTGTACATCGCTTGTTGGAGGGATTTAGTTTGGATAATATTGCAAAAACCTTCGAAATCACTGTGGACAAGTTATGGCAATTGATCAATGTTATCCTTAAAAAGCTCAATATTGTGAGCTCTGTGCGGGTTCCTTCTGTATAGCAATCCTTAGTTCATCCTCTGCTAATAATAGTATAATAACAATATTACACTATCCTATTCCTTTTTTTTCTATTTTTCAGTTTTATAAAACGTGAAAACGATAAGTTTTTAACTAACCTGAAATGAAAAGAAAATCCATTATAATATTATTGATAACGGTACTGGTTGTTGGTGGAATGGTCTATTATAGGATCAACAAAAACAAAGAGAAAGCAGCTGCTCAACAAGGACCTAGAGGGGGAAATTCCTCCGTAAAGGTATATGGAACGGTTGTTCAGGGTCAGCCTTTCTCTGATTTCCTTTCTTTATCAGGTGCCATTGAAGCTGATGAACAAATAGAACTTCATACTGAGATTTCAGGTATCGTGGAATCTATCAATTTCACTGAAGGTGGACGGGTTTCTCAAGGACAACCTCTATTGACGATCAATGATGCTGAGTTGCAGGCACAGTTGGCTCAGGCCCAGACCCGCAATAACCTGGCTGCTGAAAATGAAAGGAGGGCAAAGCTTCTCTTAGAAAAGGAAGCGATCTCTCAGGAGGAGTACGACATCGCTAGTGCCGATTTCAGGACCGCGCAATCACAGATCCAATTGATCAAGGCACAGTTGAGCAAGACGGTAATCAGAGCTCCTTTTTCTGGTCGGATCGGTCTAAGGAATATTTCAAAAGGAAGTTATGTGACTCCGACTACCAATATTGCCCAATTGGTCAATACCAATAGATTGAAGGTTTCTTTTTCAATTCCTGAAAAATATGCCAATAAAGTAAGGATCAATAATCAGATAAAATTTAGTGTCCAAGGTGTAGAAGGGGAATTTACAGCGAAGATCTATGCTACAGAACCTGCCGTAGAAGCAAACACAAGGACATTATTGGTAAAAGCAATCACATCTAACAGTTCAGATCATATCATTCCGGGAACATTTGCCAATATTATCTTTCCATTGGAAACATTGGAAAATGGATTACTGGTGCCTGCGGAAGCTTTGATACCTGTTCAAAATGGTAAGAAGCTATTTGTAATGAAAAATGGTCTGGCCAATGAGGTCATGGTTGAAACAGGAGCGAGAACGGATGAAGACGTATTGATTACTTCAGGAATACAGGGTGGCGATACGGTACTGACTTCGGGGGTAATGTCCTTGCGTAATGGCTCTAAAGTTCAGGTGAACCTTCAATAATCGATAAGAAATGAGTTTATCTACCATAAGTATTAAGCGGCCGGTCCTGACCATAGTCATGAACCTGATCCTGATTCTCTTTGGAATCATTGGATACACGTTCTTGGGTGTGCGGGAATTCCCTTCTATTGATCCAGCACAGATTTCTGTGCGGACAAACTATGCTGGGGCAAATGCAGACATCATTGAGTCGCAGATTACGGAACCCTTGGAAAAATCCATTAACTCAATTGATGGAATCCGAAATATATCTTCTTCTTCCAATCAAGGATCCAGTAATATCACTATCGAGTTTAACCTGAGCAAAAACCTGGAGGAGGCTGCGAATGATGTGCGGGACAAGGTTTCGCAGGCTTTACGGAGCTTGCCTCAAGATATAGATGCGCCGCCAGTCGTTTCCAAAGCTGATGCAGATTCAGAGCCTATTCTGACGATGACCATGCAAAGCGCAACGAAAAACGTATTGGAGCTTTCGGATTATGCCGAAAATGTAATCGCACAAAGGCTACAGACCATACCTGGGGTGAGTTCGGTTCAGATTTGGGGGCAAAAGAAATTTGCCATGCGTCTTTGGATTGATCCTGTGAAGTTGGCATCCTATGGACTGACGGTTCTGGATGTTAGGACGGCTTTGACCACGCAGAACGTGGAATTGCCTTCGGGGAAACTGACCGGTGCCAATACGGAATTGGCCATCAAGACCATCGGAAACCTTGCAACAGAGGAGGAATTCAGTAATATCATCATACGATCAGATAACAACCGAATCGTTCGCTTTTCGGATGTGGGTAAGGCCGCACTGGAAGCTGAAAACTTTGAGACGAAGATGTCCGACTCGGGCTTCCCCATGGTGAGTTTGGCAGTAATCCCTCAGCCTGGCACGAACTATCTGGAAATTGCAGATCAGTTCTATACGGAATATGACCGTATGCAGAATGAGCTGCCGGAAGGCTTTGAATTGAACATAGCAATAGATAACACCCAATTCGTCAAGAAAGCGGTATTGGAAGTGGTAGAAACCCTATTGATCGCTATCGTATTGGTGGTGTTGATTATCTATCTGTTCTTCCGAAACTGGTCCATTGCATTTAGGCCATTGATCGATATACCCGTATCATTGATTGCGACATTTTTCATTATGTACCTCTGTGGTTTCTCCATCAACGTGCTGACCTTGCTGGCCATTGTATTGGCTACCGGTCTGGTGGTGGATGATGGTATTGTGGTCACAGAAAACATCTTTAAGAAAGTGGAAGAGGGCATGTCGCCCATTCAAGCGGCCATCAAAGGTTCCAATGAGATCTTCTTTGCGGTAATTTCCATTTCTATTACGTTGGCAGCAGTGTTTTTACCGGTAATCTTTTTAGAGGGGTTCGTGGGAAGGCTGTTCCGGGAATTCGGTGTCGTCATCGGGGCGGCTGTATTGATTTCAGCCTTCGTTTCCCTGACCTTGACACCGATGTTGAATGCCTACCTCATGAAAGGTGGCGAACAGAAGAGATCGAAGTTTTATATGCGTACCGAACGTTATTTTGAAATGATGAACGCAGGCTATGCCGATTCGCTAAAAAGCTTCCTGAGCATGAAATGGCTTAGTTTTGCCACCATTTTGGCCTGTTTTGCATTGATCTATTTCTTCTATCAATTACTTCCTAAGGAAACTGCTCCTTATGATGATAGGAGTTACATCAGTCTGAGAGCAACAGCTCCGGAAGGGGTGTCCTATGATTATATGGATAGATTTATGACCGACCTAACCATGTTGATCAACGATTCAGTACCTGAGAAAAAGGTTAGTTTGGTGATTACATCCCCAGGATTTGGTTCTGCTTCGTCCAATTCAGGATTTGTTCGCCTTGGATTAGTGCAACCTGGTGAAAGGGAAAGGACGCAACAAGAGATTGCAGATGACCTATCTAGGTTGACCAGAGGTTACTCAGAAGGACGTGTATCGGTATCACAACAACCTACTATTTCTGTCAATAGAAGGGGAGGTCTGCCGATTCAATATATTATTCAAGCGCCTAACTTTCAGAGATTGGAGGAGAAAATTCCGGAGTTTATGGATGAATTGGCAAAGGACAATACTTTTTCCATTACGGACGTCAATTTAAAGTTCAACAAACCTGAAGTATATGTCAGCATTGATCGGGAAAAAGCCCAATCCTTAGGGGTATCGGTCTTAGATGTTGCCCAGACCTTACAAATGTCGCTTTCGGGACAGCGCTTCGGTTATTTTATGATGAATGGAAAGCAGTATCAGGTCATGGGGCAGTTTGATCGTAAGGATCGCTCAACGCCGATGGACCTAGCCTCTATTTTTGTCAAGAACAATCAGGGCCAGTTGATACAATTGGATAATATCGTGGAGATCGAAGAGAGAAGCAGTCCACCACAGTTGTTCCATAATAACCGCTATATGGCAGCGACCGTATCTGCGGGGCTTGCACCAGGTAAGAGCATGGGCGATGGGATTGAAGCGATGGAGGCGATCAAGGAAAGGGTATTGGATGATACCTTTACCACGGATCTTGGCGGTGAGTCCAGAGACTTTGTAGAAAGTGGTTCGAATACGATGTTCGCTTTTGGATTGGCGGTATTGCTAATCTTTTTGATCCTAGCTGCCCAATTCGAGAGTTTCATTGACCCTATTATTATCATTATTACGGTTCCGATGGCAGTTGCTGGAGCCATGTTCTCGCTTTGGCTCTTTGGCCAATCCTGGAATATCTTTTCGCAGATCGGAACGATCATGTTGATTGGTTTGGTAACCAAGAACGGTATCCTGATTGTGGAATTTGCAAACCAGCTACGTGAAGAAGGCTATAATAAATACGATGCCGTTGTTACAGCATCAGAAGCGAGGTTAAGACCTATTTTAATGACTTCACTAGCCATTGCTTTAGGGGCATTGCCAATTGCGCTTTCCCTAGGGGCAGCTTCAACCAGCCGTATCGGCATGGGGGTGGTGATCGTAGGCGGAACTATTTTCGCATTGATATTGACTTTATTTGTTATTCCTGCATTTTACCTGATGATGTCAAGGAAGAAGAACTTACATCCGGAATTGGAAGAAATTAAAATGCTGGAGGAAATTGAAGAATAAAATGAAGAAACTTGTCTTATTAGGCTGTCTGATACTCTTAGCAGGGGTGAATTTGAATGCGCAGGGACTATTGACCGCTAAGGATGCTGTTCAGATAGCTCTTGAGAATAACTTTGAAATAAAACTATCGCAGAATGACCTGCGTGTTGCCCAGGAAAACATGACCTATGGCAATGCCGGTATGTTGCCTACGGTTACAGGTAATTTCTCCCAGAACAACTCTGTCATGAACTCTTCACAGGTTCAGGCCAATGGAGATCAACGTTCATTGAGAAATGCGAAAAACAATAATATGAGCTATGGCGTTAGCATTGGATGGACCATCTTTGATGGTTTTGCGATGTTTTCCAGGTATGACCAATTAAAGGAGCTTCAGAAACAAGGGGAGTTTGAACTTAAAAAAACGATCTTGGCTAAGGTCTCCGATGTTATCTCCACCTATTACACCATTGTAGAGCAACAGAATCTCCTGAATGCCATAGATTCAAGTATCAATATCTCCACGGAACGCCTGCGCACAGCTGAAAATAGATTCATGATCGGAAAGGCTTCCCGCCTGGAAGTATTGAACGTGCAAGTGAACCTCAATGAGGATGAATCAAATAGACTAAGGCAAGCCAATGTAGTCAAGAACTTAAAGATTAACCTGAACAGCCTGATGGCGCGTGATCTAAATGTTGAATTTGATGTAGAAAGAGAAGTTGAGTACGATGATTCATTGATTTATGATGAGTTATTGAACAAAGCCAAAGAATACAATCCAGACCTACAGATCATAGCCATCAATAAAAGGATGGCTGAATTGGAAGTGAAGAGAGTCAAGGGCAATCGATATCCCATTGTACGATTGAATACAGGTTACAATTTTTCAGAATCTGAATCCAGTTTAGGTTTCGTATCCAGTTCGAACTCCCGTGGGTTTAATTATGGTGTTACAGCTTCGATCAATATTTTTGATGGATTTAACCAACGTAGAAATGAAAGGGTTGCCAAGATCCAATTGGAAAACTCCGGATTGATGATCGATCAGCAGAATCTATTGATCAAGACAGCCATGTCCACCGCATATGAATCTTATCAAACAAACCTGTCTTTAGCACGATTAGAGGAGAATAACGCCGATATCGCCAGACAGAACCTCAATATTACCTTAGAAAAATATAAGATAGGAACCATCTCTGCCGTAGAATTCCGTGATGCACAGGAAAACTTTATCAATGCGGTATCTAGGTTCAATTCTTCTCGGTTACAGGCCAAGCTTTCTGAGCTTGCACTGAAGGAGATGATCGGAAATATCAATCTATAGTCTTTTGTCTCAATATTTTGACAGAAAGCAAACGGTTGTGCAAATTGGACAAACGTTTGCGTGGTCAAATTGTTTTTGTTTTATCAAAAATCATATTATCATTGTATTAGTGGTTTGATAATCAAGCCCCTCAACCAAATTATACCATTCGTTAATTTGTGATAAATCAAAATTTGACTGTTTAGTTTGTTTTAAAATAGGTGATTTATAGGGGGACTATGTCCCCCTTTATTTTGTAAATTAGTTTGATAATAAATTTATACTATGAATAACTCCCGTAGAGATTTTTTAAAGAAGGCTGGTTTGTTGTCCAGCGCAGCAATTACATTGCCCTCTTTGCAAAACGAGGTGTTTGCAAGCTCCAACTTTAATATGTCTGGATTTGCTGCTCCAAAAATAGATAAAGTAAAAGTAGCCGTAATTGGTTTGGGTATGCGTGGTCCTGGCGCCGTGGATCGTCTTTCATACATTGAAGGTGTAGAAATCGTAGCACTATGTGATAAGCATGCAGACCGTGTGACCAAGGCTCAAACTATCTTAACTAAAAAAGGATTGAAGGAAGCTAAAGCCTATTCAGGTGAAGATGGCTGGAAATCCATGTTGAAAAACGAAGAACTAGACCTTGTATATATCACAACTCCTTGGGAATACCACGCTCCAATGGCTATTGAAGCAATGAAATCTGGTGCACACGCTGCAACAGAGGTTCCAATGGGATTGACAATCTCTGAAATCTGGGAAGTAGTAAAAACTTCTGAAGCGACCAAGAAACATTGTATGATGTTGGAGAACTGTTGTTATGACTTCTTCGAAATGTTGACTTTGAACATGGTTCGTCAAGGGTTATTCGGCGAATTGGTACATGCTGAAGGTGCTTATATCCATGACTTATTGGACTTGAACTTCGATAAGAAAGGTTATGAAAACATGTGGAGATTGCGTGAGAACATCAAATTGAACGGTAACTTGTACCCAACCCACGGTATTGGCCCAATCGCGCAATGTATGAACATCAACTGTGGCGATAAATTGAACCACCTCGTTGCTATGCAGTCAAATGACTTTATGATGGCTGACAGAGCTAGAGAATTAGCAGCAAAGGATGATTTCTTCCAAGAATTCGTTGGTAAGAAATACAGAGGAAATATGGATACGACCTTGATCAAAACGGAGAAAGGTAAAACATTAATGGTTCAACATGATGTTACATCACCTCGTCCTTATTCTCGTATTCACTTATTGAGTGGTACAAAAGGCTTTGCACAGAAGTACCCACAAGAAGGAATCGCTTTCGGACATAGCTTCGTAAAACCAGAAGAACTTAAAAAACTATACGATCAGTACACTCCGGAATTAGTGAAATTCATTGGTGAACAAGCTAAGGAAGTTGGTGGCCATGGTGGTATGGACTTTATGATGGATTGGAGAATGATCGACTGTCTGCGTAATGGTCTTCCTCTTGATCAAACGGTATATGATGGCGCCGTATGGAGTGCAATCGTTCCATTAAGCGTTGAATCTGTTTCTAAGAACAGCAGAACAGTGGATATCCCTGACTTCACTAGAGGTAACTGGAAAACAAACAAACCTCATGACATGACCTTGAACGGTGGTGGTAACACCAAGATCCGTCCAAAGGTTAACGCGAAGGATGTTCAATTAAATGTGAAATAGTTAAAAATCCTATATTTTCATTAAAGCTGCCTCAAAAGGCAGCTTTTTTTGATTCCTTTCTGATTCCATGGCGAATGTCCTTGGTTTTCATTTTTCAATTACTCTGTTATCTTTGTAAAAGGAGATCTTTCAATCCTATACTATGAACATTTTCAAATCTATTCCTATTTCCCTTTTATTGTTCACTGCTTGCCAATCTGGTGCTAAGAATAAAGAACAGGTTGTCTTTTCAGATTCGGTTGCCGTATGTCATACCTCATCCATTCCTTCCCGTTTTGCAAACCTAAAGAAGGATTCAGTGGGTAATAATCTCCTAGGGGAGGATAAAGCAGAAATGGTCTTGATTGAAGGGGGAACCTTTGAAATGGGAAGCAATAGCTTTCAGGATGCACAACCTTTGCACCAAGTTACGGTCAATAGCTTTTATATGGACGTGCATGAGGTAACCAATGCCCAGTTTGAAGCCTTTGTGAAAGCCACTGGATATGTAACGGTAGCGGAGCGGCCATTAGATCCAAAAGATTTCCCTGGAGCTGACCCTGCTTTATTGGTGCCAGGCTCAGCAGTCTTCTCGGCTCCAAAACAAGTCCAAGGTTTGCAAGATCACTTGCAATGGTGGGAATATGTTCCCGATGCCAATTGGCGCCATCCTGAAGGACCTAAGAGTAGCATTAAAGGAAAAGAGAACCATCCTGTCACGCAACTTGCCTACGAAGATGCAGAAGCCTATGCAAAATGGGCTGGAAAGCGACTTCCAACAGAAGCGGAATGGGAATATGCAGCCAAGGCAGGTAAACATCGAGCGGAAACCTACTATTGGGGGTCTGAGAAGTTGGAAGATGGCAAATGGCTAGCGAATATTTACCAGGGTGAATTCCCCACCAAGAACTCTAAAGAAGATGGATTCGAAGCTACGGCACCAGTCAAGTCCTTTCCAGCGAATGCCTTTGGCCTTTACGATATGGAAGGTAATGTCTGGGAGTGGTGTTCTGACTTCTACAGACCAGATTACTACCAATATAGTCCCAAAGGTAACCCCAAAGGACCGGCAGATTCCTACGATCCCCAAGAACCCGGAACCATCAAACGCGTACAACGTGGAGGCTCATTCCTTTGCAATGACCAATATTGCGAGCGCTATAAAGCCGGAAGTCGAGGAAAAGGAGAAATCAATTCGCCGACAAATAATGTAGGGTTTAGGTGTGTCAAGAGTAGTATTTAGTAGAGAGTATTTAGTATTTAGACATCTTCAATATTCAAAAAGGTCTGAGAAATTATTCTCAGACCTTTTCGTTTTTTTTATATCTAAATACTAAATACTTAGTACTCTGTACTGCTACTGCGCATTCAAGAACATTGATTTCTTGCTGTACAATTCTCTGAAATGTGGATCGTTAAGATCTTTGATAAAGCGGATTGCTTCACCAGTAGATTTCATCTCAGGGCCTAATTGCTTGTCTACCTCAGGGAATTTTGAGAAAGAGAATACAGGCTCTTTGATGGCGTATCCATTCAGTTTGCGCTCGATCGTGAAGTCTTTCAACTTGTTCTCGCCCAACATCACCTTTGTAGCGATATTGATGTAAGGTACATCATAAGCTTTCGCGATAAATGGAACTGTACGTGATGCACGAGGGTTTGCCTCGATTACAAATACATTCTCATCTTTGATGGCGAATTGGATATTCAATAGACCGATCACATTCAATGCTTTCGCTAATTTGATGGTATATTCTTCCATTTTCTGCTGAACCTTTTCTGATAAGCTAAATGGAGGCAATACTGCTGATGAGTCACCAGAGTGGATACCTGCAGGCTCGATGTGCTCCATCATTCCGATGATGTGAACATCTTCACCGTCACAGATCGAATCTGATTCCGCTTCTTCAGCTCTATCCAAGAAGTGGTCAATTAGGATATGGTTACCTGGAAGATTTTTTAATAGGTTCACTACTGCTTTCTCCAAGTCTTCATCGTTGATCACGATGCTCATTCCTTGTCCACCTAGTACATAGGAAGGACGAACCAATACTGGGTAACCGACTTCATTCGCAACCTTGATAGCTTCCTCTGCTGAAGTTGCCACACCATATTTTGGATAAGGGATATCTAAATCTTTCAATAGATCCGAGAAACTTCCACGGTCTTCAGCCAAGTCCATGTTTGCAAAGTTTGTTCCGATGATCTTTACGCCTTCTGCTTCTAGGCGCTCAGCCATTTTCAAGGCAGTTTGACCACCTAACTGAACGATTACACCAACCGGTTTCTCCAATTCGATGATTTCACGAACGTGTTCCCAGAATACTGGCTCGAAGTAGAGTTTGTCAGCCATGTTAAAGTCTGTAGAAACCGTCTCAGGGTTACAGTTAACCATGATCGCTTCGTAACCACATTCTTTAGCGGCCAATAGACCGTGTACACATGAGTAATCAAACTCGATACCTTGACCGATACGGTTAGGTCCTGAACCTAATACGATGATCTTTTTGCGGTCAGATGCTGTCGACTCGTTTTCGTCTTCGAAAGTAGAGTAATAGTATGGAGTCTGTGCAGGGAATTCCGCGGCACAGGTGTCAACCATTTTGTAAACGCGACGGATACCCAACTCTTTACGGCGAGCATATACCTCGTCTTCTGTTGTATTCCCTAATAACCAAGCGATTTGTATATCTGAATAACCTTTTTGTTTCAAGGTCATGAAGAAATCGCGAGGGATATTGTTCAATTGGTATCTGCGCAATTCACCTTCTAATTGAACAAGCTCTTGAATTTGCAATAAGAACCATTTGTCAATTAAGGTCGCTTTACGAACAGATTCCAAAGGAACCCCTAATTCGAAAGCATCTTTGATATGGAAAAGGCGATCAGCACTTGGATGCTCCAAGCTGTGCATGATTTCCTCTAAATTTCTTGATTGGCGACCATCAGCACCTAAACCTGCACGGCCAGTCTCAAGCGATTGAGCCGCTTTTTGAAGTGCCTCGATGAAAGTACGGCCGATTGCCATAACCTCACCTACAGCCTTCATCTGTAAGCCCAATTCCTTGTTGGCACCTTTAAACTTGTCAAAGTTAAAGCGTGGAACCTTAACGATTACATAGTCCAATGTAGGCTCGAAGTATGCTGAAGTATTTTTAGTGATCTGGTTCTGAAGTTCGTCCAAGTTATAACCGATTGCCAATTTCGCAGCGATCTTAGCGATAGGGTAACCTGTAGCTTTAGAAGCCAATGCTGATGAACGGGAAACACGTGGGTTGATCTCGATAGCAATGATCTCTTCGTTCTCAGGGTTTACAGAGAACTGAACGTTACAACCACCGGCGAAGTTACCGATAGAGCGCATCATCTTAATTGCTTGATTACGCATATCTTGGTAACATTTGTCCGAAAGGGTCATCCCTGGAGCCACTGTAATGGAGTCTCCTGTATGGATACCCATAGGATCAAAGTTTTCGATCGTACAGATGATGATTACGTTATCGTTTGTATCACGTAATAATTCCAATTCAAATTCTTTCCAACCCAATACTGCTTGCTCCACCAATACCTCATGGGTAGGGGATGCATGTAGACCTCTGTTCAAGGCAGCGTCAAATTCTTCTTTCTTGTGCACAAAACCACCTCCGGTTCCAGCCAATGTGTAAGAAGGGCGAATTACTAATGGGAATCCGATCAACTGCGCAGCTTCTTTACCTTCCAAGAAGGAGTTCGCAATCTTAGAGTTCGCAACACCAACACCGATGTCGATCATCAATTGGCGGAATTCTTCACGGTTTTCAGTTTTCTCGATAGCAGCTACATCAACTCCTATCACTTTAACATTGTATTTGTCCCAAATACCACGGTTGGATGCTTCAATACATAGGTTCAAAGCGGTCTGACCACCCATAGTTGGTAGTACAGCATCGATTTGGCGTTCTTGAAGGATCTGCTCGATACTTTCGCAAGTTAATGGAAGTAAATAAACGTGATCTGCTACAACACTATCGGTCATGATTGTAGCTGGGTTTGAATTAATGATGGATACAGAGATTCCTTCTTCTTTCAGAGACAATGCTGCTTGTGATCCTGAATAGTCAAACTCACAGGCTTGTCCGATAACAATAGGTCCAGATCCAATGATTAATACCGAATTGATGGAGGTGTTTCTAGGCATTATTTTTTATTTCAATTGTTAAATACAAATAATTAAGTGGACGTTTGCAGACAGAGATTGCCTTAATGGGAGGTGTTTTTCCGACTGCTTTGTCGGAGTGCAAAGTTACATTTTTATTTTAATAATGAACGAATTATTTCATCGAAAAAATTGAACCTTCCTAGCTGCTTATTTAAGGAATTCATTACGTTTTCCTCCAATTAAACCCTTTATGCTTATCCTCACAAAAAGTTTCGCCCATAAAAAAGGGAACTCAATGATCTGAATTCCCTTTTTCCATTAATAAATGACTATCTCATCGGCGAATAGATAACCCTTCATCGGGTTAGTCGCCTTGATCTGTATATATCGTGCCATGACCGGCTTTTCCAGCTTGATTTCAAACTTCTGAAATTTCAATGCCGGGTCTGTCGTGCTTACCTGATTTTTTACGGTTCCCAATTCTCTGTAACTTTTTCCATTGTCCGAAACCAATACCGTAAACTCTCCCGGAAAATATACCCCCGGTGCTGGGATTTGCATAAAATTTAAGGCTACAGATTTAATCTCTTCTCTTCTCTCAAAATCCACAATCACATCTACGCCTTTGGTAAATCCCTGCCATTGTCCATCCTGGTAGGTCAATGTTCCTTTTATGCCGTTGGTCAGCGTCCTGTTGCCCTGAGCAGGATATCCTTCCCAAGCCGTTTTATAAATCACTTCTTTTCCAATGGCCTTATGTATATCCAGTTCTATGGTCTCCACCGGACTGACCCTAGCGGAATCCAAAAAGGATGCAGCCTTGATTACCGCCGATTTCGATAGCTCGATCGGAAGATTGTACAAGGTCGATGATTTGCTCGGTTCCGTCCCATCTATCGTATAGCGGATGTTTGGTTTAAACTGCTCCGAAGACAAACTAACGGTGTTCCTGACATGAACAGAATCAAAATCTACCTTATTGATCACATTATAGGATGGACGGTAATAGTTCACCTCCAATTTCTGTAATATCTTATATTGCTGTTGCAGTCTCTTTTGGAAATCAGGCCAGGACTTACTTTCCTTATCGGTCCATACCACTTCCGATAGCGCTAATGCTCTTGGGAATGCCATGTATTCCACATGTTGGTAGGTTGGGATGTGTTCCGTCCATACATTCGCCTGTGCACCTAGAATATGCTTTTTCTTATCATCTTGGATCCCTTCCGGGATAGGGTTGTAGCTATAGACCTTTTCCAATGGCAAAAATCCACCCAAGGCTTCAGGCTGTGTCCTAGGATCGGTTTGGTAACCATCAAAATATAAATATGCCCCAGGCGTCATGATGACATCATGCCCAGCATTCGCTGATTTAATCCCGCCTTCTTCACCTCTCCAGCTCATCACGGTGGCTCCCGCTGTCAATCCTCCTTCTAATATCTCATCCCAGCCTATCAGCTTTCTGCCTTTGGATTGCAGGTACTCATCCATTTGCTTGATGGCATAGGACTGTAGTTCATCTTCCGACTTCAGACTATCCCTCTTCATCAAGGCTTGGCATTTCGGACAATTTTTCCAATGGGATTTATCAGCCTCATCGCCTCCGATATGGATATACGGGGAAGGGAAGATGGTCATTACCTCATCCAAAACATTCTTAAGGAATTTATAGCTGTCCTCATTGCCTAAACAGAATTCACCTTGGGTATAAGGTTGGCCTGTACAGGATAGTTCAGGGTAAACGGCTAATACCTCTTCGGAATGTCCTGGCATTTCAATCTCTGGAATAATGGTAATTCCACGCTTAGCGGCATAGGCTACCAGTTCCCTTGCTTGGTCTTGCGTATAATATCCTCCACTGGCATTTGGGGTACCTTCGTCTACATATTGTCGACCATTGTTCCACCAATCTTTCCACAGCGTATGCGTCCTCCAAGCGGCCTTCTTCGTCAATTCTGGGTACTGCTTGATCTCCAATCTCCATCCAGCCCCATCTGTTAGGTGCCAATGGAAGTAATTGAATTTATAAAGCGCCAATAGGTCAATGTATTTCTTTAGGAAATTAAAGGGCATAAAATTCCGGGAAACATCCAAGTGCATCCCTCTATAGGGAAATCTTGGCTTATCCTCGATGCGTACAAATGGCAAGGACTTACTGTCGTTCAGATAGCTCAATTGCACCAGACTATAGATTCCCGGGATCATCGCTTGAGCGGAATGCGCCTTAATGAGGATACCCTGTTCATCCACCTCAATGAGGTAGCCGTTTGGGTCAACACGGTCATATTCTTCCGCCTTAAACAGGCGAATTCCCGAATTATGCTGTTTTTTGATCTTTTTAACTAACTCTGAATTTCCAATATGAATGCCTGGTATCTCATTGACCAGATCTGCAACCTGGGAAAATTCCTCGGTATAGTAGAGATCTAGTTTGTGGTCGAGGTTGAAATTTCCTTCTTGGGAGACCACTTTGACAGGTCGTGGAATTATGGCAATTTCCTGTTCTTGGGCAGATAGCCATAAGGGTAACAAACAGGTCAAAAAGAGTAATTTACGCAGATGATGAACCATATTGGAGAATAGGGGTTTGATTTTTAGCAAATATCCTAAAAAAATAATATTTAGATAACAATAAAAGTAGAGACATGGTTTTTATGAGATTATCCTAACATTCGTTTAACATAAATACTGTAAATATCATTAACTTTGTTGCATGATTGAACTTCCTGTAATTCCTGTAAACCAGACTCAACGTAAACCAGATTGGTTGCGCGTAAAGCTACCTGTTGGAAAAGAATACCGACATGTAAGAAGTTTGGTTGATGAACATAAGCTGCATACCATTTGCGAAAGTGGAAATTGTCCTAACATGGGTGAATGTTGGGGAGCAGGTACTGCTACCTTTATGATCCTAGGAAATATCTGTACGCGATCGTGTTCATTCTGCGCCGTAGCTACCGGTAGACCACTACCTGTAGATCACGATGAACCAAACCGTGTGGCAAATTCGGTCAAATTGATGCAGGTTAAGCATTGTGTTATTACCTCGGTAGACCGCGATGACCAGAAGGATGGAGGTTCACAGATCTGGGCTGAGACAATCTTGGCTATCCGTAGGGAAAGTCCTGAAACAACTTTGGAAACCTTGATCCCTGACTTTAAGGGGCAATGGGAAAACCTAGACCGCGTATTGGCCGTTCGTCCTGAAGTGGTGTCCCATAATATTGAGACCGTTAGAAGATTGACCCGTGAAGTTCGAATCCAAGCTAAATATGACCGTTCATTGGAATGCTTGAGAAGGATCTCCGAAGCAGGTCTTCGTACGAAGTCAGGTATTATGTTAGGTTTGGGTGAAACTGAAGAGGATGTTATCGAAACTATGCAAGATCTGTACAATGTAGGGGTAGATATCCTGACCATCGGACAATACCTTCAACCTACAAAGGCACACCATCCTGTTATTGATTGGGTAACCCCTGAACAATTTGAAAAATATAAAGAAATCGGATTGAAAATGGGATTCAAATACGTAGAATCCGGACCATTGGTAAGATCATCCTACCATGCTGAAAAACATCTCTTCGATATGCAATAAAGATTAAATCCTTAGAATTCTAAGGATTTTTTTTTGGAATACATTATTTTTAACCTTTATCAATAGTGTTTGATATGTTTTTCAAGAGAATATTTCTTCCCTTATTCCTACTGGAGCTGTTATTGCTTTTGTTGACCAGTTTAGCCTATTTCCTGCTGGTCCGCTTTTGGAATATTAATCTTCCAGAATGGGTATTGTGGATGTTTCCTATTGCTCTGAGCCTCTTTTTTGTCTATATCTTTCTCCATCGTATCCTTCGCATAATTTTTCCCGACATATCAAATGATGCCATGAAACTGGTGCCGATTGGGATTTTATTCGTGCTTGTTCCCATCCTTACGGCAGTCTTATTTCCAGCATTGGCCAAGAGTATCCGTTACAATTTCGCTACGGTGCAACAGCTGAAGAGCATCAATAACCTGAAGGCCGGTGAAAGCCCTGTTTTTTTGGAAGTAGAGGATTGGTATGTGGATCGCATGCGCGTCATTCCCATCCGCAGCATCAGTACTCCTTCTCTCTTGAGTATGGGGAAACATCAGGTCAATATCCTGTTTATTGCGCCCATTTTCTCCAAAACAGATGCCTACCGAACGCATGCCAAGGCATGGTTAGGTTTTGCCTATAGCAAGGTGTTTAGTCGAAAGGAACTGAATGAGCACCTAGATGATAAGTTTGCTAAAGGGTCTATAGCCCATTTCAAGAAAATGAATGTGCGTGGTTTTGACTATTTTGAAGCATTTCCTAGGGGCGAACAATATGAGGTCTTTAAGGAGATGGCCCAAGTTCACGATTATTTTAAAAGTGGTTACATCAATATTTACAGAGGACAAGATGTAGACCGAGATATCTTATCGATCTACCATTTTAAGTATTTCCTGTTCCTGTTTGCAATCATAGGAATCCCGGGACTATTGATAATCGCAGGATTGATTGCCTATTTTAAACCTAAGGAATTTGATGGGCTGGAATAAGTTTATTTATTGGACCTGAGATATTCAGTCTGCCCAGCAATAACCGTTCTCAGGGTTTTAACATCTCTCAATTTCTCATTGGGAGCAGTCATGATATCGTCTTCCAAGATCACGAAATCCGCATCTTTACCTTTTTCTATACTCCCGCGTTTCTTTTCCTGGAAGCAAGAATATGCTGCCCAAATGGTCATGCCTCGCAAAGCCTGCTCTCTTGTAATGGCATTTTCCATCTGGAAACCACCATCAGGGAACCCTACCTTGTCCACACGTGCAACAGCAGCGTGGAAACCATAAAGGGGATTGTAATGTTCCACGGGGAAATCACTTCCCAATGCCAATAATCCATATTCTTCCAAGAGCTTCTTATAAGCATATGCGCCTTTGATACGATCCGGTCCGATGCGATCTTCTGCCCAGTACATATCCGAGGTAGCATGGGTCGGTTGAACCGATGGGATGATCTGGA
Source organism: Sphingobacterium sp. NPDC055346 (assembly GCF_053645235.1). Taxonomy (NCBI): domain Bacteria; kingdom Pseudomonadati; phylum Bacteroidota; class Sphingobacteriia; order Sphingobacteriales; family Sphingobacteriaceae; genus Sphingobacterium; species Sphingobacterium sp. NPDC055346. Next base: position 17,900 of record NZ_JBSHMI010000007.1, read on the forward strand.
ATTCCTTGAATTTATCAAAATCATTAGGGGCAATGATCTGCGCATGTTCTATCCTCCAACGGCGTTTTTTGCCATCTTTCAGGTATTTGCCATAGGTGTCCAAGATAATCCTATTGGCAGAATCACCGATAGCATGGGTATTTACCTGGAAATTGCTGTTGGCCAACCTTCTGATGACCTTGTCAAATTCTTCGGGGCTTTGCAATAGGAATCCATTGGTTGGTGCGTCATGGTACGGGTGCAATAGACATGCACCACGAGAACCCAAGGCTCCATCTGCCATTAGCTTAAAAGAGCGTACCGTCAATCGGTCCGACTCGAATGTTCCGGACCTCAAATAGTCCTTTACACTTTGTTCATTCGCAAGCACCATGGCATAATCCCTGATGGCCAATGAATCCTCATTATAGAATATCTTCAGGGATTCAATCTGTTCTTTGGTTAATCCGGCATCGACGATACTGGTCAGTCCTACCGAAAGCAGTGAATCTTGAGCTCTTCTCAAAATCTTCAGCAAAGCTGAATTTTGTTGTTTAGGAATGTGGCTCTGAACCAACTGCATGGCATTGTCGATCAGGATGCCGTCAGGCAACCCTTCCTCGTTGACCGATATAACGCCACCCTCAACAAAATAAGCGCTGTCTAGAGATGCTTTTTGCAATGCATTGGTATTTGCCAGCGCAGCATGATAATCCACCCTTGTCAAATAGATTGGAATATTCGGGAAATATTTATCCAAGGAATCCTTGGTCGGGAAATCTTTTACCTCCCATAGGTTCTGGTCCCAACCATTACCAATGATCCATTTTTTGTCTGGATTGGCGCTAGCATAGGCTTTTAACCTTTCTAATACTTCATCAAAAGACTTTGAACCCACCAAGTTTACCTCATCCATGCCCTCTGCTAACATAAAGAAGTGCGCATGGGCATCATAAAACCCAGGATAGATAAACTTGCCTTCCACATCCAGTTTCTCCTTTGCATCATATTTGTTCAGTAAATCTTGTGAATCCCCCAGCTCGACAATGACGCCATTGTTTACGGCAAAGGCTTCCACTGTAGAAAAAAGAGAGTCTACCGTGTACACTTTCGCATTATAAACTATCAAGTCAATCTGTTTATTGGTGGTACAGCTTATGAACAAGCTAATCAGAAATAGAAATATAAGGTTGGTTTTAAGATTCATCGTTTCGTTAAGATGATTTAAGACAAATGTACTAAGAAAAAGCTGAAATTGCCCTGAATAAGAAAAAGCTTCTTTTAAGGTTAAAAGAAGCTTTTTCGATATTCAAAAATCAAAATACAATGAATGTTAGCAGTACTCGTCGAAAGCTGCAACTAAGTTGTCAGCAATCATTTGAGCAGGTCTGCCTTCAATCATATGTCTTTCTATCATATGCACCAACTTACCATCTTTGAACAATGCCATTGCTGGAGAAGATGGAGGGTAAGGTAACATATACTGACGTGCTTTGTCTACTGCTTCTTTTTCCATTCCGGCAAATACAGTAACCAATTTGTCAGGGTGTTTTTCGTTTTTAACGGCAGCTTTTGCAGCTGGACGCGCATTGGCAGCAGCACAACCACAAACCGAGTTTACTACTACGAATACAGTTCCTTCAGAAGGAATTGCAGAGTCAACCTCAGATGCTGACTTTAATTCTTGAAATCCAGCATCAACTAATTCTTGACGCATTGGAGCTACTAAATATTCTGGATACATATTCTAATTCTTAATGATTTATGCAAATATAGTCTTAAATGATACCATAGTCAAGCCGTTATCCTCAAGAAAATGTCAATTTTACAGTGAATAATGCAGCAATGTTTTGAATTGATTTGACTATCAAGTAATTTTGTGGTTCTAAAATCAAAAAGGAAAACTATGTCATCATTAGAAACTACCTACGTACCTTACAAAGTAAAAGACATCTCTTTAGCAGAGTGGGGCCGTAAAGAAATAGAATTAGCAGAAGCGGAAATGCCAGGCTTAATGTCCTTACGTAAGGAATTTGGTGCAACCAAACCTTTAAAAGGCGCAAGAATCGCTGGCTGTTTGCACATGACTATTCAAACTGCTGTATTGATTGAAACCTTAGTTGAACTAGGTGCGGATGTATCTTGGTCTTCTTGTAATATCTTCTCTACTCAAGATCATGCTGCTGCTGCTATCGCTGCTGCTGGTATCCCTGTTTATGCTTGGAAAGGCATGAATGAAGAGGAATTTAACTGGTGTATAGAACAAACCTTGTTTTTTGGAGAAGATCGACAACCATTGAACATGATCTTGGATGATGGTGGTGACTTGACCAATATGGTATTCGACCAGTTCCCTGAATTGATCGATGGCATCAAAGGTCTTTCTGAAGAAACCACTACAGGTGTGCACCGTCTATACGAACGTATGAAAAACGGTACTCTTCATTTACCAGCGATCAATGTTAATGACTCCGTGACCAAATCTAAATTTGATAACAAGTACGGATGTCGTGAATCTTTGGTTGATGCCATTCGCCGTGCGACCGATTTGATGTTGGCAGGTAAAGTTGCGGTAGTTGCCGGCTATGGTGATGTAGGTAAAGGTTCTGCTGAATCATTGCGTTCTGCAGGTGTGCGTGTATTGGTAACTGAAATTGACCCAATCTGTGCTTTGCAGGCGGCAATGGAAGGTTATGAGGTGAAGAAAATGGAAGATGCCATCAAAGAAGCTAATATCGTGGTAACTACGACCGGTAACAAAGACATCATCCGCCCTGAGCATTTCAAGGCAATGAAAGATAAAACTGTAGTTTGTAATATCGGTCACTTCGACAATGAAATCGATGTGGCTTGGTTAAACCAAAACCACGGCAGCTCTAAAGTAGAAATCAAACCGCAGGTTGATAAATATACAATCGATGGCAAAGATATCATCCTCTTAGCTGAAGGCCGTTTGGTAAACCTAGGTTGTGCTACGGGTCACCCATCTTTCGTGATGTCAAACTCGTTCACCAACCAAACATTGGCTCAATTGGAACTATGGACCAATACTGACCAATACAAAAAAGAAGTGTACACCCTACCTAAACACCTTGATGAAAAAGTTGCTCGTCTGCACCTTGCCCATATCGGTGTCGAATTGGATGAATTGACTCCTGAACAAGCTGAATATATCGGTGTAACTGTTGAAGGCCCTTATAAGCCAGAAGCATACCGTTATTAATATGAGTATTTAGTAATTAGTAGTTAGTATTTAGACTTTGCTGATTGCTTAATCTATAAATAAGAAAGCCGAGGGATATCCCTCGGCTTTCTTGTTTATAGCTTTAATTGCTTTTTTACGGCATTTAATCCGTTCTGTAGTCTGGCCTCTTCTAGACCGGAAATGATTACGTATTCCGCTTGGAGGGCCTTTAGTTCCTCTTTCCAAACTTGCATAAAGTGTGCTCTTTCTGTAGGGAAATCTCGTAATGGATCATCTTCCCATGGTAGGTCTATATCCATCAGGAGATAGAGGTCATACTTCCTTGATCTGATTTCTTCAGTTACTTCCTCTGGAGTATAGCCAAAAAGATGATCAGACCAAATCTTAACCGTCAATATCGTGGTATCACAAACCATGAGTCCATTGTTTGCCGATGCGGTCAATGCCTCTTCCAGTGCAACCTGCCCGTAAAACATATTGGTCTCATCCTGTAAGGTATATTGATTGTTCAGGTTTTTGCAATAATATCGAGCATATTCGGGGACACAGACCGTTCCTAACTCTTTGGCAAGGTAATTTGCCATGGTGGATTTGCCTGTTGATTCCGGACCGACCACTGCAATCTTCCTGGGATGCACTCTTTCAATTTCCATAGAAAGGCAATATTACTGAAAATTTTGATAGGTTTTCTTCCAATCCCGGTAGCCATTCCAAGCAATAATGGCAAAAGCCAAATAGAGCAGAGCTGTCAAGAGCAGGTCCTTGTGGAAATATAAGGGGATATAGCAGATGTCCACAAATACCCACAAAAGCCAATTCTGAAGCACCTTTCTCGTCATCAGAAACTGCGCAACAAAACTGGTTGCTGTACAGAATCCATCTGCATAAGGCACATCGGTGTCGGTAAAACGGTCTAAGACCAAGCCCAATATCCCCGAAAGCACCAAAATCACGACAATGGTCAAAAGCATCTGTTTGCTGTTGAAGGAACTGATCGGACGCTCTTCAGAATGGGCCCTTTTATTCCAATAGTACCACCCGTAAATTGCTGTCCCTAAAAAATAAATCTGCAGAATAGAGTCGCCATACAGCTTGTTTTGATAGAAGATAAATAAATAGGTCAGGACGGAAACAATACTGATAGGCCAATTCCAGATATTTTGCTTGGCGGCAAGATAGACACACAGGAAACCGGTAATCGTTGCCAACCATTCCAGGGGAGAAGTCAGCAGAAACTGCTCATATAATTGCTGTAGGAAGTCCTGCATGCTCTTTTTCTAGATATTTTCAATAAAAGTGCCCATTCTAATCCATTATTAAAAATTATGGTCAGAAAAATTTCCCATTTCAGGACAGGAAACGGTCCAATAGTAGGGGTCTTATTCGAGGCATGTTCGAGAATCATTCGAGAATCATTCTGAAAAAATTATAGCCAATTCGGAATTTCCGAATGTGTCTCGAATGAGGTCAAGGTGAAACCGCAAGATTTCTTAAAAGGTTACCAAAAAAATTCTACAAGGTTTTCAGAAAAATTAGGGGAGAAGATTTTTACTGACCTAGGATTTAGATCAAAATTGTGGGGGTAAGTTATGCATCCTTCAATTACGGGGAGTAATTAAAGAGGTGACTCGGTTAAGAAGGGATCTCTGTTCAGGCTTATTGAACCAATTTATTGGCGCAATTCGTGCTGGCGAAAGATTCTGGTTTAGCCTTAAAAATAAAACCCATTCCTAGGATGTAGCCCATGGCTTCCTTCAGTGCAGTATTGGATTGGAAATTTGGATTTGTATTGATGTCGGCGTGGACTTCTAGATCGATTTGGTATTGATCCAAGAGGGGGCAAAGTTCGTATGCGGTTTCAATCGAATGCTGAACTTCTAAAAGCATTCTTTCTTTGATGGTCATGTTGTGACTTTTCTTGTCTTTTCTGATGAACATAAAACCACCTCGGTGTTCTCTGAGGAAGACAACGACTGTTGCAAACTCGACCGTTCCTCTTTTGACTTGGGAGTCAGTGCCAATGTAGACCTTGAGTTTGTTGCCAGCATTTTTCTCCCTTACAATGGTCTCCTCAACTGCGGACCATAAAGGAAGTTTTATTGTCTCTCCGTTGTATTTTTGCCATTCCATAGTATGAAAATTTGTTTATTAAATTTACGGATATGTGATTCATTATCTAATTGTTATATGTTAATAAATTGCTAAGTATTTGTTTAATTTAAAGCGCTTTTTCTATTCTTTGTTGCCAAAAGCCAAGTCTCCAGCGTCGCCTAACCCCGGAACGATATAAGACTTGCTCGTCAGCTCATTGTCCACGGCACCTACCCAGATCTGTACTTCGGGCAAGAATGCCTGAACATGCTGTAGCCCTTCTTCAGAAGCGATGACCGTGGCGATATGCAGTTCCTTGATGTCATAATCATTCATGAGGTCCTTGCAGCATAAGACTAGACTGCGGCCGGTGGCTAGCATGGGATCGGCCATAATAACGATCTTACCATCTAGGTTAGGGGTGTTCTGATACTTCTTGTGGATCTCAAACTCACCGCTTTTCTTGGTATGCCTATAGGCAGCTATAAAAGCAGAGTCTGCATTGTCGAAATAATTCAACAAGCCTTGGTGAAAAGGCAAACCTGCACGGATTATCGTTGCGATGACCGGTTGAATGCTCATGAGATGGGTATTGGCCACGCCAAGTGGAGTTTCCACTTCTGAATATTTGTATTCGAAGGTTTTGGAGATTTCATAGGCCATTACCTCGCCTAAGCGTTCCAGATTCCTTCTGAATCGCATCCTGTCTGTTTGAACCCCTACATCCCTTAGTTCTGCTAAGAAATGGTTTGCAATGCTGTTTTGTTTCGTTAAGATAGTGACCATGACAAAAAGTCTTGTTAGCTACCAAAATAACAATAATTTTTCGGATTCGTTTGTTTGCAGGGCAGATAACTATAAAGGGAATAAAATTTGATAACTTAGGTGTACGAAAGGCATTCTATGAAATTTGAGTTAACATCAGAGTATAGACCAACAGGTGACCAACCTGGAGCAATCAAAGAATTGGTGAGTGGCGTGGATCAGGGCGAAACCTATCAGACCCTTTTGGGGGTTACAGGTTCGGGGAAGACATTTACTGTAGCGAATGTAATCCAGCAAACCCAGAAGCCCACCTTGATATTAAGCCATAACAAGACCCTTGCGGCGCAGCTGTACGGAGAATTCAAGCAATTCTTCCCGAACAATGCGGTGAATTATTTTGTGTCCTATTATGACTACTATCAACCGGAGGCTTTTATTGCCCATACGAACACGTATATCGAGAAAGATCTGGCTATCAATGAGGAGATTGAAAAGCTGCGATTGGCAACGACTTCGGCCCTGATGTCTGGAAGACGTGATGTTATCGTGGTTTCATCGGTTTCCTGTATTTATGGTATGGGTAATCCGGAAGACTTTTCCAGGTCTATATTCCGTTTCGGCGTAGGGACTACCATCAGTAGGAATGCATTCCTGCATAAGTTGGTCGAAATCCTGTACGCACGGACTACTGCTGAATTTAAACGTGGAACATTTCGCGTAAAGGGCGATACCATAGATGTTTACCCTGCATATTTGGATGTAGCCTATCGTGTTTCCTTCTTTGGAGATGAGATTGATGAGTTGAGTGAAATCGATCCGGTTTCGGGAAGGACTTTGGAAAAACATGAAAGCCTGGCTTTATTTCCAGCGAATCTTTTCGTGACGCCAAAGGATAAATTTACCCAGTCCATCTGGTCGATTCAGGATGAATTGGTAGCTCGGAAAACCCAATTGGAGGATGAAGGAAAAATGCTGGAAGCTAAAAGGTTGGAAGAACGGGTGAACTACGACTTGGAGATGATGCGTGAGTTGGGCTATTGCTCAGGAATCGAGAATTATTCCCGTTTCTTTGACGGCCGGGATCCGGGCATGCGACCGTTCTGCCTGTTGGATTATTTCCCTGATGATTATCTGTTGGTGATCGATGAGAGCCATGTGACCATACCGCAATTGCGGGCAATGTATGGTGGTGACCGATCCAGGAAGATTTCCTTGGTTGAGCATGGTTTCCGTTTGCCAGCAGCATTGGATAACCGTCCTTTGAACTTTCCGGAATTTGAGTCTTTAACCAATCAGACCATCTATGTTTCAGCGACTCCTGGAGATTATGAACTGCAACAGACCGAAGGTGTGGTTGTGGAACAGGTGATCCGTCCGACTGGACTGTTGGATCCGGTTGTGGAAGTCAGACCGGCGGTGAATCAGGTGGACGATTTCTTGGAACAGGTTGATAAAACGATAAAAGAGGGTGGAAGGATTTTGGCTACGACCTTGACCAAACGGATGGCTGAGGAGCTGACCAAATACATGACCCGATTAAATATCAAGGTTCGGTATATACACTCAGAGGTAAAGACTTTGGAAAGGGTCGAGATCTTGAGGGGACTGCGTCTGGGCGAGTTTGATGTATTGGTAGGGGTCAATCTATTGAGGGAAGGACTTGACTTACCAGAGGTGACCTTAGTGGCCATCCTGGATGCGGATAAGGAAGGCTTCTTGCGTTCGGAAAGATCCTTGATCCAGACCATCGGTCGCGCAGCTCGTAACGACAAGGGACGTGTGATCATGTATGCCGATAAGATGACAGATAGTATGCGTGTGACAATCGATGAAACCAATCGCAGAAGGGATAAGCAGATTGCCTATAACCTGGAGCATGGCATAACACCTAGGACAGTAGGGAAGACCAAAGAGGAGATCCTGGAACAAACTTCAGTGGCTGACTTTAAAGGCGAACCTAAGTTTTATGTTGAGCCGGAAGCAGGTGCCTCCGTTGCGGCTGATCCTTTGATCGAATATATGAGTGAAAAGGAAATGAAGAAGGCGATAGAAACTGTGAGAAAACGTATGGAGAAAGCTGCCAAGGAAATGGAATTCTTGGAAGCTGCAAAACTTCGGGACGAAATGTTCTCTCTGGAGAAAACCTACGAAGAGAAATTTGGAGCAAAATAATTTTGTTTTAAACCTGTAGAATTTTTGGAGGTCTAAACACAAAAGCCTCCATTATGAAAGCGATCCAGCACAGCCTTATTTTAGCGTTATTTTTTTTCCTATCCTTCCAGGTTAATGGACAAGAAATAAATAAATCAATAGATATAGTTGGTTTTACCCAAGACCAGACCTTTGATCATCTCAAGCAATTTGCGCTTGAGAATGATTATTTCATCAAGAAGTTAGACCGTGCAGAGGGTTTTATACAATTAGGATTTCTCTCGAGGACCAATAACCTCTTTAGAAGTGATTATAAACTAGCCATTAATGTGCTATTGAATTCCGTCAATGAAACTGATTGTAGGATTACCTTGCAGATCTATATGCAGGAAGGAACTACAAGAGATTTAATTACCACTTATGAAGATAAAGGAATGATTAAGTCTGAAAAAGGCTATTCCGATCTGCTTTCGTTGATTAAAAAATATATGGATAGGCAAAGGGAATAACAACGAGAATCAATGCTTGTTGATTCCATCAATTATTCCTTTTCCAGTTTAAAGATCCTACCTCCAATGCTTTCAAATTCTATTTCCAGCTTTGAAGCAACCTTACTTTCCTGGGTATTGATCAGGTCCTGCATCTTGTAGTTTCCAGTCAGACCTAAACTTTTCAGGTCAATTTCAAAATGGGCATGAGCTTCCTTGAAGTTGATTGCAATCAAATAAGCTTTGTTCCCTTCGCGTTTCAAATAGACATTGCTGGTTCTATTATCCTGCATGATTGGAAGAGGTCTAAAGCTTTTTCCATTTTTAATGATGTTCAGGATCTCTGGGTTCTGAAGAATGGGTTCCATGCTGTTATGCCACTCTTCGACCTGGGAGAAATCATCACCTAAGATCAATGGTCCAGCGACAACTCCTGAAAGGAACCTTGCTATATTGACATCATGGGATTCGCCTGTAAACACCAAGTGGTCAGCATCGATATAATCATAGAGGAAGGTCTGCCAGAAGCCAAAGGTTATGGCGTTTAGGGTATAGGCTGTTTGATCGATCGTTTTCCAAGCATCGCAAGCTATCCTACGCATGTGGGCATACCTATAAGTGGCAAGGGAAGGGGATATGGCTGCATAGATCAGCATTTGATTATCTAACAGCTCATTCAGGTAAGTCATCCCAATCGCATAGGCTTGCATTCCGGTTTTGACATTTGGATTGTAGAATTTACTTGATTCTATGGCAGCATGGGAAAGGAAGTCAATTTTGATCATCTTGAACCCACATTCCTTTAGTTTCCCGAGGATGTATTTCATTCTGGCCTGCGTGCCGGGATGGGTAGGGTCCAATGCCCTGCCACCGTCAAGGTTATGGAATCCAGCACTGGTCTTGGTCCACATCTCTCCGAAGGTATAGTCCGATCCCTCGGCTTTTCGATCAGGTCCAGAACCATGCCCCCAATCAGTAAATGGAGCCCAATACACCCCAGGTTCCAATCCTGAAGCTTTACAGTAATCGGCAAATTCCTTTAATTTACTGTAATCACCTGTCATTCCTCCCGGTACCATATTGTCCCAGAAAGAATCTAGGTCGATATAGGCATTTCCGTTTTCATTTCTGAATTTTGGGAGTCTGTCCTTGAAATAATCCACCGTTGCGGTCGCATTTTCCCAGGAAAGCTTGGTTTGGATCACGCCCCAGCTGTTCCAACCTATTGGAGTGCCTGCTGTCCATGCCTTGATGTTGGGAGGAAAAAGTTTTCTTTGGAATTTTGCAAATTCATCCAGACCGTCTTGCCAATTTTTGGAATAAGAGATCAGGATTTTGGAGGAACGGATTTCATTCCCGGAAAGATAACCGTGCTCCATGGAATCGCGGGTAACACTTGCCTTGACAAAGCCATTTTTGACTTCAAGGTCTGTTTGCTGTTGATCTTGCTTCGCCAAGATCCCCGTTTTCCAGGTTGATTGATCCAAAGATGCGGTCAGGAATCCGGATTGGTCATTATTGTCATATAGAATCCCTAACTCAGAGCTTTCATACGGTTCGGATGCAAAATCTTGCTGCTTGTATTCGATAAATGTATCGTTGTCGAAAGGGACAAAGACAGAACTCAAGTTTTTTCCAGATAGAAGGGATTGTCCTTTTAGTTGGAAAGGCGATAATGCATTTGAGCTGATGTTCCTGCCTTTCAAGACGAGCTCCATAACGAAAAAAGGACTTCCCTCATAGAAATAGAAGTTTTGGATGGCCTTTGTTCCATTTTTGGAGAGATGCTCAATGGAATAGCAGATGCCTGAGCCTGCATTGTCCTTAAACTTTTGTTTTAAGGCCCGGGGATTTGATGAGGACACATCTTGAACCGCGCCGCTTTTTAATTGGTAGCTGGATATGGCATTTTCAAATACCAGTTTCTTGTTTTCTAACAAGGAAAAACTACCTTTTTTGAGGTCGTATCGAAATTCTTGATTGTTGTTGAGTTTGACTTCAATTTGAGCTTGAAGGGTTTGGAATGGCAAGCAAAGAAGGCATATTAGCCAGAATAGGTTCGAAAATTTAAATAACATCTTGATTAGGTTGTACGGTTTTCATGAATAGGTTGCTTCATAAAGTTGTCCAATGTACATCAAAAAAACGGGAACAAATGGGGCTGGGTACAAAAAAATAGGCTATAAAAGAGTTTATAGCCTATTTTTTACAAGAAATTATCGAGTTACAATAATCTTGAAGGGAACTGTTTTATATTTTCAATACTTAATTGTTGCATGACTTGATAAAGTTGCGCTTTAAACATGTTAATGGTATGGTCTCCACCTTCATCGCCTAAGGCACCCACTCCATACATGAATGGTCTTCCCATAAAATTGAAGTCAGATCCCACTGCATAGGCGCGTCCAAGGTCTACACCTGATCGGATACCTCCATCCAACATGATCTTAACCTTGCTGCCATAGCTGGTATTTTGTGTCAAGCGGATCAAGGAATGGATAGAAGATTCACCGGCATCAATCTGTCTACCGCCATGATTGGAAACAATTACGCCATCGACCCCGATGGAAATTGCAGCTTCCATATCTTCTTGGGTTGTGATGCCCTTCAACAGCAGTGGACCTGGCCATAGATCACGGATGGCCTTTACCTTTTGGATGTTTACTTTACCTGTAAAGGTCTTGTTCATGAATTGCCCCAGTTGGGATAGGTCAAGACCTTTTTCCATATAGGGTTGTAGGGTTGCAAAATTTGGGATGCCGTGCTGCAGGGTCTTGATTCCCCATTCAGGACAGATCATGGCCTGGAATATATTGCTGATATTCATTTTGGGAGGCATGGACAGTCCGCTCTTGATTTCGCGATAGCGAAGGCCAAAGGATGGTACATCGACCAATACCACGAGCACTGGACATTCCACGGCTTTAAGCCTATTTAATATATCGTCACGAAGGCGATCTTCGGTAGGGTGATAGAGCTGGAACCAGGCTTCGCCATTGGAAACTTCGGCAATTCTTTCAATGCTAGAGGTCGATACCGTACTCAGGATATAGGGAACATTGTTCTTTGCTGCTGCCTTAGCCAATATTTCGGGTGCATTAGGCCACATCAGACCCTGCAAACCGATGGGGGAAATCCCAAAAGGTGCGGAATAGGTTTTTCCGAAGAGTTCAACGGACATATCAATATCTCCGGAAACATGGAGGTATTGCGGCTTTAAAAGGATATCATCAAAATCATTCTCATTTCTGGCCAAATTGAGCTCTTCATTACATCCGCCTTCCAGGTAATCAAATGCAAATTTTGGAATGCGCCATTTCGCTCTTTTCTTCAAGGCAGCTACAGAAGGATACCCTGGGTTATAGGGATACTTGATTTTTACACTCATTTTTATTTAAGATTTAGGTGGTGCCCACGAAATTACGGTTAAAAAATTGAAATATCCATCCTGTGCTATGCGGTGGGAACCAGAAATAGCTATTTAAAATATTTTAAAAATGGGACTTTTAGTCGATCAGGAGTTTCTCTACGACCTCTTTGTTTTTGGAAGTTCCGTAAAAAAGAATGTAATCGACCTTGGTTGTTAAGCCAGATGTGCCATCTTTTTGTCTAATGAAAATCCTGTTTACTTTTATTTTTAGCCCATTGACGGTAGTCACAACGTAGGCCTTGCCTTTTGTTGGAACGGTCAGGTAAAATTTCTGACTGGGAAGCGATACAATGGTTGCTTCGTAGGTATGGGCGTCAATAGGCTTGGCTTCGATGCCATAGGCAAAGTTTTTCTGAATACCGGTAAGGGGTCTTATTTCTCCGGACTTATCAAATATTTGGCGATATACCCGGATGGGTTCATCTTCGTCCACTTTATTTGAGCCATTCTTATTCAGGTCGTAGATAAAGGTGTTCTTACCTCGATTGTGTTGGATATAGAAGAGCAGGTTTTCTTTGTTGGTTGGAGTAGGGTAGCCTTCTTGGGCTTGTGCATAGTGAGTAGTAACGAATATCAGTAAGCTCAAAATGAATCTATTCATCTTATTTATTTTGATGGGAAGTTACTGATATTCGCATTAAGTGATAATGAAATTTTAGTTAAAGTTTAATTTGTTCCCCCGCGTCCCCCAAACAGCTTGGAAATCAACCATATTACGAGGACAACGGCGCCAATCACCAAGATGATTCCCCACCACATCCCTGCTTTAAAAATTCCTTCAATTAACGAACAGCTGCTGAACAATGATGTTGTCAGTGCAAGTGCCAAAAATCCAATATATCTATTCATAGTTCTGTGTTTAGTTTATTAAACAATTTCAAAATGATAATGTTTGATTTGGAGGTCTACAGTGGGAATGGCCATAAAGGTGAAATGATTCTCTTCGTTACTTTTGGAGCCTTCTTTAGCGCATTTTGATTCTGAACGTATAGTGAGGAATCTGTATGGTTTTCTTATACCCATGCGTGTCATCCTGGACCGAAGGTGCAGGAACCTTTCGCCAAGATTATTTGTCTGGTTCCGAGAACCTTCGTGCTTCAGGTTGACAGGGGTAAAGGATGATTTTTGAGCTATACTGCCCTAGAAGGGCAGATTTATTTTAGCAATCCCATCGCACAGGGCAACGGCATTCTTTCCATTTTTCCGCCATTGGAAATGAGCCGGTGGCTAAGGGGCTTCCTTCGGAAGGATAATGTTTGTCTACAAAGAGAACCCACAGCGTGGGTGAAATATTTTTCAATGAATCTTTCTGTGGAAAGAAAATAGATTGCTCATCTTACGATTTCGCAATGATAACAATCCATTAAAAAAAACAGTAATAGATTCTTCGTTTCACTCTGAATCCCTCTCAGAAAACTTCTGATTCTGAACAATTCGTGAAGAATCTGTTCGGTACTCCAGCAAAAGGCTCTGTCATCGTCAATCGAAGATTGACGAACTGTACGCCAATACCGGTTTATTTACAGGAAAGCTATGCTATGTTCCGAGAACCTTTCTTCTTCAGGTAACGGCATGATACGCTGATACTGTGTGAGATGTCTCATTTACGCTAATAAATGTGGTAACAACAATTTTATGAAATAAGAAAATTATTAACATAATAATTATTTGTACGTTTGGTGAATATAATAACCAATTATGAATAAAAAACTCAATTTATGGGACTCCATTATGATTGTCATGGGTTCTATGATTGGAAGTGGGATCTTTATTGTTTCATCGGATATGATGCGACAGTTAGGGTCGGGCTATTGGCTGATTGCTGTATGGCTGATTACTGCGGTTGCGACCATTGCTGCCGCAATCTGTTATGGTGAACTTTCTTCGATGTACCCTAAAGCTGGTGGACAATATACCTACCTGACTGAAGTCTTTGGGAAAATGACTGGCTTTCTGTATGGATGGAGCTTATTTGCCGTGATCCAGACAGGAACCATTGCCGCTGTTGCGGTTGCTTTTGGCAAATTCGCCGGCTACCTCTTTCCACAGCTGAATGATGCAGCTCCCATTTACCAGAATGGCACCTTTATGATCACCTGGATGCAGATCCTTGCCATTGGAATCATACTGTTGTTAACTTTTATCAACAGTAAGGGGGTGCGGAGTGGCAAGATTGTCCAATCCGTCTTCACCTCTTCCAAGGTCATTGCCTTATTGGCCCTAATCGTTGGCGGGCTTCTATTGATCGAGAGCAATCAGTTTTCAGGGAACATGAGCTTCGGTTGGTCTGCTTCGCAGAATCTTGACCATTCAAGCTGGAAAGAGATTTCAGGTAATGTGTTGCTTGGTGGAATTGCTGCGGCCATGGTAGGTTCGGTTTTCAGTAGTGTAGCCTGGGAAAATGTAACCTTCGTGGCGGGGGAGATTAAGAATGCGAAGAAGACTGTGGTAATAGCCATGGTGATCGGAACCAGCTTGGTGATGATCCTCTACCTGTTTGCCAATTATGTTTATTTAGCCACTTTAAATCGAGAAGAAATTGCCTTTGCCGCGAATGATCGTGTTGCGATAGCTGCAGCTGAAAAGTTATTGGGAAGCGCAGGGACCATTATCATGGCCATATTGGTGATGATCTCAACCTTTGGCTGCGTGAATGGAATTGTGCTTTCAGGAGCAAGGGTTTTTCAGAGCATGGCCAAGGATGGCCTTTTTCTGAAGCAGGCCATTCCAAACAACAAGAATGATGTTCCGGAAAGATCACTGTGGTTTCAGGGAATCTGGGCTTCGCTATTGTGTTTGAGCGGGCAGTATGGGAACCTATTGGACATGGTGTCCTTTGTGATCGTGATTTTCTATATGATCACGGTCCTGGCGATGATGTATCAGCGCTGGAAGAGACCTGATCTGGAAAGACCCTATAAAACATTCTTATATCCTATCCCTCCATTGGTCTATCTCTTGATCGGAACAGCTTTCTGTGTGCTTTTGATCTTGTATAAACCACAGTACACCTGGCCTGGGTTTATATTGATCCTGATGGGAGTGCCGATCTATTATTTTGCCAATCGAAAGAAACCTGTATTAAAATAAATGATAAGTAAAAGGCCGAACAAAAATTGCTCGGCCTTTATCTTATTTTAAATTACTAATGTTTCTTATTCAGCTCTTAGGATTTTGGCAGCTTCTACCATAGATTCTAAGGCAGCTTTAGTTTCTGGCCAAGCACGAGTCTTCAGACCACAGTCAGGGTTTACCCATAATTGCTCTGCAGGAACTACTGCTTTTGCTTTGCGTAATAAGTTAACCATCTCTTCTGTGCTAGGAACACGTGGAGAGTGGATATCATATACACCTGGACCAATATCGTTAGGATATTTGAAGTCTGCGAAAGCATCTAACAGTTCCATTTGAGAACGAGAAGTCTCGATGGTGATTACGTCAGCATCCATGGCAGCGATATCTTGGATAATATCGTTGAACTCAGAATAGCACATGTGCGTGTGGATTTGTGTATCGTCATCAACATTGGATGAAGAAACGCGGAATGCACGTACAGCCCAGTCTAAGTATTCCTGCTGATCAGCTTTGCGTAGCGGAAGTCCTTCACGGATAGCTGGCTCATCAATTTGGATGATCTTGATACCTGCTTTTTCCAATGCCTGAACTTCGTCCAAGATTGCCAAAGCGATTTGGTATGTAGTTGTAGAACGAGGTTGGTCGTTACGTACGAATGACCATTGTAAGATGGTTACAGGACCAGTCAACATTCCTTTTACAGGACGGTTAGTCAAAGACTGCGCATAAGCAGACCAACGAACAGTCATGTCTTCAGGACGGTAAACATCACCAAAAATAATTGGAGGTTTAACACAACGAGAACCGTAAGATTGAACCCATCCGTTTTGTGTGAATGCATATCCAGCTAATTGCTCACCGAAGTATTCCACCATGTCATTACGTTCGAATTCACCGTGTACCAATACATCGATATCTAAATCTTCCTGTAAACGGATTGTTCTTTCTGTTTCAGCAGCGATTTCTTTATCGTATTCTTCTTGAGAGATGGCACCTTTTTTCAAGTCAGCTCTCCATTTACGAACATCCTTAGTTTGTGGGAATGAACCGATTGTAGTGGTTGCGAATCCTGGAAGATTGAACTTCGCTTGTTGCGCTTCTTTACGAGCGTTGAAAGTAGAAGTACGCTTAGCATCTTCATCAGTGATGTTGCTGACGCGGTTTTTAACCTCTGGTCTGTGGATTAATGGAGAAGTACGGCGGCTTTCAGCAGCTTCTTTGTTTGCTTCGAAACGTTTTTGTGTTTCAGCATCAACTTCACCTTCAGCCAATACTGCAAGGTCTTTTACCTCAGCTAATTTTTGTTTAGCGAATGCTAACCAGTTTTTAACCTCAGCAGGTAGGGACTCTTCATTGTTCTCATTGTCCAAATCAAAAGGAACATGCAATAAAGATGAGGAAGGAGCGATCCATACACGGTCTTTTCCTAAAGCATCAACAGCTTGTTTGATTTTTTTCAATGAGTTTTCGTAGTCGTTTTTCCAAATGTTACGGCCTTCAACAACACCTAATGAAAGGGTTAGGGAAGCAGGAACTTTGGATAATATAGTGTCAAGTTGGTTTTCACCACGAACTAAGTCTAGGTGTAACGCATGCACAGGAAGGTTAACAGCAATGTCTTCGTTGTTTCCTAATGCCTCGAAGTATGTAGCAACGATTAATTTGATGCCTTTGGCAGCTGCAGCTAACTTTTCGAATACTTTTCCGTAAAGAGCTTTGGTAGCATCATCGATATCTAAAGCCAAGAAAGGCTCATCGATCTGCACGTATTTAGCGCCAGCATCAGCAAGTTTAGCCAAGATCTCTTCGTATACTGGAAGTAATCTGTCGATTAGATCGATACGGTTAAAATCAGCTTCTTTTTCTTTACCTAACAATAAGTAAGTGATAGGGCCAATCAGGACAGGTTTAGTTTCGATACCTGATTGTTTTGCTTCATTGTATTCACTTAGGAATTTTTCTGAAGTCAGTTTGAATTCTTGATCTTTCACGAATTCAGGAACGATATAGTGGTAGTTTGTATCAAACCACTTGGTCATTTCCATGGCAGTTACATCAACGCCACCTTCTTGGAAACCACGAGCCATCGCAAAATATAAGTCTAGGTTATATTGGCGATCGATTTTGTTCAAAAGGGAGTTGTAACGAGCGGGAATAGCTCCAACAGTTAAAGATAAGTCTAGGACTTGGTCATAGAATGAGAAATCATTCGATGGGATCAATTCGATACCTGCATCTTTTTGAGTCTTCCAATTGCTTTCACGGATTTTAAGTCCAGCCTGCAATAATTCTTCCGCGCTGATTTTCTTTGCCCAGTAAGCTTCGTTAGCTTTCTTCAGTTCACGGAAAGCACCCACACGTGGGTAGCCTAAATTGTTTGTTAATAGCATATAGTTCTCTACTAAATTAAATAAATTCCAATAAGTCTTTTTGCTAAGAGAAGGCTACCTAGGATTCCTGTAACCAGCTTATCTTTCCCAATCGGGGTAGAATGTAGCACCTTGTCAAGAGACAGGTTGCTAAGGCTTCATCGGGTCTAGTCCCTCTGCCTTTCTCTATAAGCGTCGGCTAAGATATGGATAAGATTTTTATTTTCCAAGGAAAATCTTTAGACTATCAGACAAAAGACACAAGACAATAGAAAAGCTGAGGTCCTTAAACAACCATAAGAAAGGGGAATAGTGTAAACTATTCCCCTTTCTTATGGTAATAATATTTTTATCTTTAGGACATGAAATTGGACAGATATTTATCCCATATTTTCTGTCTACTGTCTTATGTCTATTGTCTCAAGTCTTTTTAGCTAACCAACAATTTATATCCTTTACCATGCACATTGACGATTTCCACGTTTGGATCTTCTTTGAGGTATTTCCTCAGTTTACTCAGGAATACGTCCATGCTTCGGCCGGTAAAGTAATTGTCGTCATGCCATATTTTGATCAGGGCTTCTTCGCGGGTCAGGACATCATTTTTCTTTAAGCAAAGCAAACGAAGCAACTCGGCCTCCTTGGTAGACAGTTTCTGCTGTTGACCTTTGTAGGAGATAATCTGACTGGTGTAATCGAAGAAATAATCGCCGATCTCAAACTTGTCTGATACTTCTTCTTCTTTGTCCTTGGAAGCTCTCTTTAATAGCGCATTTATTCTCAATAAAAGTTCTTCAACACGGAAAGGCTTGGTGATATAGTCGTCACCACCTAGTTCGAAGGCCTGGGTTTTGTCCTCCATCATGCCTTTTGCAGTAGCATAGATGATAGGGACCGTCTGATTGATCTTGCGGATATCCTTTCCAAGGGAGAAGCCATCTTTTTTGGGCATCATGACATCCAGGATGCAAAGGTCGAATTCTTCCTTTCGGAAGGCATCCATTCCTTCTTGACCATCTGTACAGAGCACAACGTCAAATTTTCCTTTTAATTCAAGATAATCCTTCAGTAATTCGCCCAAATTAGGATCATCTTCTGCTAATAATATCTTTTGATTCATACTTTTCTCTTTCTTATGTTATGCTACTTCCTTGGATGCGTCCTTTAAAGGAAGAGTTACTTCAAATTGTGTGCCTTTATCTTTTTCGCTTTTTACGGAGATTTTTCCGTTCAGTCTTTTGATGATATCGTTAACATAGCTTAGCCCTAGACCGAAGCCTTTCACGTTGTGGATATTTCCCGTAGGTATGCGATAGAACTGGTCAAATATCTTTTCTTGTTGGTCCTTGGTCATTCCCATTCCCTTGTCTGCAACTGATATTACGATACTGTTCCCTCTATTAAAAGTCTTAAAAGTGATTTCTGGTTTTTCTTGAGAGTATTTAATTGCATTGTCGACCAGGTTGAACATCACATTGGAAAGGTGAAGTTCATCGCCCACCACTAAATCATTGCCTGCTGAAATGTCAATATTCAAGGTGCCTTCTGCCTTGTCCATCTGTAGTCGCATGCTCTCCAAGACTGCGTTGGCCAAGGAGTTGATGTGCACATTGGTGCGCTCGATCTTTAGGTTTTCTTTCTCCAGACGGGCAATGTTCAGGACGCGTTCGATATGCGAGCCTAAACGGACATTCTCATCGTAGATAATGTTTGCCAATTTGTTGACACGCTTGCCATCGGCGGAAATCTCAGGGTCACGTAAGGATTCACTGGCGATCATGATGGTGGCTACCGGCGTCTTGAACTCGTGGGTCATGTTGTTGATGAAGTCGGTTTTCATCTCCGACATCTTCTTCTGTTTGAAGATGATGCTCAAGGTATAGGCAAAACATCCGATCAACAGCGCCAATAAGGCTAGGATGGTCGGAAATAGCCAATAGCCCATGGTCTCGGCAATAATTCCGCCCTTGTTAGGGAAATGTATGCTAAGCTCGCCAGGAGCATTGCCACGGTCTCCTTGGAATAGTCTAGCGGTATAGATCAAAGGATTATTGACTTCCTTGAGTTGCTCGTTGTTGAATTGATAGACTCCTTGGAAAACGGGCATTTTATTGAAATCCTTGATCTCCATGACGAAGGAGGATTTTATTCCTCTTTCACGGAGTTCGTGGATCAATAGATTGACGGTTTTCTTCCCGTTGATACGTTCGGCCAAAGGTCTTTTGGATAATTCCATACCCATGGCTACATCGGCGATTACAGAGCTTTTCTTGCCTCCTAACATGGCAATGGTGTCATATAGTGTTGCAGCCTCTGATAATCGCTGTCCTCTCAGGTTATTGAGCTTAATCTCGAGTTCCTCGATCTTTGACAGGGTCTTGGAATCATAACGCGGAGGTAGGGTCCTGATCTGGTAAGCAATCGCTTCGGTGGAAGGTGGGTTGAATACGGGGATCAGGTATCGGGTGCTATCGTCCTTCTGCGCAACCCTAGGGACGACCTTGATGGCCTCCACATTGGTGAACTCTCCAATGGTATTGTCGGAGGTTAGGCCCTGTTCCAAGGTGATTCGCACAAGGTGCTTGTATTCTTTTCTATTTAGGTACGTTTCGTAGAAATCATTGCTGATGGGTACCGCCGGGAACTGTTGGTTCAGTTCTCTTTCTAGGAAGTTGAACCTGGTGGTATGGGCAAAAGCCCTTCTCTGCAAGGTTTTGATGCTGTCCTGGTATTGCACCTGCAAGGCAAGGATCTTCTCGTTCTTTTGGATGCGTTCCTGGTCAATCCTGAACTTCTCTTGGTTAAGTCGTTCTTGTTCCCTTGCGAAATCATAGATTTCCTGACGCTCGATCTTATTGGCCACGGCCGAAAGGGATGCCTTGACTTCCTCATCAAAAAGTTTGGACTCCTTGATGAAGGATTCCCGCACAAAATAATACTGCATTGCCATTACGCCGATCAGCGCGATGGACATAAGCCAAATAATCAATGCAATACTTCTTTTTTTCATTTGTTACAAAAGTAATAAGGGAAAACAGCTAATTTTCTCATTTAACACAATTTAACAGCAAGTTTTTAGCTTTTTTAGCAGAATAGGATTTCTTTTGTTATAGAATAATGACTTAAGATACTGATTATGAAAAATTTCATCTTGATTTCCTTCTTATTCCTGATTTGGGCAATTCCTTCTTCTGCTCAAAATAATCAAAATATTCAAAAAAAGAAACCATTAGATTTTAAGGTTGACCTTAATCCCAAGGATAGTTTAAAGCAGTTCAAGATCCCCTTGTTGGATTCCATGAATAAATCAGTAGAGATTCCCAATGCCTATAAGGGCAATAGACAGGGCTTTATGGTTACTCCACATGATGTGCTGAAGGAGCATGATGATACTGTAATCTTGGAGAAAAAACTGTCAGGTGAGGGGTCGGTGAAAATGCCGGGAACAAAGAAGCTGGACGAGCATTCTAGGATTGTCAAACAGGATTCAGCGACCGTCAAGTCGCCAATAATCAAGAGATAGCTTGAAAATAGACGATACAAAAAAAGAGCCTCATTGAGGCTCTTTTTTTGTATCGTTTTGTAATTATTTTACTTCAGAAACACGGATGGTGTTCGTTCTGCCTTTCTCATGAAGAGGGGTAGAAGAAGTGTTGATTACGATCTGGCCAGGTTCTACCAAGTGACGTTCTCTCAATAAGTAGTTTACATCTTGGATAGTACCATCAGTAGATTCATATTTTTCGTAAATGAATGCTTTCACACCCCAGCATAAGCTAAGCGTACGCAACAAGGATTTGTTACCTGTGAAGACATAGATGTCAGCATCAGGACGGTAGCTGGAGATTTCCATGGCAGTATAGCCAGAAGAAGTCATGACAGCGATTGCAGAAGCATGGGTTTTCTCTGCCAAGAAGATCGATGAGCTACATATTGCATCTGGAATACGCGTTACAGGAACAGTACCTAACTGCTCTTTTTCGCTGTAGTACGGATATGAAGTCGCTTCAACATGGGTGATCACTTTCGCCATAGTCTCGATTACGATCTCTGGGAATTCACCAACTGAAGTTTCACCACTCAACATCACAGCATCAGCACCATCGATTACAGAGTTAGCAACGTCATTCACCTCCGCACGTGTTGGGCGAGGGGTAGTGATCATACTTTCCAACATCTGTGTTGCAATGATAACCGGTTTTGAAAGGTTACGACATTTTTGAGCAATGATTTTTTGAAGTCCTGGTACTTCTTCCATTGGAAGTTCAACACCTAGGTCACCACGAGCAACCATGATCGCATCCGTAGCTTCGATAATGCTGTCGATATTGTCAATAGCCTCAGGTTTTTCGATCTTAGCGATCACCTTAGCATGTGAACCTTTTTTCTTGATGATTTCCTTACATTGTTTGATGTCTTCAGCTGAACGCACGAAAGACATGGCAATCCAGTCAGCACCGTGGTCAAGCGCGAAGTTCAAGTTGTCTAGATCCTCTTCTGTTAATGAAGGGATAGAAACTTTTGTATTAGGAAGGTTTACACCTTTTCTAGAAGTCAGGATTCCCCCGTGAACAACCTCACAAGTTACTGTGTCCAAGTGGTTTGTTGAAAGAACGCGCAATTGCAGTTTACCGTCATCCAATAGGATGATTTCTTCTTCTTTTACGTCGTTAGGGAAGTTGTCATAAGTGATGTAGATTTTCTTTTCGTCACCGATAAGTTCGTGCGTAGTCATTTCTACCGTGCTTCCATTGACAAGGATAGCACCACCTTCTTTCATTTTTCCGATACGGATTTTAGGACCTTGAAGATCGGCTAAAATACCTACGTTGAAAGGGTGTTCTTGGTTGATTTCGTTGATTGTGTTGATTACCTTTAAGTGATCTTCCTGAGAACCGTGTGAGAAGTTAAGGCGACATACGTCTACCCCTTTTGCAATCATACGGGTTAAAACATCTTTTTTTGAAGAAGCCGGACCTAGTGTGGCAACAATTTTGGTCCGCTTTTTTAGTTTATCCATTTAAATTAAATTTTAAATTTATATTCTCTATTAAGTCATTTCCTGCTTTATTCTCCCCTTAAAGCAGATGATTAGGTTTATGTGTATAAGATACACTATCTTAATAATCCGCTAAAATATCAGATTTTCTTTAGATTTCAATATTGTTGGGTCTATTTCTTTTACTAAAAGAACTTCCGGAATAGACTTAATGTTTTCTAAAAGAGCATCTAAATCCTCCTCGTCGATAAAATGTTTGATCATCAGGAAGTAATCAAAGCTACTAATTTCAGGTATTAACGCGGCACCTTCGACCGATCGGTTGCTCAGCAAATAGAATTCAAATTCGAAAGATTGGTTATGGTACCTGAAGATGTTGTAGTGATTTTTTACGACGGGTTTGTTTTTCTTGGATTCAAAAAGAATGTGGTAATCCAGTTCGTCCTTGGGTTTTTCCTTGTTGTGGCCATTATGGTCCGTGTAATCTTCCTTCCCGTAGACCAGCTGGAGTCCGGTATGCTTGTTGATAAAGTGGCAAAGTCGATAATCTCTCAAAACCGAACTGATCCCAATTAGGACAAAATCGAGTTCCAGGTCAAAGTCAGTTTCGAGTTTAAAGGTTATTTTGCTCAAGTCAATTTGTTTTGATGATTTACAAAATTACGTTTTTACTGCATTTAAGTTTGAAGGTTAAGTAAAAATATCATTAAATATGCATTAAGTTTGTAAAACTTTATTTGTTTTAGTATTATTGGATTAAGGTTAATTAATAAGGTGTTAAAAACTTTATTTAAGATGACTTTGTTCTTTATTTAGTTTCAAAAGTCAAAAAGATTTGATTTTTGGGAATATTTATTTTTTCTTTGCACAGATTTATTAAACAATTAAACTAGAAAATCATGTCAGATATCGCATCAAGAGTAAAAGCAATTATCGTAGAAAAGTTAGGTGTAGACGAAAATGAAGTGACACCAGAGGCTTCTTTCACGAATGATTTAGGTGCAGACTCACTTGATACAGTTGAGTTGATCATGGAATTCGAGAAAGAATTCAACGTTGCAATTCCTGATGACCAAGCTGAAAACATCAGTACTGTAGGACAAGCAATCGCTTACTTAGAAAAAAACGTTAACTAACTAATTTTATTAGGCCAAACATCATAAATGGAGCTTAAGAGAGTAGTTGTAACAGGATTAGGCGCACTTACACCTATTGGTAATTCCGTTTCAGAATACTGGGATGGATTAATAAACGGTGTAAGTGGAGCCGCTCCTATCACGCACTTTGATGCGTCAAAATTCAAAACACAGTTTGCCTGCGAAGTCAAAGGTTTTGATCCGCACGTCTATATGGACCGTAAAGAAGCCCGTAAGATGGATCCCTTTGTCCAATATGCTATTGCATCTACCGATGAAGCAGTAAAAGACGCAGGTCTAGATTTCGATAAATTAGACAGGACGCGAATTGGTGTAATTTGGGGCTCTGGAATTGGTGGATTAACAACTTTCACTGAGGAAGTTGCACAGTATTCCAAAGGGGATGGAACGCCTAGGTTCAATCCTTTCTTTATTCCCAAAATGCTTATCGATTTAGCTCCTGGCCATATTTCTATGCGCCATGGATTGCAAGGTCCAAACTTCTCATCAGTTTCTGCTTGTGCCTCGGCTACCAATGCAATGATCGATGCCTTCACTTACATCCGTTCGGGAAGGTCTGACATTATTATCACCGGTGGTTCCGAAGCGACTATCAATGAAGCTGGTATCGGAGGTTTCAATGCGATGCACGCGCTTTCTACCAGGAACGATGATCCTAAGACAGCATCTCGACCATTCGATAAAGATCGTGATGGATTTGTGTCTGGCGAAGGTTCCGGAGCAATTGTGTTGGAAAGCCTAGAGCATGCATTAGCGCGTGGAGCGAAAATTTACGCTGAGGTTGTAGGTGGTGGAATGAGTGCAGATGCATACCATATCACTGCTTCTCACCCGGAAGGATTGGGAGCTAAATTAGCCATGACAATGGCAATCAAGGACGCTGGAATGGATTTCTCGGATATTGATTACATCAATGTCCATGGAACATCAACTCCGGTGGGAGATGTTAGTGAAACCAAAGCTATCGTTGACCTATTCGGTGAACATGCTTATAATCTGAATATCAGTTCTACCAAATCCATGACAGGTCACCTTCTAGGTGCTGCAGGTGCGGTTGAAGCTATTGCCTCTATCTTGGCAGTCAAAAATGATATTGTACCTCCAACGATCAATCACTTCACGGATGATCCTGAAATTGACAGCAAACTGAACTTCACGTTCAACACAGCACAAAAAAGAGTTGTAAATGCTGCCTTGAGTAATACCTTCGGTTTCGGAGGCCATAATGCAACAATTATTGTGAAAAAGTATAATGGTTAAAATGTATTCATTTTCACCATGCTAAACATTTAAATAGGTAGTTGCATTTTTCAACTACCTATTTGTTATTTATAGTTACCATGCCTATCACACAGGTCTATAATCTATATCTGTCTCCAAATCGAAATTACGTTCGAAAACTAAAGAACTTGCTTGGTTTCGTACCTGGCAATGTACGCCTGTACCAAATGGCCTTCAGACATAAGTCTGTAGCGGTCATGATCAAGGATGGCGTCAAGAACAGTAACGAGCGTTTGGAATTTCTAGGCGATGCGGTTTTAGGATCGGTGGTAGCTGAATTGCTCTTCAAGCTCTATCCATACAAGGATGAGGGGTTCTTGACCGAGATGCGCTCAAAGATCGTATCCAGGGCAAACCTGAACCAACTTTCCCGTAAGTTAGGTTTTAACGAGATGATTGAATTCGATGCCCGAATGATCAGTTATCCAAACAAGCAAGGATCTCTTCTCGGAGATGCCTTTGAAGCCTTGGTAGGTGCTGTCTATCTCGACAAAGGTTACACCTTTACAAGGGAATTTCTCTTGTCTCGCATTATCAAGCCCCATGTCGATATTCAAACACTGGAAGTGACCGAAACAAACTTCAAAAGCCGCTTGATCGAATGGTGCCAACACAACAACAAAGAAATCAGCTTTATGCAGGTCGATAACCCAGAAGGTGAGTCCAATAAGATGTTTTCTGTGGTAGCTGTCGTTGATGGCGAGGAATGTGGCCTTGGACGTGACTTCAATAAAAAGAGCGCTGAAAAGATCGCTGCAGAACGCGCTTGCGAATATTTGAAGATATTTGAAGAGTAGTATTGAGATATGAGAGGTTAGATTTGAGATATCAAATCTGATAAGCCATCGTTTTCAATCATACTTATTGATTCCATTGTTTTAATGATTTGAGCATCGCAAAGATCTTGATTAGGATGATATCTCCATACTCAAATCTCAAATCTCCCATCCATTATTTCATGTCTAATGTCTATCTTTGCGGCTATGGCATCAATTAAACCATCTTTAGCAAAGGGTACTCGTGATTTTTCGCCCCTTGAAATGGATAAGCGTAATCATATTTTCAATACGTTAAAATCTATTTTCAGGAAATACGGTTATTCCGAGATCCAGACCCCTTCATTCGAGAATTTAAGTACTTTGACAGGTAAGTATGGTGATGAAGGCGACAAATTGATTTTCAAGATCTTGAATTCAGGTGACTACATGAGCAAGGCTCCAGCAGATCTGTTGGAAGCAAAGAACTCGACCAGCTTGATTTCACATATCTCTGAAAAAGCTTTGCGCTATGATCTGACCGTACCGTTTGCCCGTTATGTGGTGATGCATCAAAACGATATTGCACTTCCTTTCAAAAGATTCCAGATCCAACCGGTTTGGCGTGCCGACCGTCCGCAAAGAGGTCGTTACAGAGAATTTTACCAATGTGATGTGGATGTGGTAGGTTCTAGCTCTTTATTGAACGAAGCAGAATTTATCCTGATCTATAATGAAGCCTTGGCGAAACTGGGTCTGAAGGATTTCAACATAAAACTTAACAATAGAAAGATCCTTTCAGGGATTGCCGAAGTGGTAGGAAAACCTGAGCTGATCGTGGATATGACGGTAGCCATTGACAAACTAGACAAGATAGGTTTGGATGGGGTGAACAAAGAATTGCTTGAACGAGGGTTCACGGATGAGGATTTAGCGGTCCTTAAACCGATCATCGAATTGCAAGGTTCCAATGCCGATAAGCTAGCATCCATGAAGTCCGTGCTTTCAAATTCAGAAGTCGGAATGAAAGGGATCGCTGAACTTGAGGAAGTTTTCGAATACCTGAATAAATTTGGACGTGCAGATCTTCTTGAAAAGATCGTCGAAGTGGATATCACCTTGGCCAGAGGGTTGAACTATTACACAGGTTGTATTTTTGAGGTGAAAACCAATGAGGTGCAAATGGGAAGCATCGGAGGCGGTGGCCGCTATGATGACCTTACTGGGATGTTCGGGCTGAAAGACCTAACAGGGGTAGGGGTTTCATTCGGAGCAGACCGTATCTATGATGTCTTGGAAGAATTAAATCTATTCCCTCAGGAAGGTTCTGAAAGAACAAAACTGCTGATCGTTAATTTCGAAGAGTCATTAGAAGGCTATACCTTGCCTTTGCTGTATAGATTGAGAGAAGCAGGTGTTGCCGTGGAACTCTATCCGGCAGCAGTGAAGTTAAAGAAACAAATGAGTTATGCTGATTCCAAGGGAATACCTTATGTCCTTTTGGTAGGAGATGAGGAAGCAGGATCAGGTCAGTTGTCCTTGAAGAACATGGAAAGTGGTGTTCAGGAAAAATTGACCATAGAGGAGTTAATAGAAAAATTGAAATAATGGAAGCGGTCCTAAGAGACCGCTTTTTTTGTGCCTTTTATTTTATCGCTAGAAACTACAGCGACGGATAGTCCATTATGAACCCCATATATTCATTCTTGCCAATGTTTTAGTCTGTTCCATATTGGAGGAGGAGTTGCTGAGCGAGCTGCGGATTGTGGTATTATTTTGACATAATCCGTATAAAACAGTGAAATGTAAACTAAAAATTATCAAAAATCTCGTTAATATTGATTAAATTTGTGGTCAGTTTAGTAAAGAAATTCAATACTTAGAAATGAGTTCAACACCTATAACAAAAGAAACCTACCTAGAGTGGTATGAATCCATGCTGCTCATGCGCAAATTTGAAGAGAAATCTGGACAGCTTTATGGACAGCAAAAGATTCGTGGATTTTGTCACCTATACATTGGTCAAGAAGCCGTAGTAGCGGGTACCATGTCAGTGATCAAACCAGAAGATTCTTTGATTACAGCATATCGTGACCACGCCCATGCCTTGGCAAAGGGAGTGTCTGCAGATGCTTGTATGGCGGAATTGTTTGGTAAAGTTACAGGCTGTTCAAAAGGTAAAGGCGGCTCGATGCACTTCTTCTCCAAAGAACATAAGTTCATGGGAGGGCACGGTATCGTAGGAGGTCAGATTCCTTTAGGTGCAGGTATTGCTTTTGCAGAGAAATATTTAGGAACAGACAATGTAAACATCTGTTATATGGGTGACGGTGCTGTACGTCAAGGTGCTTTCAACGAGACCTTGAATATGGCGATGTTATGGAAATTACCTGTAATTTTCGTTTGTGAAAACAACGGATATGCGATGGGGACTTCTGTAAAACGTACCACAAACATGCAGGATATCTACAAAATGGGTCTTGGATTTGATATGCCAAGTGCACCTGTAGATGGTATGGATGTAGTAGCCGTTCACAACGCTATGGACGAAGCCGTTCAACGTGCTCGTGCAGGTGAAGGCCCAACTTTCTTAGAGATCCGTACTTACCGTTACAAAGGACACTCGATGTCTGACCCAGCGAAATACCGTACCAAGGAAGAGTTGGAAGAATACAAAGAAAGAGATCCAATTATTGCTGTAAAGCATGCTATTGTTGAGAATAAATATGCTGATCAAGCTTGGTTTGATGAAGTAGAAGCAAAAGTGAAGAAAATCGTTGATGAATCAGTGAAATTTGCTGAGGAGTCTCCATACCCAGATGCTTCTGACATCTACAAAGACGTTTATGTACAAGAGGACTATCCTTTTGTCATGGATTAATTAATGATAATTACTTTAACTAAAATAGAACATTCCTAAACGATGGCTGAAGTAGTAAGAATGCCAAAAATGAGCGACACCATGACTGAAGGTGTAATCGCTAAATGGCACAAAAAAGTTGGTGATAAAGTAAACTCAGGAGACCTTATTGCAGAGGTTGAAACTGACAAAGCGACAATGGACTTCGAATCATACCAAGAAGGTACTTTGTTGTATATCGGCCCTAAAGAGGGAGATGCAGTTCCAATTGATTCTGTAATTGCGGTGTTAGGTGAAGAAGGTGAAGATTACGAGTCTCTGATCAAAGGAGATGGTGCTGCTGCTGAGAAGAAAGAAGAGCCAAAAGAAGAATCCAAAAAAGAAACTAAAGAAGATAAAACTGAAGAAGCTGCTCCAGCTGATTCAGGAAGCAATGTAACGGCAGAAGACTTAGGTGTTACTGTTATTACCATGCCTTTATTGAGTGATACCATGACTGAAGGGGTAATCGCTCAATGGAACTTCAAAGTAGGGGATACCATTAAATCAGACGATGCTATTGCGGACGTAGAAACTGATAAAGCGACTATGGAAGTTACGGCTTATGCTGATGGTACCTTGTTATATGTTGGTCTAGAAGCTGGACAAGCTGCGAAAGTAAATGATATCATTGCTATCGTAGGTCCTGCAGGAACCGATGTAACGCCTTTGTTGAACCAAAAATCTTCAGCAGGTACCAAATCTGAATCTAAGAAAGAAGAAGATAAACCAGCTGTTCAAGAAAGCAAGTCTGATGCACCTGTTGCTGCATCCTCTTCATCAAGTGATTCAAGAATCAAAGCTTCTCCTTTAGCTAAGAAAATTGCTAAGGAAAAAGGTATTGACTTGAGCCAAGTGAAAGGTTCTGCAGAAAACGGACGTATCGTAAGAAAAGACGTTGAAAACTTCAAACCTTCTGCAGCACCTGCTGCTTCGGCTTCCGCTGCACCAGCTGCCGAGTCTGAAGCAAAAACAATCAGCTTACCTCAATTTGTTGGCGAAGAGCGTTTCACTGAGAAACCTGTTAACCAAATGCGTAAAACGATTGCTCGCAGATTGTCTGAGTCATTGTTCACTGCTCCACACTTCTACCTGACTATCAGTGTAGATATGGACAATGCAATGGCTGCACGCGCGCAGATCAATGAGGTAGCTCCAGTGAAAGTTTCATTCAACGATATCGTTGTAAAAGCGGTAGCCGTTGCCTTGAAACAACACCCTAACGTGAACTCATCTTGGTTAGGTGATAAGATCCGTTACAACGAGCATACAAACATTGGTGTAGCCATGGCTGTTGAAGATGGTCTATTGGTTCCAGTGGTTCGTTTTGCTGACGGTAAATCACTATCCCATATCTCTGCTGAAGTGAAAGACTTTGCACAAAAAGCAAAAGCTAAAAAACTACAGCCTTCAGATTGGGAAGGATCAACTTTCACTGTTTCTAACTTAGGTATGTTTGGTATCGATGAATTCACATCGATCATCAACTCACCTGATGGCGCTATCCTTTCGGTAGGTGCCATCCAACAGGTTCCAGTTGTGAAAAACGGAGCTGTTGTCCCTGGAAACATCATGAAGTTGACATTAGGTTGTGACCACCGCGTAGTCGATGGTGCTACCGGTGCTCAATTCCTTCAAACTCTAAAAGGACTTATCGAAGCTCCGATCCGTTTATTAGCGTAATCGAAGCATCCATAAAAACACAAAAGCCAGCAGATCTTGCTGGCTTTTGTGTTTATACTGCCCTCCATCATAAAGAACATAACTCCTAAATTGTCTTTCCTTATTTTTTGCCGAATTGCAATAAGTGAAAAGTTGAACCGTTTAGTAATTATCAGGAATTAATATCGATAATGGGGCAATACTTTAATGTAACTATAGTTTTATCAAAAGAAAGCTAATTTTTATTGTAAATTGTCACAATATATAGTAATTTGTCTTGATAATCATTAGAGATTATAAGCATTAAAAGAATCAGATTAGGAGCGTGTCAATAAAAAATTTATTATTCGTATTGGGGTTGGGGACATTTGCGATGTTCTCCTGTTCTTCGCCAGAAGCAAAACAAAAAGAGATAAAAATAGATCAGGCCAAAAAAGATAGTGTAGCACTGATTTATGATTCCACAAAAGCAGATAAGCAGATTGATGCTTTCATGCAAAACCTACACAAGAAATCCGCATTTAACGGGAATGTATTGGTAGCCAAAAAAGGAAAGATTCTTTACCAGAATTCCTTTGGTTGGGCCGATTACCTTTTAAAAGATAGCCTGAACATCAATTCGCAGTTCGAGCTGGCTTCTGCGTCCAAGCCTATCACGGCATTAGGCGTGATGAAGCTGGTGCAGGAAGGAAAGCTGAAGATGGAAAATACCGTCAACGATTTCTATCCTGACTTCCCATATCCTGGGATTACCATTGCCCAACTGCTATCTCATCGTTCGGGATTGCCAAACTATGTTTACTTTTCGGAGGAAGCATGGCCAGACCGCAAGAAACCGATGTCCAATCAGGATGCTATGAGCTTATTGATCGAAAAGCATCCTAACCGCTACGGAGCACCAGATGGCAGGTTCCATTACAATAACTCAAACTTCATGGTCCTTGCATCGATTATTGAAAAAGTAACGGGGAAAGACTTTGCAGTTTATATGAAGGAAAATATCTTCGATCCTGCAGGGATGAAGCATACAGCGGTATATTCTACTGCCGTGTACGAGAAAACTCCTTCCAATGTAATGGGACATGATAAGGTATGGCGTCGTTCGGTAGTGCGAAATTATTTAGATGGTCCGGTCGGCGACAAGGGTATTTACAGTACCGTCCAGGATATGTACCTATTGGACAGGGCAATCAATGAAGGCCGTTTGGTGAACAAGACCACTCTTGATTCGATGTATTTGCCTAGAAGCGATGCAAAACGCAGCCTATTCAGTTATGGTTACGGTTGGCGTACCTTTAGTCCGCCCGAAAATCCTATCGTCTATCATACGGGTTGGTGGCATGGCTTCAAGAGCCTTTATGTGCGCGACCTGAAAAACGATGTGACCATTGTTTTGCTAACAAATATGGCAAATGGCAGTTTGAATCACCTCGATGATTTGTATAAAATCTTAGAAATGCCTATTTTGAGACAAAATGCATATAACTCAAGTGGAGAATTAGTAAATTAAGAAAACCTAACAACAATATATGAAAAAGACCTTGATTTTAGGTGCGAGTACCAACCCGGCAAGATATTCGTATTTGGTTGCCAATAAATTGGCTAGAAAAGGACATCCAATCGTGAATGTTGGACGTAAAACTGGGAAAGTTGCTGGCGTAGAGATCGAACCTGCAGAGGACATTCATACTGACATAGATACGATGACCTTATATGTAGGTCCGCAAAATCAGCCTCAATACTATGATTATATCTTGAAGACCAAGCCGAAGCGTATTATTTTCAATCCAGGTGCAGAAAATGCAGAGCTAGCTGACAAAGCTAGAGCGAATGGCATTGAAGTCGTAGAAGCTTGTACTTTGGTGATGCTGAATACAGGACAATACTAATCCAGAACTTAAAGATTTATTAAGGGGACAATGATTTTTCATTGTCCTTTTTTATTGGATTTTTCCAGGTCATGGTCGGGTCTCATTCGAGGCATGTTCGGGAAATTTTGCAGTTTGCTCCGAATATACCATCGATTTGATTTCACTCATTTTGCGAAAATTCCGAATGTGTCCCGAACAAGGTCCGAATCTAGTCGAGGGTGCTTGATGGATACTGAAATCTTAAATAAGTATAGGCATGGAAACCATGGGAAAGTTTCTTGAATTTAGTTCGATTTGACCCAATATGAAAACGTTGTAGTAAATAATTGCTTTTTTTTGTTTTTATATGAGTATTTTGTTATTCCTAAAGAATAACAATTTATAAAAAACCGTAGATATGAAAGGCCTATTTTCAACATTAGCCGTTTGCTTGATTTCATTGCAGGTTTCAGTCGGGCAGGAGCATGACCTGAAACTGAGTTCCAAATTTATTGATGATCAGCTTAAGGCTTCCGCTGAACAATACCAAAATTTAGTTTCCGTTGTTCCTGAGCATAAATTTCCAAAAACTTTTGAAGCTGGCAAGCAAGAATTCTCCAATTCTGGTTGGTGGTGTTCTGGATTTTACCCCGGCACCTTACTTTACCTTGGAGAAGCTACCTCGGACCCTAAACTCAAACAGGCAGGCCTTGATAAGTTAAAGGATCTCGAAAAAGAACAGTTCAATAAAGGGACCCACGATTTAGGCTTTATGCTTTTCTGTAGTTTTGGAAATGCATTGAGATTGACAGGTGACAGTAGCAAATACCAGCCGATCCTGAAGAATGGAGCCGAATCATTGAGCAGCCGCTTTAACCCGACGACCAAGACCATCCGTTCCTGGGACCATAATGTTTGGAAATTCCCCGTGATCATTGACAATATGATGAACCTAGAGTTCCTGATGCAGATGGCAAAGACCACCGGCAACAAGAAATATTCCGATATAGCGATCACCCATGCGAACACAACCATAAAGAACCATTTCCGTAAGGATAACAGTTCTTACCATGTGATCGATTATGATCCTCAGACTGGATCGGTGCTTGCCAAGCAAACCGCACAGGGTGCGGCTGATGAGTCGGCATGGGCGAGGGGACAGGCTTGGGGTCTGTATGGCTATACGATGATGTACAGGGAAACCAAGGATAAGGCCTATTTAGATCAGGCGAAAAAGATTGCGGACTATATGTTGAAGAGCCCTAACCTTCCGGAAGACCTGGTTCCGTATTGGGATTTTGATAAGGATAAGATTCCTGCAGACGATAAGACCTATTCCAGGAGAAGCTTGAGGGATGCCTCAGCTGCAGCGATCACGGCATCGGCATTGATCGAGCTCTCCCAATATACCAAGGGCAAAGAATCGACAACGTATCTGCGCAAGGCGGAAGGCATGCTTAAAAGTTTGTCTTCAAGCGCTTATTTTGCGAAGAAAGGTACGAATGGGGGCTATTTATTGGAACATAGCGTAGGGGCATTGCCATTGGATTCGGAGGTTGATGTACCCTTGACCTATGCGGACTATTATTATGTAGAAGCCTTGGTTCGGTATCAGCGACTTTTGGATGGAGGCCCTGCCATAAAAATATAAAAAGCAGAAGATTTGGAGCCCCGGAAAAAAACCGGGGCTATTTTTTTTAAAAATAATTGACTAACTGTTTGATAGTTATAAAATTGTTTGTACTTTTGCAGTCCCTAAATGGGGAATTGTGTCTTGAGCGAAGCCCTACTGCTTCGATGGACGTTTAATTAATTAATTTATAACATGTCAGGAATTATTGGTAAAAAAGTAGGAATGACCAGCCTGTTCAATGCTGAAGGGAAGAATATCCCTTGTACAGTAATCGAGGCTGGGCCGTGCGTGGTTACGCAGATACGTACGGAAGAGAAGGATGGTTATTCGGCAGTTCAACTTGGCTTTGATGAAGCTAAGGAAAAGAACACGACGGCTCCTCTAAAAGGACATTTTGCAAAGGCAGGAGTTAGTCCTAAGCGTAAACTAGTTGAATTCAAAACTTTCACAGATGAGAAGCAACTAGGAGACATCGTTGATGTTACTTTATTTGAAGAAGGCGAGTACGTAGATGTAGTCGGTACTTCAAAAGGTAAAGGATTTCAAGGTGTAATGAAGCGTCATGGCTTTGGTGGTGTAGGTGGTGCGACTCACGGTCAGCACAACAGACTACGTGCGCCGGGTTCATTGGGAGCTTCATCTTGGCCTTCAAGAGTATTCAAAGGAATGCGTATGGCGGGTCGTACAGGTGGCGAGAGAGTAAAAGTTCAAAACTTACAGATTTTGAAAGTTTACGCAGAACAAAACCTAATTGTTGTTAGTGGTTCCGTACCAGGAGCTAAGGGTTCATATGTAATCGTAGACAAATAGTAGAGATGGAAGTTAAAGTATTAAATTTATCAGGAAAAGAAACAGGTGCCAAGGTGCAACTTCCTGAGTCAGTATTCGGTGTAAAGCCAAGCGACCATGCGATCTATTTAGATGTGAAACAATACTTAGCGAACCAACGCCAAGGTACACACAAATCAAAACAACGTAATGAGATCGCGGGTTCAACTCGTAAATTACACAAACAAAAAGGAACAGGTGGTGCTCGTGCGGGTTCTATCAAATCTCCATTGTTTAACGGTGGTGGTCGTGTATTCGGTCCTCAACCTCGTGACTATAGCTTCAAATTGAACAAAAAATTAAAGCAATTAGCACGTAAATCTGCATTATCTTACAAAGCACAAGAGAACAATGTTGTGGTATTGGATGAAGTTAACTTCGATTCGATCAAAACTAAGAACTACGTTGCTTTAGTTAATGCGTTAAACCTTGCTGACGAGAAAACCTTATTGGTATTGCCAGCATACAATAACAATGTTTATTTATCAAGCAGAAACTTGAAGAAAGCAAAAGTTATCGTAGCATCAGATTTGAATACATATGATGTATTGAACGCTACGAAATTATTGTTAACTGCTGATTCTGTTAAAACTTTGGAGGAAGCATTCGCTAAATAATATGGAGATTATCAAAAAACCTATTTTAACTGAGAAAGCTTCATTGTTAACGGAAAAATTAAACCGTTACGCTTTCAAAGTAGATCATAGAGCAAACAAGATTCAAATCAAAGCTGCAGTAGAGCAAATGTTTGGTGTTACTGTATTAGCAGTAAACACAGCAGTTGTTGCAGGTAAGGCAAAAAGCCGTTACACTAAAGCAGGATTTGTATCCGGAAGAAGCCCTAAATATAAAAAGGCCATCATTACAGTTAAAGATGGTGAAACTATTGACTTTTACAGTACACTATAATAAGAAATGGCAGTTAAAAGATTCAAACCGGTTACCCCTGGTACTCGCTTCAGAGTAGGTGCTGATTATTCAGACGTTACAACTAACGTACCTGAGAAATCATTAGTAGTTAGCATCAAGAAATCAGGTGGTCGTAATAACTCCGGTAAAATGACTATGCGTTACATCGGTGGGGGACACAA
The DNA here is from genome assembly GCF_053645235.1 of Sphingobacterium sp. NPDC055346. NCBI lineage: Bacteria > Pseudomonadati > Bacteroidota > Sphingobacteriia > Sphingobacteriales > Sphingobacteriaceae > Sphingobacterium > Sphingobacterium sp. NPDC055346. Next base: position 53,608 of record NZ_JBSHMI010000007.1, read on the forward strand.
AAAATCATACCGATTAATAGATTTCAAACGCGATAAAAAAGATATCCCTGCAAAAGTTGCTACCATTGAGTACGATCCAAATCGTACTGCACGTATTGCTTTATTGCACTACGCAGATGGAGAGAAACGTTACATCATTGCACCAGCTGGATTAACAGTAGGTCAGACAGTGATTGCAGGCGAATCAGTAGCCCCAGAAGTAGGTAATACTATGCCATTGGCAAACATCCCATTGGGTTCGATCATCCACAACATTGAGTTGAATCCAGGACAAGGTGGTTCCATTGCACGTTCAGCAGGTACATATGCACAATTGTCTGCACGTGATGGTAAGTATGCTATTATCAAATTGCCTTCAGGCGAGACTCGTATGATTTTATTGACATGTGTTGCTACGATCGGTTCGGTATCGAACGCAGAGAAAGCAAACCAAGTATTGGGTAAAGCAGGTCGTAAACGTTGGTTAGGTCGTCGTCCTAGAGTTCGTGGTGTTGCGATGAACCCGGTTGATCACCCTATGGGAGGTGGTGAAGGACGTTCATCAGGAGGTCACCCACGCTCACGCACAGGTGTATTAGCTAAAGGCTACAAAACACGCTACAAGAAGAAAACATCGAATCGTTACATCATTGAGAGAAGGAAAAAATAATGGCTCGTTCAATTAAAAAAGGTCCTTATATCGATCACAACTTAGAAAGAAAAGTTCTTTCTATGAATGAAACAAACAAGAAATCAGTAATCAAAACTTGGTCTCGTAGATCAATGATTTCACCTGATTTTGTTGGTCATACCTTCGCAGTGCACAACGGGAATAAATTCATTCCGGTTTATGTAACAGAAAATATGGTTGGTCACAAGCTTGGTGAATTTGCGCCTACGCGTACTTTCAGAGGCCACGCAGAAAAGAAAAAATAATAGGTAATGGAAGCAACAAAAAAACTCAAAAAGTCTGTTTTAATTAAGCAGCGCAAGGAGCAGGCAAAAGCTCAAGTAGGAGGAGCTTCTACTGCCAAGTTATTGAATTGCCCTACTTCACCTCGTAAGATGCGTCTAGTAGTGGATCTTATCCGTGGACAGAAAGTAGAGAACGCACTTTACATCCTTAAACATTCAGGAAAAGAAGCTTCAATCCGCGTTGAGAAATTATTATTATCAGCGATCAAGAACTGGGAAGCTCACAACGAGGGTTCTTCAGTAGAAGACGGTGGATTGTTTGTTAAGGAAGTATCTGTAGGTGGCGGTCGTCAATTGAAGAGATTACGTCCAGCACCACAAGGTCGTGGCTATAGAATTCGCAAGCGTTCAAACCATGTAACTTTGGTAGTAGACAGTATTAATAACGTTAACAACTAATTATATTAAGAATGGGACAAAAAGCAAATCCAATAGGTAGCAGATTAGGAATCATCAAAGGATGGGATTCTAATTGGTTCGGAGGCAACAACTATTCTGATAAGTTGGTTGAGGACGAAAAAATAAGAAAATATCTTTCTGTACGTATCGCAAAAGGCGGTGTAGCAAAAGTTGTTATTGAGAGAACGTTGAAACGTATCACTGTAACGATCCATACTGCACGTCCAGGAATCGTAATTGGTAAAGGTGGTCAAGAAGTTGATAAGATCAAAGAAGAGTTAAAGAAATTAACTAAGAAAGATGTTCAGATCAACATTTTTGAGATCAAACGCCCAGAATTAGACGCAAAACTAGTTGCAGAAGGCATTGCTAAGCAATTAGAGGCACGTATTTCATTCCGTCGTGCAATGAAGACTGCGATTGCATCTACAATGCGTATGGGAGCAGAAGGTATCAAGGTAATGTGTTCAGGTCGTTTAGGTGGTGCTGAGATGGCACGTACCGAGCAGTACAAAGAAGGAAGAACTCCTCTACACACATTGCGTGCAGATATCGATTATGCATTAGCAGAAGCATTGACAACTTACGGTAAGATTGGCGTAAAAGTTTGGATCTGTAAAGGTGAAGTTTACGGTAAGAGAGATTTATCTCCAAACATTGGTCAAGCATCAGGCGTAAAATCACGTGGTGGCAACGAAGGTGGTGATAACAACAACCGTCGTGACAACCGTGGAGGTCGCGGTGGAAACCGTGGCGGACGCCGTGACAACAACCGTGGAGGTAAAAGAGATTAATTAATAACAAGATTTAGATTATCTGTTCAACAGATTTAAAAAAATACGAACATGTTACAGCCAAAAAGAACGAAGTTCAGAAAGATGCAGAAAGGCCGCATGAAAGGTAATGCCACTCGTGGAGCGGAATTAGCTTTCGGATCTTTCGGTATCAAATCAATGGAACCAGCATGGATCACAAGCCGTCAGATTGAGGCAGCTCGTATTGCGGTAACACGTTATATGAAGCGTGAAGGACAAGTTTGGATCCGCATTTTCCCTGACAAACCTGTTACCAAGAAACCTGCAGAGGTACGTATGGGTAAAGGTAAGGGTGCTCCAGAATATTGGGTAGCCGTAGTGCGCCCAGGCCGTATGTTATTTGAGGCAGAAGGCGTTCCATTGGAAATCGCTAAAGAAGCATTACGCTTAGCTGCACAAAAATTACCGGTTCAAACGAAATTTGTGATACGTAGAGATTACGTTGAAGCATAATAATCGTCGGTAATGTCAAGAGTTCAGCCTTACTGCCGTTACCAGTAAGGCCGCTTAACACTCGAGATAACCCGGCACAACAAATTGAAAAATGAAAAATTCAGAAATCGTAGAATTATCAACTGAGGATTTAACAGCTCGTCTTGCTGAAGAGAAAGCTGCCTTGAACAAATTGAAATTTGCACATGCTGTTTCTGCTATTGAGAATCCAAACGTGATCAAAGCAGCTCGCAAAACTATCGCTCGTATCTCTACCGAGATTTCAAAGCGTACTAATGCAGCAAAATCTGAAACAGCCGCTGAGGCATAAAATTAAAGTCGAAATGGAAAGAAATTTAAGAAAAACAAGAATCGGCTTAGTAGTTAGCAACAAGATGGACAAATCTATCGTAGTGGCTGTTGAACGTAAAGTAAAGCACCCTATTTACGGTAAATTCGTTAAGAAAACTACTAAATTTAAAGCTCATGACGAACAAAATACCTGCGGTATCGGCGATACGGTATTAATTATGGAGACACGTCCGCTGAGTAAAACTAAGAACTGGAGATTAGTAGAAATTTTAGAAAGGGCTAAATAATGGTACAACAGGAATCAAGACTAAATGTAGCTGACAACAGCGGAGCTAAAGAAGTTTTAGTAATCCGTGTGTTAGGCGGTACGCGCAAGCGTTATGCATCTATCGGTGATAAAATTGTTGTTACCGTTAAGAGCGCACTACCTTCAGGAAACGTGAAAAAAGGATCAGTTTCAAAAGCAGTTGTAGTACGTACGAAAAAAGAGATCCGTCGTAAAGATGGTTCTTACATTCGCTTCGATGACAACGCTGCAGTATTGTTAAATAATAACGATGAACCACGCGGAACACGTATCTTCGGCCCAGTTGCCAGAGAATTGCGTGAGAAACAGTTCATGAAAATTGTATCATTAGCACCGGAGGTTTTATAATTATGGCAAAGAAAACAAACAAAACTACTCACAAGATCAAGATCAAAAGTGGAGATTTAGTGAAAGTTATCGCTGGTAACTCTAAAGGTGTTCAAGGTAAAGTATTACAAGTTATTATTGAAACTAACAGAGCGGTTGTTGAAGGCGCTAACATTGTTAAGAAACACACTAAACCTAGCGCAGCTAACCCGAACGGTGGTATCATCGAGAAAGAAGCTGCAATCAACATCTCTAACTTAGCTTTAATCGATCCTAAGACAGGTAATCCTACCCGTGTTGGACGTAAAGTTAATGCAGATGGTAAAATAGTTCGTTACGCAAAAAAATCAGGGGAGGAAATTAAATAATGACTTACGTACCAAGATTAAAAGCGAAATATGCGGAAGATATCCGTACAGCGCTTAAGGAAAAATTCCAGTATAAGAGCGTTATGCAAGTTCCTAAACTGGAGAAAATCGTAGTATCACAAGGTATTGGTGCCGCTACAGCAGACAAGAAATTGATCGACAACTCTATCACAGAATTGACGACGATCACTGGTCAGCAAGCAGTTCCTACGAAATCCAAGAAAGATATCTCGAACTTCAAATTGCGTAAAGGTATGCCAATTGGTGCTCGCGTAACTTTACGTGACAACAATATGTACGAATTCTTAGATCGTTTAATCGCGGTTTCTTTACCACGTATCCGTGACTTCCGTGGAATCAACGATAAAGGATTTGATGGACATGGTAACTACAATTTGGGTATTACTGAGCAGATCATCTTCCCTGAGATCAACATTGACAAGATCAACAAGATCCAAGGTATGGATATCACTTTCGTAACTTCAGCTAAGAACGATATCGAAGCTTTAGAATTATTGAAACAATTCGGTTTACCATTCAAAAACCAAAACACGAATAACAATGGCTAAAGAAGGATTAAAAGCACGCGAAGTAAAGCGTCAGAAATTAGTAGCAAAATTTGCAGAGAAACGTGCGGCTTTAAAAGCAGCAGGTGATTATGCAGCTTTAGATAAATTACCAAAGAATGCGTCACCAGTAAGATTGCACAACCGTTGTAAATTAACTGGACGTCCAAAAGGATATATGCGTCAATTCGGTATCTCCCGTGTAACATTCCGTGAGATGGCCTTAGACGGAAAAATCCCGGGAGTGAAAAAAGCTTCTTGGTAATCAAAAAAATATAATTACTTTTGCCCGGATAAACCACGAACTGTGGTTTATCGGGTTTTTTTTGCAATGCAATATTTTAACCGATAAAAGGTCTGTGGCTTCGGTTAGTCATGGAAACCATTATCACAATTTTATACATAATGAATACAGATCCAATAGCGGATTACCTTACCCGAGTAAGGAATGCCATCAAGGCCAACCACAGGGTTGTTGAAATTCCTGCATCGAACCTTAAAAAAGAAATCACAAAAGTTCTTTTCGACAAAGGTTACATTGCTAACTACAAATTTATTGAAGAAGGTCCTCAAGGTTCCATCAAGATTGCCTTGAAATACCATCCAATTAGCAAAGTACCGGCTATTCGCACATTGACACGTGTGAGTAAACCTGGTTTAAGAAAGTATGCAAGTGTTGACAGCATCCCTCGTGTATTAAACGGTTTAGGAATTGCGATTTTGTCTACTTCGAAAGGAGTAATGTCAGACAAAGAAGCTGCCGTACAAAACGTTGGTGGAGAGGTTTTATGTTACATTTATTAATCTAGGAAAAAGCACAGAATGTCAAGAATTGGAAAAGCGCCTATCGCTATACCTTCTGGTGTAACGGTTACAGTATCAGATAAGAATCTGGTAACTGTTAAAGGCCCTAAAGGTGAATTAACACAACAAGTAGACCGCGACATTACCGTTAAAGAAGAAGATGGTAATATCGTAGTGTCACGTTCAACAGAACAAAAGAAGCACAAAGCATTACATGGATTATACCGCGCCCTATTGAGCAATATGGTTGTAGGTGTAACCGAGGGATACAAAACTACCCAAGAACTAGTTGGTGTTGGTTACCGTGCAGCAAACACAGGTAATACGCTAGAGTTAACTTTAGGTTTCTCTCACCAGATTGTATTCGTATTGCCACAGGAAATTAAAGTAACAACAACTGCTGATAAGGGTAAGAACCCAACTATCACTTTGGAATCTATCGACAAACAATTGATCGGTCAAGTAGCGGCGAAAATCCGTAGCTTCCGTAAGCCAGAGCCATACAAAGGTAAAGGTATCAAGTTTGCAGGTGAAGTATTGAGAAGAAAAGCAGGTAAATCAGCTAAAAAATAATAACCATGGCAGGAATTAAATCAACTCGCAGAGAGCGAATCAAAAAAGGAATTAGAAAACACCTGGCTGGATCAACTGAACGTCCTCGTTTGACGGTTTTTAGAAGTAACAAAGGCATCTACGCACAGATCATCGACGATACAACTGGTAAAACAATTGCTTCAGCATCCACTTTGTCAAAAGAGTTTGCTGGATCAGGAAACAAAGTAGATCAATCGAAAGAAGTAGGTAAATTAGTTGCTGAGAAAGCGGTTGCAGCAGGAATTAGCAAAGTAGTTTTTGACCGTAATGGGTACTTATACCATGGCCGTATCAAATCATTGGCTGAAGGTGCTCGCGAAGGCGGTTTAGACTTTTAATTAAAGAAGAAAATGGCATTAAGCAATATTAAAAGAGTAAAATCAAGCGAAATCGAATTAAAAGATCGCTTAGTAAGCATCCAGCGCGTAGCCAAGGTGACCAAAGGTGGTCGTACCTTCAGTTTCTCAGCTATTGTTGTAGTTGGAGATGAGAACGGTATCGTAGGATACGGATTAGGAAAAGCTAAAGAGGTTACTGAAGCTATCACTAAAGGTATCGATGATGCAAAGAAAAACTTAGTAAAGGTTCCTATTATCAAAGGTACAGTACCTCACGAGCAATACGGTAAATATTCAGGTGGTTCAGTTTTGATCAAACCAGCTGTAAGTGGTACCGGAGTATTGGCAGGTGGTGCTATGCGTGCGGTATTGGAGTCTGCAGGCATTACAGACGTATTAGCAAAATCATTAGGTTCTTCAAACCCACACAACGTGGTAAAAGCAACGATCGATGCATTAGCTAATATGCGTGACGCATATACAGTAGCGCAAACACGTGGTGTCGATTTAAACAAAGTATTTAACGGTTAATATCATGGCAAAAATTAAAATCACCCAGATAAAGAGCGTTATCGACAGAAGCGAGCGCCAAAAGAAAACTATCGAAGCATTAGGTTTGAAAAAGATCAACCATTCGGTAGAAGTTGAAGCTACAGCAGCAATCATTGGTATGGTTCGTAAAGTGAACCACCTAGTGGCTGTAGAGTCCATTTAATAAGAATAGATGGAAAGGATACTCACTTCCTTTCCATTCTTTGTTAATAAATTTATGGAATGCTAAGGCCTGTTTAGTGAGAGCGAAGGCGTAGCACAATTTGATTAAAAATGAACTTAAGTAATCTAAAACCAGCAGCTGGTTCAATTAAAACTAAAAAACGTATTGGTCGTGGACAAGGATCTGGCCGTGGTGGTACATCAACACGTGGTCACAAAGGAGCAGGTTCCCGTTCAGGTAACTCTACGAAGATCGGTTTCGAAGGTGGTCAAATGCCTCTTCAACGTCGTGTACCTAAATTTGGTTTTAAGAACATCAACCGTGTAGAATATGTAGGTGTTAACTTAGATGTTTTACAAGCTATCGTTGAGAAATACAGCTTAACCACTGTAGATTTCGATACTTTGAAAGAGCACGGATTAGTTTCAAAAAATGACTTGATTAAAATCTTAGGTCGTGGCGAGTTCAGCGCAAAAGTAGAAGTAAAGGCCCATGCATTTTCAGCTTCAGCACAAAAAGCTATCGAAGCAGCAGGTGGTTCTATCGTTAAATTGTAATAATACATGAAGAAACTAATCACAACCTTAACCAATATATGGAAGATAGAAGAATTACGTAACCGTATTCTTAATACGTTACTATTTCTTTTAATATACCGCGTTGGTTGTCACGTGGTTTTACCAGGTGTCAATCCAGAAGCGTTGGTAGTAAACAGAGAAGGTGGTAATGACATCATGAACTTGATCAATATGTTTGCTGGGGGATCCTTCTCCCGTGCGGCGATCTTTGCTCTTGGTGTAATGCCTTATATCTCGGCATCTATCGTAGTTCAGCTATTGGGGATTGCTGTTCCTGCTTTTCAAAAGATGCAGAAAGAAGGTGAATCTGGCCGTAAGAAAATGAACAACATCACTCGTTACCTTACCGTAGCGATTACGTTGGTTCAAGCCGTAGCCTATGTGAAGACTCAAATCGGACCAGAAGCTAAGACTATTGCGGATCCAATGTTCTCCATTCTATCAGCAGTTGTTTTGACAGCGGGTACATTGTTTGTGATGTGGCTAGGTGAAAAGATTACCGATAAAGGAATTGGTAATGGTATTTCATTAATCATTATGGCTGGTATTATTGCTCAGCTTCCTGCAGGTATTACTGCAGAGTGGGCATCCAGAATGAGCCCGAGTGGTGGTGGTCCTATTCCATTGTTATTGGAGTTTGTCGCTCTGTTTTTCGTCGTGATCTTCACGATCTTGGTTGTACAAGGTGTTCGTAAGATCCCTGTACAATACGCGAAGAAAATCGTTGGTAACAAACAGATTGGTGGTGTGCGTCAATACATTCCTTTAAAGGTAAATGCGGCGGGTGTAATGCCAATCATTTTCGCTCAGGCGATTATGTTTTTACCGATGTCGTTGACCCAGTTCTTCCCGAACGTCCAGTCAGATTTCCTGAACTCGTTGAGTAACTATACATCCGTAACGTATAATGTGGTATTTGCCTTGTTGATCATTGCATTTACCTTCTTCTATACAGCGATTATGGTGAACCCACAGCAGATGTCTGAGGACATGAAGAAGAACGGTGGTTTTATTCCGGGCATTAAGCCAGGTTATGAGACCAACTTGTTTATCGACAACGTAATATCACATATTACCTTCCCTGGTGCTGTATTTGTGGCGATCATTGCGATCTTGCCGGCAATTGCAACATTATTTGGAGTAAACAATCAATTTGCGCATTTCTATGGTGGTACATCCCTATTGATCTTAGTAGGTGTTGTACTGGATACGATTCAGCAAATTGAGAGTCATTTGTTAATGCGTCATTATGATGGGTTGATGAAAACAGGCCGCGTCAAAGGTAGAAGCACTGCGACTACAGTTGAAGGCTATGATCAATCCGCATTATAATTTTGAATGTCTAAAGTATATTATAAAACAGCAGATGAAATTGAGCAAGTGCGAGAGTCAGCAAATGTACTCTCGCAGTTACTTGCTGAAATTGCAGGATTAGTAAAACCGGGCATCACGACCTTATCCCTAGATAAGTTTGCCTTTGATTTTATTAAAGATCATAAAGGGACTCCAGCTTTCTTGAACTATCAAGGCTTTCCTTATTCATTGTGTATTTCTGTGAACGACCAGGTCGTGCACGGATTTCCGAGTGACTATGTTCTGAAAGATGGGGATATCGTAACGGTTGACGGAGGGGTGAATTTGAATGGTTTTATCAGTGATTCTGCTTATACTTTTGCTGTAGGAGAGATTTCTGAGGAGGCGAAACAATTGTTAGAAGTAACAAAAGGTTCGTTGCAAGCGGGGATCGATCAAGCAATCGCAGGGAAACGTGTCGGCGATATTTCAGCTGCCGTTCAGGAATATGTAACACCATATCGCTATGGGATTGTTCGTGAATTGGTAGGTCATGGAGTTGGTTTTCATTTGCACGAAAAACCTGAGGTTCCGAATTACGGGAAACGTGGTTCAGGTCCGAAGTTGGAAGAAGGATTGGTAATCTGTATCGAACCGATGATCAATGCCGGTAAGGCGGGGGTCAAGTTCTGGGATGATGGTTGGACAGTGAGTACAGTTGATGGAAAGCTTTCTGCACACTTTGAACAGATGGTGGCGATCAGAAAAGGTAGTCCGGACGTGCTTTTGAATTTTGACGCGATAGAGAAAGTTTTAAATAAAAAGTAGTTGGTATTCAATTATTTTATTTATCTTTGCACTCCTGTTTGCGGGTATATCATCATTTAAAATAATAGATTATATGGCTAAACAAGCCTCGATTGAGCAAGACGGCATAATCAAAGAAGCGCTTTCTAACGCGATGTTTCGCGTAGAATTAGAGAATGGGCATGAAATCATTGCACATATCTCTGGGAAAATGCGCATGCATTATATTAAAATATTACCAGGTGACAAAGTGAAGTTAGAGATGTCACCATACGACTTAACAAAAGGAAGAATTACATACCGCTATAAGTAAACGTAAGTTTCTTCAATAAAATAGCTTTTAAAAATTTACTGTAATGAAAGTTAGAGCATCAATAAAAAAACGTAGTGCGGATTGTAAGATTATCCGTCGTAAAGGAAAAGTATTTGTAATCAATAAAAAGAACCCTAAGTTCAAACAACGTCAGGGTTAATTTTAACATAATCGCTTAAAATATTATATGGCAAGGATCTCAGGTATAGATTTACCTAAAAACAAAAGAGGCATCATTGGCCTTACCTATATTTTCGGTATTGGTCGTTCTACTGCTGCTTATATCCTAGAGAAAGCAGGCATCAGTCAAGATGTAAAGGTTCAAGAATGGAATGATGATCAATTAGCAGCTATCCGTACAATCATCAATGATGAGATTAAGGTAGAAGGCGCTTTACGTTCAGAGGTTCAGTTGAACATTAAACGTTTAATGGATATTGGTTGTTACCGTGGATTACGCCACCGTAAACACCTTCCAGTTCGTGGACAACGTACTAAGAATAACTCTCGTACCAGAAAAGGTAAACGTAAGACAGTTGCAAACAAGAAAAAAGCTACTAAATAATAAGTAAGAAATGGCTAAAAGTAAAAAAGTTACTAAAAAACGTATCGTAGTTATCGAGCCTGTAGGACAAGCTCATATCAACGCTACTTTTAACAACATCATCGTAACTTTGACTAACAATCAAGGTCAAACAATTTCATGGTCATCAGCTGGTAAAATGGGCTTTAAAGGTTCTAAAAAGAACACTCCATACGCTGCATCACAAGCTGCATCAGACTGTGGTAAAGTTGCACATGATTTAGGATTGCGTAAAGTTGAAGTTTTCGTAAAAGGTCCGGGCGCTGGACGTGAGTCAGCTATCCGTTCATTGCAAGGTATTGGTATCGACGTAACCACGATCAAGGATATTACTCCACTTCCTCACAACGGTTGTCGTCCTCCAAAACGCAGAAGAGTTTAATAACAGATTTGTTTAAGATAAGATTCGTCAGCTATAGGCTGATTGATACTTCAAACAGAATAAGAAATGGCAAGATATACAGGACCTAAGTCCAAAATAGCTCGTAAATTTAGAGAGCCAATTTTCGGCCCAGATAAGGCATTAGAAAAAAAGAATTATCCTCCAGGTCAGCACGGACCATCAAAAAGAAGAGGAAAACAATCTGAATACGCAATTCAGTTGTTAGAAAAGCAAAAAGCAAAATACACTTACGGTGTATTAGAGCGTCAATTCGCTAACCTATTTGCTAAGGCAGCAGCAAAACAAGGTGTTACAGGTGAGAACTTCTTGAAATTATTAGAAGCACGTTTAGATAACATCGTTTACCGTTTAGGCATCGCTCCTACACGTTCATCTGCTCGTCAATTAGTTTCGCACAAGCACATTACTGTTAACGGTCAAGTAGTTAACATTCCATCATACAGTATCCGTCCAGGTGATGTTATTGCAGTTCGCGAGCGTTCTCAATCATTAGAGGCAATCGTAAACTCAGTAGCTGGAAGAAAAATCAACAAATTCAGCTGGTTGGATTGGGATGCAGACAAACTTACAGGAACATTCGTTAATTTCCCTGAAAGAGCTGATATTCCAGAAAACATTAAAGAGAACTTAATTGTAGAGTTATACTCTAAATAATAATTAATAACAACATGCATTGTCATAGATGCATGTTGTTGTTTTCATAAATAGTAAATAAACTTAAAAGAACATAAATGGCAATTTTAGCATTTCAAAGACCGGATAAAGTTATCATGCAGAAATCAACTGATTTTGATGGTACCTTTGAATTTCGTCCACTAGAGCCAGGTTTTGGAGTTACTATTGGTAATGCTTTACGCCGTATTTTATTGTCCTCTTTAGAAGGATATGCAATTACGTCGGTAAGATTTTCAGGCGTGTCGCACGAATTCTCTACGATTAAAGGCGTAGTAGAAGACGTTACAGAGATCATCTTGAACTTGAAACAAGTACGTTTCCAGAAATCAGGTGAGCAAGGCGATAACGAGAAGATCTTTGTGGTTATCAATGGTCAAGATCAATTTACAGCTGGTGATATTACGAAGTTTTCCAATAATTTTACTGTATTGAATCCTGATTTGGTCATCTGTAACATGGATAGTTCAGTAACTGTAGAAGTTGAATTGTCAGTTGCAAAAGGCCGCGGATACGTTAATGCAGAGGAAAATAAAGTGGTTGATGGTCCTGTTGGAGTAATTGCGATTGACTCAATCTACACTCCAATTAAGAATGTAAAATATACCATTGAGAACTACCGTGTAGAGCAAAAGACTGACTACGAGAAATTGTTGTTAGATATCTCTACTGATGGTTCTATTCATCCAGAAGATGCTTTGAAAGAAGCAGCTAAAATCTTGATCCAACACTTTATGTTGTTCTCTGACGAAAACATGTTGTTAGAGTCACAAACTAAAGAAGAAACTAAAGTAGTTGACGAGGAAATCTTACACATGCGTAAGATCTTGAAAACAGAATTAGTAGACTTAGACCTTTCAGTTCGTGCATTGAACTGTTTGAAAGCTGCTGATATCCGCACTTTAGCTGAATTGGTTACATATGATGTAGCTGATATGTTGAAATTCCGCAACTTTGGTAAAAAATCATTGAGCGAAATTCAAGAGTTAGTTAAATCAAAAGGTTTATCATTTGGTATGAACCTGTCTAAATACAAATTGGACGAAGAATAATAATTAAATAATATAAGCGACCTGCTGCGTAATTCCTCCGGAGTATATGGACTACAGTCCATAGAAAAAGAACGGTACGCACAAAATCAAAACTAAAATGAGACACGGAAAAAAAGTAAATCACTTAGGCCGCACTGACAGTCACCGTAAGGCGATGTTAGCTAACATGGCGACTTCATTGATCAAACACAAACGTATTACTACGACTTTAGCAAAAGCAAAAGCGTTACGTACTTATGTGGAGCCTTTGATTACAAAATCTAAAAACGACACTACACACTCACGTCGTACGGTATTCGCTTACTTGAAAGACAAAGATGCAGTTTCTATCTTGTTCCGCGAGATTTCAGAAAAAGTGGCATCACGTCCAGGAGGTTACACTCGTATCATTAAATTAGAGAACCGTTTGGGTGACAACGCAGAAATGGCATTTATCGAATTAGTTGATTACAACGAAATCTACGGTAAAACTGTTCAAACTGAGAAAAAATCTACTCGACGTCGTGGTTCTGCTAAAAAGAAAGCTACTCCAACAACTGAATCAAAAGAGGCAAAAGCTACTAAAGCTGGCGATGATTTAACCATTGTTGAAGGTATCGGTCCTAAGATTGCAGAAGTATTAGCAGCTGCTGGTATTGCAACTTACGCTGAATTAGCTAAAACTGATGCTGAGAAAGTTAAAGAAATCTTAACTGAAGCTGGTTCTAACTTTAACACTGCAGATCCAACTACTTGGGCTGAACAAGCACAATTAGCTGCAGATGGAAAATTTGAAGAATTAGAAAAACTTAAAGCCGAATTAGACGGCGGAAAAAAAGTTGATGAATAATCTTTAAACGAATCATAGAAAAGTCCTCTTATCCAAGAGGACTTTTTTATTTTATACGCTTTTATAGTAAGTTCAGCTATTTAATTATTTGTACATTTGAAAAACTAAACTTTAGCATATTTATTTCATTTCATGGAACTATTTAACGTTTATCCTGTTAACCCTATCAACATCGTAAAAGCGCAAGGCTCTACTGTTTGGGATGAACAAGGAACTGAATATTTGGATCTATATGGAGGTCATGCTGTTATCTCCATTGGCCATACCCATCCACATTATGTGAAAAGTATCACGGATCAGTTGAATAAAATTGGATTCTATTCCAATTCAATCATGATCCCTATTCAACAACAATTAGCGAAACAATTAGGTGAAGTTTCGGGTAAGACCGACTATACCTTGTTTCTTTGTAATTCTGGTGCTGAGGCCAATGAAAATGCCTTGAAATTAGCATCATTTCATACCGGACGAAAAAAGGTAATCGCCTTTTCAAAATCCTTCCATGGACGTACGTCTTTAGCCGTAGCTGCTACAGATAATCCAGCTATCGTTGCTCCTGTAAATGAAACTGATAATGTAATATTCCTTCCTTTCAATGATGAAGAGGCACTTGAAAAGGCCTTCAAGGAAAATGGCGAAGAAATAGCTGCCGTAATCATTGAAGGAATCCAAGGGGTAGGAGGTATCCGTGAAGCTTCGGTGCCTTTCTTGAAACTGATCCGCAGTCTGTGTGACCAATATGGATCCGTATTTATCGCGGATTCTGTTCAATGTGGATATGGAAGGACTGGAACCTTCTTCTCGCATGACTATGCCGGAATAGATGCAGATATCTATTCGATGGCTAAAGGAATGGGCAATGGGTTTCCAATCGGAGGGATTGCTATATCTCCAAAATTCAAGGCTTCATATGGCATGTTAGGTACGACCTTCGGTGGTAACCATTTGGCATGTGCAGCAGCTGTTTCTGTATTGGATATCATCAAGCAAGATAACCTGATGGAAAATGCAGCAAAAGTAGGCAGTTATCTGATCGAAGAACTTAAGAAGTTTGATCAGGTATTGGAAGTGAGAGGTAGAGGCTTAATGATTGGGATTGAACTACCAACTGAATTGGCCCATGTGAAGAAGGATTTGTTGTCAAAAAACAAGATTTTTACGGGTGAGGCGAAACCTAATGTGATTCGTCTGTTGCCTGCACTAAATATTACCAATAAGATTGCTGATCAATTTTTAACTGCTTTTGAAGAGAGATTAAAGGCATAAAAAATCAAAATAGATTAAATGAAGAAGTTTTTTTCCGTAGCAGACGTAGATAATCTGAAAGACATCGTTACAGAGGCTTTAGAAATTAAGGCTAGCCCTTATTCCAATGAAACCCTGGGGAAGCATAAAATGCTGGGTTTGGTATTTCTTAATCCAAGTTTGAGAACACGCTTGAGTACGCAAAAGGCAGGGATGAACCTTGGCATGAACGTCATGGTGATGAACATGGATAAGGATGGCTGGGCATTGGAAACGCGCGATGGCGTGATCATGAATGGAACAACAGTGGAACATATCCGTGAAGCTGCGGCTGTAATGGGAGAGTATTGTGATATTCTTGGTCTGCGGTCATTTCCTACATTGAAAGATAAGGAAGCGGATTATTCGGAAGACCTATTCAATAAATTTATCAAATATTGCGGCGTTCCGGTAGTTTCCT
Source organism: Sphingobacterium sp. NPDC055346 (assembly GCF_053645235.1). Classification (NCBI taxonomy): domain Bacteria; kingdom Pseudomonadati; phylum Bacteroidota; class Sphingobacteriia; order Sphingobacteriales; family Sphingobacteriaceae; genus Sphingobacterium; species Sphingobacterium sp. NPDC055346. The sequence goes on from NZ_JBSHMI010000007.1 coordinate 68,774, forward strand.
TGGAAAGTGCAACGAGGCATCCATTGCAAAGTTTGACAGATTTGATCACGATTACGGAATATAAAAATACAGATAAACCAAAGGTTGTATTGGCTTGGGCACCGCATGTGAAGGCATTACCTCAAGCTGTTCCCAATTCTTTTTCAGAATGGATGTGCCGTGCTCAGGAAGAAGGTTTGGTAGATTTTACCATTGCTCATCCTGCAGGCTATGAACTTTCCGAGGACTTTACTCCTGGTGCCAATATCTCGACGAACCTGGATGAGGCCTTGGAAGGAGCAGACTTTGTTTATGTGAAGAACTGGTCGTCATTTAAGGAGTATGGAGAGGTTTATCCGGTCAATGAGAATTGGCTTTTGGACAATGAGAAATTGAAATTGACCAATGATGCAAAAGTGATGCATTGTTTGCCAGTGCGTAGGGACTTGGAGCTATCTTCTGAGATATTGGATGGTCCAAATTCATTGGTGATCAAGGAAGCCAGCAATAGGGTATGGGCTGCGCAGGTAGTATTGAAAAGAATGTTGGAAGATTTGAAGGGTTAAAATATAGGATGTCGGTATTAAATATTATCAAGATAGGTGGGAATGTCATTGACAACCCGGAGCAATTAGAGGAATTTTTAGAGAAATTTTCTGCATTGCCAGGTCGAAAGATCCTGGTGCATGGAGGTGGAAAGATCGCCACGCGTATGGCTTCAGATATGGGCATTGAAGCCAAGATGGTGGAAGGTAGACGTATTACGGATGCTGCCATGCTTGATGTCGTGACCATGGTCTACGCTGGCCTTACCAATAAAAACTTGGTTGCTTCCCTGCAGAAATACAATTGCAATGCCATAGGATTGTGCGGAGCAGATGCGAATGTGATCAAAGCGGTAAAAAGACCGGTTAAGGAAATCGATTATGGGTTTGTAGGCGATATCCTTGCTGATTCGATTGATTCATTGGCTATCAAAAAACTATTGGAGGCGGAGTTTATTCCTGTCTTTTCCGCTATTACCCACAACGGTAATGGACAATTATTGAATACCAATGCCGATACCATTGCATCTTCCTTGGCTGTTGCGCTATCCAAACTATATGAAGTTTCATTGATCTATTGTTTCGATAAAAATGGTGTATTGTTGGATGTTAATGATGAGCAATCGGTTATTGAGACCATTCGTTCGGTTGATTTTGAACGATTGAAAGATAGCAAGACCATTCATGATGGAATGATCCCTAAACTATACAATGCATTTGAAGCGATTTCCAAGGGTGTCAGTAATGTCTATATCGGACATGCCAATAACTTGCACCTCTTCCAGCAACGGAAGTTTGGAACCTGCTTGATTGCCTAAACTTAAATATAATGAATAAGATAACAATTATTGGAGGCGGGAATATAGGGTTGTCATTGGCCAAAGGGCTGGTGAAATCTAAATATTGCAAAGCTAATGAGATTACCATCACCAGGCGCAATCTGGCGTCCTTGGCTGTGGAACAGGAAGAAGGTTTTACGGTGAGCGATTCAAACCCTGAAGCGATTCAAGGGTCTGAATTTATTGTATTGGCCATTCTCCCCCAGCAGATCAGAAAGGTGATGGATGAATTGGCTCCTTTACTGACTCCCGCTCAGACCATTATATCGGTGGTATCTGGTGTAACTTGCCAGGATATCAAGGATGTATTGGGCCAAGATAAGGTTGTTATCCGTGCAATGCCGAATACGGCTATTGCGATAGGGCAGTCCATGACATGTATTGCCACTGACAGTGCTCCTGAGGACAAAATCCAGGATGTATCGGTGATCTTTGAATCGGTAGGATCTGTGGTGGTCATCAATGAGGACTTAATGACTTCCGCGACGGCACTATGTGCTTGCGGAATCGCATTTTTCCTGAGAAGTATCAGGGCAGCTTCACAAGGTGGTGTTGAGATCGGTTTCCATGCTCACGACGCCTTAAAAATGGCCATTCAAACGGCCAAAGGTGCTGCCGACCTGTTGCTGCAGATGGAGAGCCATCCGGAAAGTGAAATCGATAAGGTAACTTCTCCAAAAGGCTGTACCATTGCAGGATTGAACGAAATGGAACACAACGGTTTCAGTTCTGCTTTCATTAAAGGAATAAAATTGTCTGCTAAAAAAGCTGGAGGCCTATATAATGATTGATATTGCCCAACTGATTGAAGACAGTACCTCACTCTTGAAAGGATTGATTGAAACTCAGTCATTCAGTAGGGAAGAGGATCAGACTGCTCAATTGCTTGTGGAGTATTTTCAGCAGCATGGCATAGCTACTGAAAGGATAGGGAACAATGTGGTCGCCTATAACCGTTTTGAAGATCCTTCAAAACCTTATGTCCTGTTGAATTCGCATCATGATACCGTTAAACCCAACCCTGGCTATAGCAAAGATCCATTTAAGGCTATCGTTGAGGATGGTAAGCTGTACGGCTTAGGGAGCAATGATGCCGGTGGGTGTTTGGTTTCCTTGATTGCTGCATTCCGTTATTTTTATGACCGTGATGATTTGCCGTTTAACCTTTGTTTGGTAGCTTCCTCTGAAGAGGAGGTTTCTGGTAAAGGAGGCTTAGAAGAAGCGTATAAACACATCAAACCTTGTGAGTTTGCCATTATTGGTGAACCCACCCTGTTGAATTTGGCAGTGACGGAAAAAGGATTGATGGTTTTGGACTGTGAAGCGGCGGGTAAATCTGGTCATGCCGCACGGGAAGAGGGTGAAAACGCGATTTATAATGCGATTGAAGACATCAATTGGTTCCAGAATTATCAATTTCCAAAACAGTCGGAGTTTTTAGGGCCGGTAAAGATGAGTGTCACCATGATAGAAGCAGGGTCACAACATAATGTGGTGCCGGCTAGCTGTAAATTTGTGGTGGATGTAAGGACTACCGATGTGTACAGTAACCTGGAGGTCTTGGAAATGATCAGACAACATGTGAAATCTTCGGTAGAGCCACGTTCTACGCGCCTGAATCCTTCTTCGATTTCAATTGAACATCCAATTGTTCAATCCGGGAAATCTTTGGGGAAAGAATTATATGGCAGTCCGACGATGAGTGATCAGGCCATATTGAATATTCCGTCCGTCAAAACGGGACCTGGAGATTCGGCGAGGTCACATACTGCGGATGAATTTATCTATTTGCAAGAAATAAATGATGGGGTTCGGTACTATATCGACCTTCTGAAAGGGATATTATAAGAAATTCAATAAAAAAAGCGGGCCAAGGCCCGCTTTTTTTATCTCTAGATGGTAGTTCTAAGATAAAAATCTCCTTTTTATACAGTTCTTATAAGGTGATTTGTCTTTTGATGCTCTCTTCTAAGGAAATAATGGTCTCTGTACGTTGAATTCCTTTCAATCCTTGGATGTCTTCATTCAAAACTTTGCGTAAATGTGATGTGTCCTTACAGATGATCTTTGCAAACATACTATATTGACCAGTACAGTAATGTAATTCCACCACTTCTTTCACTTGTTTCAACTGTTCAACAGCATCCGAATACTGAGAACCCTTCTCTAAATAGATTCCTAAGAAGGCAGTAATGTCAAATCCAACCTTTTGAGGGTTGATAATTAAGTTAGAACCTCTGATTATTCCCAATTCTTCCATTTTTTTCATGCGAACATGGATGGTTCCGCCAGAAACTATTAGTTTTTTAGCGATTTCTGTATATGGAATTGAGGCATCTTCCATTAAAATGGATAAAATTTGAACATCTAGGTTGTCTAAATCGTAATTTGAATAGTTTTTTTCCATAAAAATGGTATTTGTGTGTTAATTTGTAATAAGGTTTTTAAAAATATCTAAAAAAATCAAATAAATTTCTATTTAATTATTGAAAAAATTAAATTTGTCATAACAAACGAGGTAAAAAACACTAAAGTTTGTAATTACTTCCCTCAAAATAACATAGGTTTATAATTGGTTAGCGTTGAAGCTCCTCGCCCGGGGAGCTTCTTCCATTTATAAGCCTTTCAAATAAATTTTTCAATTTTCTGATTTTTTCAAAAATAATAACAATTATTGTTATATTAATGTTCGAATGATAAAATTACGTCATTTTTTTTAGCATTTTTTCATTGATGTATACAACAACTATTTTTCGTACTTTAGTTTCAGTCACAAATGCTTGTTATGAAAGAAGATGATGTAAAGATTTCGAGGAAAAAGCCAATTTTTCCAGTGGGTACGGGTTTGTTGAAATATCTAAAAGCTTATCAGCGGGATGGTAAATTGCCCATGACCTATTCCGATCTTTTGAATTTCCAAGAAACGATTCCTTCCCTGGACAAGTTTGGCAATGATACGTTGTGGGAAATCCCTTTATATCCGCCCCATATACAAGATACCCTATATGACCAGCTCAAGATCGTATATGCGCAATTGAAGGCTTCCGGTAATACCAGGATTGTGCAGCATAAAGTCATCGAAAAGATTGAATTCTGTGCTTTTGGTAATACCCATCCCTTCCGAATCAAAATTGTCAATAGACTGAATGATGTCTATGATTATTTCTATATCAAGCAAGCGGATGCATCCAGGATCTATGGATTGGAGCTGGAAGAGATTGTATCTCCAAACCAAGTCAATTATCTCTATGATCGCGATACCTTGGTGGAAGAACATATTGTGGGGATTCCTGGGGATACATTTGCCAAGACCAAGATGGACGCTCCGGATTACAACCAGACGAGAATAGCGAAGGAGTTTGTCAAGTTTAATGAACGTTGTGTGATCTCAATGTTAGGGGACATGCGGGCTTATAATTTCGTGATGCAGATCACTCCGGATTTTGATGATTTCCAATTTAGGATTCGTGCTATTGATTTTGACCAGCAATTCTATGAAGGGAACATCAAGGTGTATCTTCCGCAATTCTTCAAGGAAAACTTACCTTATGTCAAATTGTCCATGGACCATTTGAATGAGAAGACGGTCCTGCAGTATCAGCAAGAAGAAAGATCTTCCATTGTACATCGGGTTCGAAGCGAAAGGCATCGTATCAAGGACCTCCGTGATGCCTCCAGTACACAGCAACTCTCAACAAAAGAGAATATTGAGAAACTGAAAGAAGGCTATGCAAGGTACTATGAGAATGAAAATTACTTCAAATGCAAGAGTATGACCGATATTATTGAACTCAACGTCAAGAATGTCATACGGCAGGTCCAGCTTTAGCGGATTCGTTTTTGGTTATCCTTTACGAAAGCTTCCCAACCCGAATAGTTTTTTCCACCGGTGGATTGATTTTGTTGAAAGGCATGACATACCGCAACAGCAAGGCCATCGGTAGCATCCAGGAACTCTGGAGTTTCCTTGAAGCTAAGTAGCGTCTGTAACATGGCCGCCACTTGTTCCTTACTCGCATTTCCGCTGCCTGTAACGGATTGTTTTATTTTTCGGGGGGAATATTCAAAGATTGGGATATCGGCGTTCAGGGCAGCTGCCATCGCTACTCCTTGGGCACGACCCAGCTTTAGCATGACTTGGATGTTCTTTCCGTAGAAGGGTGCCTCTAAAGCTACACAGTCTGGTTTGTATTCTGCGATCAATGCGCTAGTCTTTTTGAAGATGCGTTGGAGCTTGAGGCCATGGTCATCCAGATGCCCCATTTTTATGACACCAAGCGTGATCAAGGATATTTTTTTATTCACCTCCTTCAATATTCCATAACCCAGAACTACCGTTCCAGGGTCAATTCCCAAAATAATCCTCTCTTTAGCCGGTTCTTTTTGCATATGCAATAATACGATTTTCTAAACATTGCTTTCTAAAAACGGTTATTAATTAAAAAATTATTAAAATTGTGCTTTCTTAGACAAAATTGACGAAGACACAGCGAAAATATCTCAATCTATTGATTAAAGTAGCCATTGTTGCGTTGGCGATGTGGTTTGTTGTCAGCAAGGTGAATAATCAAAAGAACTTGAAGGAGTTTGAACACCTTATCCATCAGATCGACCCTCTTACGATCCGATTGGTATTGCTGGTCGTTGTGCTCTTAATGTTTTTCAATTGGTTTCTTGAAGTTAAAAAGTGGCAATATCTAAGTCGAAGGATAGAGAAGTTAGGGCTTTGGAAGGCTATTAAATCAGTTTTTTGTGGACTTACCTGGGCAATATTCACTCCAAATCGGATTGGTGAATACGGTGGGCGGGTGATGTTGTTGAAACCCGAGAACAGGGCTACTGGCGCTGTTGCGATGGGAGTAGGATTATTTGCTCAATTGGTTTTGACTTCGGTTTTTGGTTCTTTGAGCATCGCTTGGTTCGTGACGACCTTTTTGGAAACTCCTGCCTCAGTGGATTTTGGGGTTTGGTTAATAGCCATAATCTATGCATTGGCCTTTTTGATCTTGTATTTCAATGTCTCTTGGGTGGATTATCTGGTAGGGAAAGTAAAGTTTTTGCGGAAGATCAAGCCGTTCTTCTCGGTCCTGGAAGATTTTACCGTTAAAGAATTGGCCTATGTGCTCCTGCTGTCTGCTTTTCGCTTTGCCATTTTTACTTCGCAATATATAATTTTGATGTTGGTCATATTACCAGAGCTGCCGCTCGTTTCAATGGTATTAATGATCTTTATTATGTTTTTTATTCAATCTGCCGTTCCTTCCTTAGATATTTTTGACTTTAGTGTTCGTAGTTTTGTAGCCAGCAATTTGTATGCGTATATTACGACCCAAGAAATTGCAGTGATGGCCATTGTTTCATGTGTTTGGTTTGTTAACCTCATTTTTCCGGCAATCATAGGGTCGTTTTTTGTATTTAACGTGAATTATATCAGTGATAATAAATCTTAGTTTTTTCCTATTTATTATGACCATTATCTATGTGGTATTGGTCCTTTATATGCGAAATGGCTGGATGAAACTGCCAATGTTTCATCTAACATCCATTATGCCCCTTTCAAAAGTGACAGTAATTATCGCTGCCCGGAACGAAGAGTCAAACATTGGCAATACGTTGGATTGTATTGTCAGTCAGGAATACCCTAAAGATTTACTGGAAGTGATCGTGGTTGATGACCATTCTACGGATAGGACAGGAGAGATCGTCACCCGTTATGCGGACCGTGGGGTAAAGCTAATCACCCTAAATGAAGGAAATAAACTCAATTCTTATAAGAAGTTTGCCATAAACAAGGCTATTCACGCTTCTTCTGGTGATATAATCATTACTACCGATGCAGACTGTAGAATGGGCTCCAAATGGATATTGAGCATAGTTCAATATATGGAAAGCCAAGATAAACTGATGGTTTCCTCTCCAGTATGTTACGATCAGGAACAATCTTATTTCGAACGCTTGCAGACCTTGGAATTCCTTTACCTTATTGGTTTAGGGGCAGCGGGAATAGGCAACGGAAATCCAACGACCTGTAATGGTGCCAACCTTGCTTATAGAAAGACATTGTTCTTTGAGATGGGTGGATTTAATGGTATTGATGAATTGGCTTCTGGCGACGATGAGCTATTACTGCATAAGGTTGCGGAAAAACATGCCGACAGGATCGGTTTCTGTAAATCTAGAGAAGCAATAGTTTACACCGATGCCAAAGAAAACCTAAAATCATTCTTAAGCCAAAGAAAGCGTTGGGCTTCAAAAAGTACCAAATATAAGGACAAGAAGGTAGTTGTATTGGGCGTGTGTATCTGGCTCTTCAATCTTTCTTTTTTGCTGAGCTTGATCTTTCTGTTGTTTGGTATTTACGATGCTAGTGAACTGGTATTAACCTCCCTGATGATGAAGATGTTGGTGGAACTGGCTTTTCTTTATCCCATCCTTAGCTTCGTGAACCGAAAGGAGCTGCTTTGGAACCTACCATTGCTAACTGTAGTCCATTCGCTCTATTTTGTCTATATCGGCGTGGTGGGAAATATAGGTAAGTACGATTGGAAAGGCAGAACCGTCAAATAGTTCTACAGATTTTCTTCCTTCACCTTGGCGCGGATCAAATCTTCGGCTTTCTTCACAATCTCCTCTGGATTTAATCCCGTGGTATCAATGGGATCCAAAACCTCCCAAGACATGTGGGTGAAAGGCCTAAGTGGAAATGCTCCCCATTCTACCATTTTATAGGATCCATTAATTGCAATTGGAACAACGAGTGCTTCTGGGTTTTTCTTCATCAAAGTCGCAATTCCACCTACAGAGAAGGACTTCATCTTTCCGGTTTTAGTCCTTGTCCCTTCAGGAAAAATAAATGCAGACCAATTATTCTTTTTCATGTTATTGGCTAGGGTCAAGATCTCTGCAATTGACTGTTTAGGATCTTTTCGGTCAATATTGGCCGCTCCCCCATGTTTTAGGTTAAAAGAGATACTTGGAATATTGGCGGTCATCAATTCAATCTTAGAGATGAACTTACCATGAAATCTTCTCAAAAAGTAAATCAAAGGTGGGATATCGTAGGTACTTTGGTGATTGGCAATGAAGATAATGGGTTTACCAACTGGAATGTTTTTATTGTCGATAAACTGTGTCCTGTTGAATAGGGTATAGTTACATGCTACCAGAAAGCCATTTAGGATATCAACACTTTTCTTATGGGCGGCATAGCCCCCTAGTTTCAAGCATAACCATTGAATGGGATGGAATATCAATAATGATAATGCAAAACAAATATAAAATATCGGAGTAAGGATAAATCCTAATAACTTTCTCATCTGTAAACTAAAATTGAGCAAATATACGAATTAGTATATTTTATCCCTTTCTTCAATTCTTAAATTGTAAATGTTAAACACAGTTTAAATATTATTAAATATTTGTTTAACTTTATTTAAGTAAATCTATAATATATGAAGTTTCCTATTCAATGTCCGGCATGCGATAATGAAATGTCTGTGGTAAAATTGCACTGTAGCAACTGCGAAACAGAGGTGGCTGGAAGATTTAATTTTCCTTTATTGATGCGTTTGGAACCTGAGGAACAGGACTTCATTATTGAGTTTCTATTAAACTCTGGAAGTCTCAAGGAAATGGCCAATAAATTAGGAAAGAGCTATCCAACCGTTAGGAATAAGCTTGATGAATTGATAGATAAAGTTAAAAACCTTCAGTAAAATCATGAAATTCAAAGAAAATCAAAATATGCTGACCACTTGGTTGCTCTTAATCATTTTAGCGGTTATAGCTGCCCAAGTTTTTGCCATCAGTCCCTATTATATGGATGTATTCAAAACCAGTGGCTTTCTGCTGTCAGTAATCGTGTTGCTGTTCTTATTACTGATTAAATTAAAGACTACCTATGATTCCGAAGGAATCCGTATCGTTTTCATCCCTTTTATCTGGAATAAATTTATTCCATGGTCTGACATTGCTTCTGCGTATATTAGGACCTATACATTTGCGGATTTTGGAGGCTGGGGTTACAGAATAGGGAAGTGGGGAAAAGCCTATTCTGCCAAAGGAGATCAAGGATTGCAATTGATCATGAAAGACGGAAGCCAGTTAATGATTGGGACCCAAAAACCTGAAGAGATCCAAAAAATAATAAACCAATATAAACCTTACAAAGATGAGTTCTAGAGATTTTGTCAATATCATGTTAAATCCATTTGAGGATGTAACTAGTCGTAAATTATTGATTTTTGGTAGTTTAGGTTTTCTGCTGCTGAGTATATTAGGGTTTTTCTTCCATTTTATTAACAACGGGATTATTCAATTACATTTTATTGATCCAAGGCCATTTTGGAAATATTTAATCTATGGTCTGATCAATTCTGGGGCATTAACTGCCTTAATGTATGCCTATGCAAGGTTCAATTATTCCAAGACCAGACTATTGGATGTGTTGATTTCAGTGCTCATTGCGCAATGCGTATTGGTTGTTATTGCCCTTTTTCTATTGAATCCTTTTATTATGGGAATCATGGATGGTCTTAAAGGTGAAATTGAAAAAGGTAATATTGATAAGCTAAATATTTCACCTATTAATTTGGGGATCATCACCTTGGCGGGAATCTTCAGTATTTTTTCCATTTATTATTTTTTTCATTTACTCGTTAGAGGTATGAAAATTGCCATCAACAGTAATAAACTGTTCCATACTATAGCGATTGTGTTGTTGACTTTGGTTTTGGACGTTATTTTGAATGTATTAAACCCTTATTTTTAAGTATATGAAGAATTATTTTTTGGCACTGGTCCTGTTTTGTTCATGTTCCATGGGATTTTCACAATCCTTTGAAGGAAACTGGAAGGGAGCTTTGCAGGTTTCAGGGATGGAATTGCCATTAATCTTTGAATTTAAATACAATGGAGCTTGGGAAGGGACAATGCAGAGTCCTAAACAGAGCACTAATAGATTTCCTTTGACAAGCATTCTTGCCGAAGGTGATTCGATATTTGTGGAGCTGAAAAGTATGGGCGTAAAATATGCTGGAAAGATCAGCACTGACCGCAAGAGTATCGATGGCAAGTTTCAACAAGGGGGGCTAAAGACCGAATTAGTCCTTAACAAACTTACTGCTGAGCAAGCCAGTGAAGCTGGTACTTTTAAACGAAGCCAACGCGTAAATCCTCCATATTCTTATGATACCGTAGATGTAACATTTGAAAATAAAATAGACAAGGTAACTCTTGCTGGAACGATAACCAAGCCCAAAGAACCAGGTAAATATCCAGCAGTGATATTGGTTTCTGGAAGCGGTCCTCAGGATCGGAATGAAACTTTAATGGGCCATGAGCCATTTAAGGTATTGGCGGATTACCTGACTAAGAACAATATTGTGGTTCTTCGTTATGATGATAGAGGAGTAGGGAAATCCCAAGGCGATTTTGCGAAGTCTACTACGGGTGATTTTGGAAAAGATGCACTTGCAGCTTTGAGTTTCTTGCGCAAGCAAGCCCAAGTAGATCCAATGAAAGTTGGGATAATAGGCCATAGTGAAGGCGGATTGATAGCCACGATCCTCGCAGGGCAACAAGCTAGTGGGTTGAATTTTATTGTGACCTTGGCTGGTCCAACGATAAGGATGGACTCTCTGATGATTCTCCAGAATGCAGCAATCATGAAATCACAAGGAAAGGATATTTCTGCAGCAGAACGTGCAATAATCAAGAAGAATTATGAGATTATGGCCTCCGACCTTCCTGGCGACAAGGCATTTGACGCCATACGTAATAATATGCGTTCAGTAAGCGGTAGCCAAAATATGGAAAGTGCTGATCAGCTAGCTGCTTTGGTGACTCCATGGTTCCGTCATTTCATCAAGATAGATCCCGTGCCATTTATCAAAAAGATCAAGATCCCTACATTCGCAGCGTTTGGGGGCAAGGATGTCCAAGTGCCCGCTGCTGAAAATATAGAAAGCCTAACGGACAATCTTCCAAAAAACAAAAAAGACCTTTCAAAGGTCTACCCAAACTTAAACCATTTGTTCCAGAATGCTAAAACTGGGGCTGTAGGTGAATATGCTGAAATTGAAGAAACAATTAGTCCAGAAGTGTTAAAGGACATTACAGCTTGGATTAAAGCTTTATAAAGTATAGGTATTTAATAAAAATAGCGGTCTAATTTAGACCGCTATTTTTATATAATCTTTTATTGTGAATAACCTGGATTCTGTACCAATGCAGGGTTCACTGAGATTTCTCTATATGGAATAGGGAATACCATTTTCGGAGAATTGTACGGAAGAGAACCAATATTCTTTTTTGTTCTCTTCAGGTCGTGCAATCTGTGACCCTCAAAGGCCAATTCCTTACTACGTTCCAATAAGATAGCGTCCAAGGTCAGATCTTCTAGATCTTCGAGTCCAGCCCTTTCACGTAGTACATTGATGTCATCTAATGGATCGGCTCCGATGGCAGTGCTCAATCTGAAGTTACATTCAGCGCGCATCAGATACAAATCGGTCAATCGAACCACTGGGATGTTGTCAAAATAATTGTACCATTTTTTGGTAAACCAACCCGATTTGGCGCCAGTGCCATCATAGATCATCTGTGTTCTGCGTTTATCGGTAGGATCAAAAGTGTTGTAATAGGAATTCAAGATGCTCAAATCACCACGACCAACTTTTCCACCTGTATTGTTCAAATAGCTAGAGTAGAATGTTGCTAATCCATCATTAGAAGAACCAGCATTACTTTGTTCGTTCTGTTGAATCTCAAATACGCCTTCAGAAGAATTTGGCGTACGGAAAGGAGCTTCCAAAGTCGGAGATAGCTCATACTCTCCACTTTCGATGATATCATTGGCTAGGTCCCTAGCTTTGTCATATTTGCCTTGTTGTAAATATAGACGTGCCAACATCCCTTGTGAGGCTGCTAGGTCAGAAGGGTAATCTGCTAATTTGGCGATGGAGGCCAATAGATCTTTTTCCGCCTGTGCATAGGACTCTGTCACTGTGCTTCTCGTAATCCCTTTGATCAGGTCTTCAAACTTAGTAACCGCTTTCAGGGGAATAGGTACACCAGGGGTTGAATTAGCTCCACCTGCTTCATATGGTAAGCCATAGAGACGCACAAGTTCAAAGAACATAATACCACGAATGAAATAAGCTTTACCTTCAATTTGGGCCTTCATATCTTCATCAGTGATGATAGGAAGTGCTTCTAGGACTGTATTGGCGGCATTGATCGCCTGATAAGCATTGGTCCAGGTACGGGTAACATCCTCATTGGTTGCAATAATATTCTGATTCGAGATGTCTCGATAAGTTGAAAAGGATCCAGTCCAGTTTAAATAACCAGGGCTGGCAAATAGATCCGGAACCATAACCAGGTTCGTTCCATATAATGCGCCTTCTGCAATAATGGTATAAGCACCGGTGAGGGCATTGTTTACATCTGCAGGGGTAGAAAGTGCCTTTTCAGCCGAAATATCGTCGACAGGCTCAATCTCCAGTTTTTTTCCGCATGATCCCAAGGTCAGTGCAACTGCCACAGCAGGAATTGTAATATATTTTATGATGTTCATGATAGTTCGCTTAGAAGATTAAAAACCAATGTTAACTCCAAATGTGATCGTTCTAGGCTGCGGTGCTGTATAAAAATCAGTACCTAGCTGATACCTGCCGGCAAAGGTCGTGTTGATCTCTGGGTCATAACCGTTGTATTTAGTGAAAGTCAACAAGTTTGTAGCAGAAACATAGATGCGAGCCGATTGCATATAAGCTTTGTTGGCAATACTAGAAGGTAAGTTATAACCAAGGACAACATTTTTAACACGGAAGTAGGAGCCATCTTGAATATAGCGAGAAGAAGGTCTTGTTCCATTTCCTTCATCAAAACGAGGTTGCGGAATCATGGTCACATCGCCAGGTTTCTTCCAATAGTCCATTTGATCTAAAGTCTGGTTATCGAAGTAATCACCATTGGTTGATTGGAAACCTCCTGCAGCATTGTAGATATCATTGCCATAAACAAATTGCGTCTGGATGGCTAGATCGAAGCTCCTATAGGAGAAGTTGTTTCCGAAACCACCAAAGAACTTAGGATTAGGGTCGCCAATCCATTGATCAGCAGCTTCCGAGTATTCGTTGGTTGTTGTCGTTTGACTTGCGTCCAAATAATATAAAGCATCACCATTTTCAGTATCTACACCAGCATAGGCCTTACCGTAAAAGAAACCATAAGGCATACCTTCTTCAATTCTACCCAAATAGCGACCTCCTGGATAGATAGGCTGCCCATCAACCAACTTTAAGATTTTGTTTTTATTGAAGGAGATATTGAATGAAGTGCTCCATTTAAATTCGCCAACAAAGTTTTTAGAATTCAATGCGAATTCCATACCGCGGTTCTGCATATCACCTACGTTCTGAAGGATGGTCGTGAATCCATTGGTAGATTCAATAGGCACATCCAATAATAGGTCGGTTGTTTTCTTGAAATAAGCATCGATGGTTCCAGATAATCTATCGTTGAAGAAACCAAAGTCAACACCGAAGTTGCTTGAAGTTGTGTTTTCCCAAGTCAGTTTTTCATCGCCTAATCTCAATGGAACAGTTCCCGGAACACCGGCATAGTTAGCACCGGTGTACAGTGTCCTTGGTCCAAAGTTATCAATCTCGGCATTACCGGTACGACCGTAACTTGCTCGCAGTTTTAGGAATGATAGGGTTGAGTTGCCTTTTAAGAAGTCCTCTTCAGAAACCACCCAACCTACTGAAGCCGCTGGGAAGGAACCATATCTAGATTCTTTACCGAATCTGGAAGACCCATCAATACGTAAGGTCGCTTCCAATAAATAGCGGTTCTTGAATTTGTAGTTAGCTCTCGCTAGGTAAGATAGGAATGAGAACCTAGACTCAGATGAACTGGCGTTTGATTTTATTGCTGCACTGATGATCTTAGTGAATTGGTCTGAAGGAAAACCTTTACCTTCAGCCATGGTGGATCTTAATTGTCCTTCTTGATAAGCCATACCTAACATCGCGCTGAAATCATGGATTTCATTGAATGTCTTGCTATAGTTCAAGGTATTGTTGGTATTGAAATTGATTGAGCGGGCTTGGTAATTCCAGCCGTAACCTCCAACATCACCACCATCTTGGGTTCTTGATCCTAGAAAGATTTCTTCCTCCAGGTTTTGGAAATCCATACCATATTCCGAACGGAAGATCAGGTTAGGGCTAATCTTAGCACTGGCATAAGCCGTTGCGAATGTACGGTAGGTGTTTGAAAGGTTTTTGCCATTTTCAAGATCAATCAGGTTGTTATAATAAACAGTATAATTGTTCAATACTCCATTCTCGTCCCTGATCGCTTGGATAGGGGGAAGGGCATTTAATTGTAAAGGGTTTGAAAAGGCATTGTCACTGCTAACACGGTAGTTGTCAATTTTATTGATATTGATCGTACCGCCAACATCTAGCCAGGAATTTGCCGAATGGTCCAAACCTAAACGGCCGGAGGTCCTTACAAAGCGGTTGCCGATAATAACACCTTTATTGTCGTTATAACTTCCAGAAGCAATAAATCTTGTTTTTTCATCCCCTCCAGATACATTTAGGCTGTATTGTTGGATTCCACCTCTTCTCAATCCTTCGTCTACCCAATTGCTGTTGTAGTTTTTGTCCCAATCATCCGACCCGGTCCAATCCTCCCAAAATTCAGCTAAAGTAGGATATTGGTCTTCACCGGTTCCGATGTATCCGCCATTGTTCAGGGCAGTGCCCAATAATTCCTTATACTGGGTTCCATTCAGGAATTCACCCTTTTTGGTTGGATCGCTGAAACCCCCAAAGTAGCCTAACTCAAATTTTGTCCTTCCAGCTTTACCCTTTTTGGTCGTGATGATCACTACACCGTTCGAACCTCTGGCACCATAGATTGCTGTAGCAGCAGCATCCTTTAATACATCCAAGGATTCAATGTCATCAGGACTGATGGCTGCCAATGGGTTATCTGGTTCATCATAAGTACCCATGGCAGAAGAAATAATTGGCACTCCATCGATGACATACAGAGGTTGAGTACCTGCTGAGATCGAGGAAATACCTCGAACACGGATCTGTAGGGCCTGTCCTAATTTTCCAGAGCTTGAGTTGACAAATACCCCAGGTGCGCGACCTTGCAGGGCACTTTCAACAGTTTGTAGAGGTACATCTTCCAAATCAGACATTTTTACACTGGCGATTGATCCGGTCATGTCCTTTTTGATCTGAGTACCATAACCCACTACCACAACCTCTTCCAGGTCTGCAGCAGCAGGTGTCAATTGAACATCGATGTTTTTACGGTTGTCGATGCTCAGCTGTTGGGAGCTATAGCCAACAAAAGTGTAATGTAAGGCTTTGATAGAAGCACTTACACCGATTTCATAGCGTCCCTGAGCATCGGTCTGTGCTGCAGAGTTGCTTCCAACTGCACGAACGGTAACTCCAGAAATGGGCTGATTGGTTACAGCGTCAGTTACTGTTCCTGTAATCGTTTGGTCTTGTCCAAATGCAATGAAATGCATCAAGCACAACGATAAGAAAAAAAGTAGTTTTCTTTTCATAAAATAAGTTTCAGTTAGTGATTAGTGTTCACTTGAGGAGCTGTTCTAACTCCTTTAGGCTTTGATTATTAAATTAAATATAGAAAAATTTAATAATCAAATAAATGATAGTCAAAATTTTTAATATTAGCGCTTTTATAAGCGAGGAGTTAATTTTAGCAATTCGATGTTTAAACAATAAAAAACGGCTATCATGTACCATGATAGCCGTTTTAATTTCTTGTATTTTTTTATTTAAGGGGTCGTATTTGCAACAGGAAGGATCTTTCCATTATAATATTTATGTCCGTTTTGGGCAAACTCAGCGACATATCTTCCCATTTCAAAAGCTAAGGTTCCCGCCTCAACACCTGGGAAAGCTGCTTCAAACATTTCAGTCTGTGATGAACCTAAGGCTAGGCAATTCACTTTAATATTTTTATCCTTTAACTCTTCCGCTAAACATTCCGTTAAGATGGCCAAAGCCCCTTTGCTTGCGGAATATGCTGATAAGCCAGGGAATTTTGCAGACCCTTGAAACCCACCCATACTACTGATGTTGACAATATGGCCTCCTTCTTTCATCATCGGAACGATATGCTTAATCATCTGTATATGCCCCAATAGGTTGGATTGGAACATCTGGGCAACATCTTCCATGCTTGTTTCCAAAAATGGCTTATTGATCAGCGCCCCTGCATTATTGATCAGGATATCAACCTTGTCAAACTTGGATTGGATAAATGGGACCAAAGATTCAGGATAATTGTCAAACACAATGTCAAATTGTGCCGGATAGAGTGTTCCGCCATCATGGTTCAATGAGGACGCAATCTCATGTAATTTTCTCAATTTATCTGCTGATCTCGCCAGGGCGATTACCTTATTTTCCTTATTCGCGGTCAAATCTAGCACGGCTTCAAATCCTATTCCACTGCTAGCGCCTGTTATGATGATATTTGCCATTATTATTCCTCTTCTTTATCTATTTCTTCCTCTACTTCTTTTGCAGATGGTAATTTATCTGCTCCCAATCGTTGTGGCCTGAATATATAGTATATACCACTTGAGGCAACCAATAAAGATATGATATAGAATATCAAACTAATGGTTACCGCGATATGTGGGTCCAATTTAAGATAGGTTGCCAAACTGAATATGACAGATTCCCTTAGTCCGATCGCTCCCCCAATGGAAGGTACAATAGCCACCAATTGAGAGACCATAAAGATCAATAGGTAGGGAGAGAACTTGCCATCAAAGTTCATGGCCAATAATATGAAGGTTGCGGTCAAGGTTTGAAAACCCTGAACACATAAGGCCTTAAAATGGGTCGTGATAAAATTCTTAAGGAACTGCTTGAAGAATAGACGGAGCACATACAGGTAGCTGATAGTTCCTATAAAAAGGACTGCTATGGTAACAGCATTTGGTATGGCTAACCTTGGCATGAAGATAATCAGGGCACCGGTGATGATACTTAAGGCCCAAAGACCCGATAACCTATCAAAAAAAACTGCGCCCAATACCTGCCGACGAGAAATCTGGAAATTCTTCTTTAAGAAAAAGATCTTATAGCCATCTCCACCAATTCCTCCAGGTAGAAAGAAATTATAGAGCAGGCCTAATTGATAGAGTCTAAAATTATAGCGTTCGGTCAATTTGAGTCCAATCGCTTTAAAGAAAGAGTTCAACCGTGAGGATGCTACTAAAATGGAGCATATATATGCCAACAGGGCAAAGAATAAGTATAGGGGATTACTGTCTTTTAATACCTCAGTAAGGTCCTTGAATGATATTTTTGTAGAAACCCAATACAGAGCACCCGCTGTGATCAGTACCTTTAGGATGTTTTTTGCGATTTCCCAAATCTTTGATTTTTCCATTTAATTTTTGCTGTAATTATAGCATCGGGTAAATGCGGGAATAGAATAAAATCAGGTAAATCAGCAGAAATCCTCCACACAAGCTGAATAACCAATTCAAATCAATCCGTCTGTATTTTTCCTTTAACATCATGAACATCAAAATGATAAAGATAATGAATAAGGAAATGGGGGCAAATATAGCCCATTTGTTTGGGAAATTTAAAGAAATATTATCCAGTATTTTAGCATCTTTGCTAAAAGCGAATACAATTCCGACAATTAAAACAATCATCATCAAACGAAGAATAGCCTTGGCTACAATTTTGCTTATGGTATGATTTTTGGAAGTGTTGTTCATCAATGAAAATTGAGTTTTTTGTTTACTAATATACATTTATTATACTATTTTAAAATTTGTAATATGCATAAACGTATTATTTCGTTTTTATCTTTACTAACAGCTTTGTTGGTTTTAGGTAGTTGTGGAGCACCAAGAAAAGGCGCTACAGGTGGTACTGAATCAGGAACTGTTTCTGCTACAGGCCCATCGGCATCACAATGGCGTTCGGGAGTGAAAGGAACATGGACATTGAATTCCGTGACCCGCGAAAACATCCCAAGCAGCTATACCGTTAAAAATATGTTTGATGAAGCCCCGGTTGATTGTTTCATCGGTTCGCTATGGAACCTTCCTGGCGGAAACCAAAGAGGAAGCATCACCTTTAATGCGGATGGAAACCTATGTGCTAGTGGAACTGTACGTACCATTGTTTGGTCTATCTTCAATCCCGGTAAAACAGGTGGTCAGCCTGCATTCCAATTCAAGAAAATCTATGCTGGAGACAAAGCTTCTAACGTAACAAGTGGTTACCGTTTGGATTTGTCTTATGCTGATGAAAACTCCTTGGAGATGCGTTTGCCGGTAGAATTGAATGACGGTAAAACTGGAAACTTGGTTCTTAAATTTAGTAGAGCCGGAGAATAATTCCACAAAAAGAATTTTTTGAATGTAAGCCGTAGCGAAATCTACGGCTTTTTTTATGCAAGCCATTTTATCAGGTTTCGGTAAGGTTTTTCTCAATCGTTTGTCTGAAATCTCTATATTTGTCAAGTTATAACAATCAGAATGAGTCAAGAAAGTAATAAAGTTGCTCTCATTACCGGTATTACCGGACAGGACGGAGCATATTTAGCAGAGTTTTTATTAAAAAAAGGCTATGTCGTGCATGGATTGAAAAGAAGAAGTTCTTTGTTTAATACCGACCGTATCGACCATTTGTACCAAGATCCGCACCAATTAGGACGTAATTTCGTCCTGCATTATGGCGATCTTACAGATTCAACCAACCTGATCCGGATCATTCAAGAAACGAAACCTACTGAAATTTATAACCTCGCTGCACAATCCCATGTGAAAGTGAGCTTTGATACCCCAGAATATACTGCAAATGCCGATGGACTTGGAACGCTAAGGATCCTTGAGGCTGTCCGTTTGTTGGGGTTGACAGAACATACCCGTATCTATCAAGCTTCTACATCGGAGCTTTATGGGCTAGTTCAGGCTGTTCCTCAAAGTGAAACCACTCCATTTTATCCAAGAAGTCCATATGCCGTTGCAAAACTTTATGGCTATTGGATTACGGTGAACTACCGCGAAGCATATAATATGTATGCCTGCAATGGTATCCTTTTTAATCATGAAAGCCCTGTGCGGGGAGAAACTTTCGTGACTAGAAAGATTACTCGTGCTGCTGCGAAAATTGCATTAGGTCTTCAGGATAAACTTTACTTAGGCAATCTCTCTGCACAACGTGATTGGGGACATGCCAAAGATTATGTTGAAGCCATGTGGCTGATCTTGCAACAGGATAAGGCTGAAGACTTTGTTATAGCTACCGGTGTGACGACTACGGTACGTGAATTTGTCAGGATGGCCTTTGCTGAGCTAGGGATTGAAGTGGAATTCTCCGGTAAAGCAGAAGCTGAGAAAGGCGTTATTATTGATCGTGATAACGAAAGATTGAAGGAGCTAGGTCTTGATCCTGAGAAAATTAAGCTAGGTCAAACTATTGTAAAAGTAGATCCTGCTTATTACCGCCCTACGGAGGTCGATCTATTGATTGGTGATCCGAGTAAGGCAAACAACAAATTAGGTTGGAAACCCAAATACGACCTTGAAATGTTGGTGAATGAAATGGTACTCTCTGACCTCAAACTTATGCAAAGAGAGGAATATCTCAAAAAAGGGGGCTTTGATATCCTAAATTATTTTGAATAGCAGCAACTTGGAACAATATTTGCTTCCGAAAGTTAAATAAATATTAAATATTCATTTTGTAATTGTTTTGTGTCTCCCCACTTAACAGTTCAATGGAGATAATGGAAAATGAAAACAGACGTTAACAAGATAGATACAAAAGAAGCGCAAGTCGCCCCTGTAGTAAAAAGGGATAATTCTAAGATCTACTTTTTCGTGATTGCAATTGCAGCCCTTTTGGCCACCAATATATATTTCTATGTAAAATATAAATCTTCTGGTGAAAAACTGTACACAGTGACTCTTCAGAAAGAAAATTTACAGATTGAAATAGACCGTATTGAGGCCGAACTTGATAATATCAAATCTGAAGGTATTACCAGTACTGCCGCTTTGGTTGCAGCAGAACAGTCCGCTAGGCAAAAGATTGAAGATTTACGAAAAGGACTCGAAAACAATGAAATCACTGGCCCTCAGATAGAGGCTGCCAAAGCTGATGTTTCTTTGTTGAAAGATCAGGTTTCAAAAATGAAGGATGATGTCACGGCCTTGAAGATCAAAAATCAGCTGTTGGCAGAAACGAACTCAGACCTCAATAAGCAAGTCAAAGATTCCGAGGCAAAAGCTGCTACGCTCGTAACGGAAAAAAATGCGCTTACCGATAAAATTGCCAAAGCTTCTTCTATCAAAGTATCCAATGTACATATCATCGGGATCGAAGAGAAAAGAAATGGCTCTTTAGAAAATGAAAATAAAGCTAAGCGTATTGATAAACTTCAGATCAACTTTACCGTTGCGGACAATCCTTTGGCGGCAATGGGGAAAAAGGAAGTATATGTTAGGATTATCAACCCTAAAGGTAACCTAATTGCCAACTCGGAGGATTTGTTCTTAGTGCATGGTGAAAAATTACAATATACGTTCAAAGAAAACATTGAATTCAATAATAACGGTCAAGAATATCAATTTATGTGGTCTGATCCTAATCACAAATTCCAAAAAGGAGCATACACGGTATTGCTTTATGCGGATGATGCCATAATGGGTCGTTCCTCAGTTGTATTGAAATAAAAAAGGTTATTATATAAACACAAGAAAGGAGCTGAATATTCAGCTCCTTTCTTGTTTTGTGTGGATGAGTGCCAATGGAGCGGCTTGGTGAATCGTAAGATTTAATGATTGTATTGGTTCCCCTTTCCGGTGTCACATTGAGAAGGTTCCCCGAAGGGCAATGTCATTAAATTAGGAAAAGAAATTTAGATTCTTCGTTACTTTTGAAGCCCAAAAGTAACCAAACCGACGTAGGAGCTCACGGATACCAAAAACAACTCGAATCAGTAACGCTTCGGCCCATTTAAGGATTACCGATCTCATTGTTACTTTTGGAGCCCAAAAGTAACCAAAAACCTTCGGCCCATTTAAGGTGGCTTTTCGCACAATCCAGCGCACATGGATATAATGCCTTGTTGTCGGGAATATCTTTCAGAAGATCATCCCTTTTGATGGGATGATCTTCTGAAAGCATTCCAAGGCCAATCCCATCGCACAAGTCGACGGCATTCTATCCATTTTTCCGCCACTGGAAATGAGCCGGTGGCTAAAGTGCTTCCTTCGGAAGGATGTATGTTTGTATAAATTGGGAACCCCTGGAAGGGGTGGAATCTTTGTAGAGATTCTGATCGTTAATCGGATAACCCACAGTGTGGGGGAAATATTTTTTCCATTTTTAAGCCCTTTTTGGGGTCATTCTGAGGAACGAAGAATCTCGGAACCATGCAAAATCCATTTGAAAACACATTGCATTGGCGCAAGGTTCTTCAATCTACAATAATTTACATTGGCGTACAGGTCCTCCCTTTTCGATGTAGAATTACAAGGTCATGAAGGGGAGATCCGTACAGATTCTTCACTGAACGGTCAGAATCAAAATACGCTAAAGAGGGGTTCAGCGTGAAACGAAGAATCTATTTTATTATTTTTTTTAAGGATTGAAGTCAATCCGAAATCGTAAGATGAGGAAACTATTTTAAATGAAGCATGAATAGTTCCGAGACCCTTCAAGGTGACACAAAGAGGGTGTAGAAAAAGCCTTCATCCCAACAAAAGCTTTTATTTCCAAAGCTCTCATCAGAAGCGAACCATAGCCCTTTCCAAAAACAGCCGTTTCTTGGCTTTTAAACCTTTATTTATCTTCTTCCTCATAAAGAGGCAGGATAATAGTGAAAGTCGTTCCTATGCCTTCAAAAGTCACAAAGGAGATGTCTCCATTCATGGACTCGACGGTTTTCTTAACAAAGGCCAATCCAAGTCCTGTCCCGGAGCTTTTCGTTGTAAAGTTTGGTTGGAAGATCTTTGGAATCACATCGGCCGGAATGCCCATCCCATTATCTTTCACGATAATCTTGACTTTCTTTTGGTCCAAATGCTCGATCAAGATGCTGATCAGATGTTTTTTTCTTCCAATCGATGCTTCAATGGAGTTTTTGATCAAGTTATTGAAGGTCCTCAGCAATTGATCCCTATCTCCCAATACATAAACATTCTCATCATCTGTGTTATTGATAATCTTAATGTACGTATTATGGTTGTTATGGTAGACGTTCGCAGATTTATTGATCTTCTCGATCAGGTTAATCTTTGCTAAATTAGTATCTGGTAACTTGGCAAAATTTGAAAACTCAGTAGCAATCTTGCTCAAGCTGTTGATCTGTTCAATAAAGGAATTTGAGATCCTAAAGAACCGTTCTTCAAACCTCGGGTCATCCTCCGTATAACTACGTGTCAATTGTTGGATCCCCAATTTCATTGGAGTCAATGGATTCTTGATCTCATGGGCAATCTGTTTAGCCATCTCGCGCCAAGCATATTCCCGTTCAGCATTCATCAACTGTTTGGCATTTTCCTCCAGCTTCACGATCATAAAATTGTATTCCTTGACCAAGGCGCCGATTTCATCATCACGCTCCCAGTACAATGGTTCGTTTGGTTTATTGCTGAATATCGTTTGGGAAAGCTTTTTACCGATCAAGCTCAGTGGTTTGGTAATGGAGTTGGCAACCATGACCGTTAAGAAACCTAACCCTAGGATAATGATGGTATAGATATTCAAGAGGGTATTCAACAATAAGTTTTGGCTTTCATTTTCTTCCTCTACGGATGTAAAGTATGGAATATTTAAGAAGAGGATATTGTTGTATTCATTGTTTTTAATCGTTGCATAACTTGAATTGTATTCAAAGGTCACAACATTCTCCTTGATAAAGGAATCCGTTTTTTTGAGAACGTTCAGGTTATTGAACGCGATCGGATTAATAAACCGTGAAACCAATCCCATATCATAGATCTTGGGTTGGGAGGTAAAGATCAACTTTCCGTTTTTGTTATAGAGGTTGATGTCAGTGACCGAGGTTTCGGAGAAATTCTTTACAAAGTCCTGTATTTCAGCCTCGGATAGGTTATCGGAAGATTGGATCTTATTCTCAATCTTTTTTACCACATCCATGATATAACCTAGACGTTGCTGCACCTTCGATTTTTCCAATTGACCCGAAATACTGATAAAGGAAATAAATCCAGAGATTACGATCGCAAAGATCACGACACCAATGATCATGGTCTGAATCCGCGTACTATACTGGATACGGTTTATCAATAATTTGAAGTGGTATTTGATACTTCGGAAATTGAATGATTTCTGTGTAATGGTACTAAAGAAATATTTGATACCATCGAATATCAGGAAATAGATGTACAGGCATAGGAATAGGAAGGAGAACACCGCGACAGACTGCCATAAGCTTAGCTGCGGAGTGCTGACCACAAGGGTGGTATTAGCATCCGGTTTATAGACCAGGTTAAAGTAGCCATTATAGTCATCCCTTGTTATGTATTGCTGTACCTTCCCACCAAAGGCATCATCCTTATTAGGGTAGGTGAATGAACCATTTTGGGTGACCAATGCTCCATCACGATATAGTGCAAAGGAGGTCGCATTGCTCTGGTAGTTCCTGATAAATTCCACCTTGCTATCCGAAAGGATCTCTGGATAAGGCATCGTCGTGCCATAGGCCCTGTTCTTGAGGTTGATGAATACTTGGACCACACGGTCTTCGGTCGTATCGACTGGTATATCAAATTGCAGGAAATATTCATGGGTTCCCAAGTCACTACGGACACGGTAGAAATGTTCGGTCTGTTGAACCTTGGTGGACTTATTGATTACCTTCTCTCGATATTCATCGATTTTATTGTTCTCATAGTTGCCTAGGGCCTGGTCATTGTAATAATAATAACCGTTGAACTCAAATTTCGAAAGGTAACCACTGAAATAGGTGTTCTTGATATATTCATTGATAATGTCAATCTGTGTGTTTGGCAAGCTGATGGCGAAAGATTGTCGCAATCCTTCGTCAGCTGTTATCTTCCTTTCCAGATCCACAAACAGGGCAGTGGCATTTAGGTCGTCCTCTGCCTCCAACTGATTTACCGTCACCTTCATTTCCCTTTCTACCTTTGACTCCAAGCTTCGGGTGTAGACGGAGGTGGTCATGAACGCTAGGAAAACCAGGGTAAGGATAAAAGTGGACATGGCCAGGTTTACCTTCAGTTTACTATAGGCCCTTAGCATGATGATGCCGGCCAAGAAGATGTTAAAGAAGGTATTGTCGCCAACAAAAATGGCATTCAAGATGATCGCTGTAACCAAAGCAATCAATTGAATGTTCAGAAAGGATGTTGTATTCGGTAGGATTGACTTTAAGATATTGACAACCGTATCTATGAAATAGAGCAGGATAACCATGTTGATGCACATGATCAAGATGTTCAACCAGCTGTAGGAGTTAAAGGAAAGTAAATTGGTCAGGTCCAATGTTACCGCGGTACTGTTCGTAATCAGGGTAGAAAGATGGAAAAACAGTAAGTTGCTGATCAGGTAGATCCCCAAAATTGAAAGCAAGGCAGTAATGGTCGCTAGGTTTCCAGTCAGTTTCTTCAATGGGATCCTAAGGTAAGGTTGGATAACCCTGAAATAAAAAACCAGCCAACCTACCAATAAGGTGGTCATAAAGAAACCCCAGAGGTTAGGTAGGAGAGGACTGTAAGCGTAATATTTAGGGTCAAAGAGTCCAATGCTTGATGAGGATGCCAGCCAGTTTGTGTTTAGATCCACATATCGGGTCAGGATCAAAGTAAAGGTAAAGAAGGCAAGTGAAAACCAGGGTCTGCCATTCTTTGCAATCATCAGACAGATATTGTTGACCAAGATCAGGAAACAGATCGAAGCGAATACCCAACACATAAATTGGATATCCATAAAAATATTGTCATGCTTCCCTTGATTTAGCTTAACCGAGAATAAATAGGCCCCTGTCTTGCTATAGATGTTTTTTATGTTCTCTGTATCCGTATAGTCTGCAATGGTCAGATTGTTGGTGGCAATGAGCTCATTGAAGAAATGATTGACGAGATATTCATTGGTAATCGAGAAATTGGTCTTTACAGGGATTAATGCGAGGACAGAAGTATTGGAGGTTAATGTCTTCCGTTTGAGGATAAAGGATCGATTATCTTCCTGTATAAAGACCACATCCGATTGGATGCCGCCATCCGTAAGGGGAACATAGATATTGTTGCTCCAGAATATGGGTTTATGGTCCTTATAGATATAAAAGAAGATCTTGTATTTGTCGCCGTATTTCTTGGCTACATCTAGGACTTGGGTAGGGTAGACCTCAACATTGACGAAGGCTTTCATGAGATTAGAATCTGCCCACAGCTCGTCTACAATGTCTTCGTATCGATGAATGTTATTTGAAAGAGTTCTGGTATCCAATTCCAACATATCTTCCTTGGTTACCATTTTGTTGATCATGATGGCGGTAGCGAGGAAAGATACAGTCAGGATTAGTAAGAGGATTCTTATTTTATTACCCATTTATCTGATTTTACTAATGGGTAAATATAAATAAAAAACTCCTCGCAAATAATTTTACGAGGAGTTTTATAGAGAAATTCAACCTTAGTGTTGGTGAACGTCTTCTTGACGGAAGAATTTCGCCGTAAAATACTCACGGTTCATTCTTGCGATGTTTGTTAATTTAATGCCTTTTGGACATTCCGCTTCACAAGCTCCAGTATTTGTACAGTTACCGAAACCTTCTGCGTCCATTTGGTCAACCATTGCCTGAGCACGTTCATAGCGTTCAGTCTGACCTTGCGGCAATAATGCGAATTGTGAAATCTTAGCCGATACGAATAGCATAGCTGAAGCATTTTTACATGCAGCAACACACGCTCCACATCCGATACAGGTTGCCGATTCGAAAGCCTCATCAGCGATACGCTTAGGGATCAAGATATTGTTGGCATCCTGGGGTCCACCAGTGTTGATATTGATATAACCACCTGCTTGTTGGATTCTGTCAAATGATGTTCTATCAACAGCTAAATCTTTCAATACAGGGAATGCTGCAGCTCTCCATGGTTCAATTACGATAGTTTGGCCATCGTGGAAAGAACGCATATGCAGCTGGCAAGTTGTAATACCGTATTTAGGTCCATGAGGACGTCCGTTGATAACTAAGGAGCACATTCCACAGATACCTTCACGACAGTCATGGTCGAAATAGATAGGATCTTCCCCTTGACGAGTTAGGTCTTCGTTTACCACATCCAGCATTTCTAGGAAAGACATATCATCAGCGATGTCTTTAGCTTGGATAGTCACGAATTGTCCTTTGTCATTTGAGTTTTTCTGACGCCAAACTTTTAGCGTTAAATTCATATGTGCACTCATGATAATATTTTTGAGTAGCAAAAGGCTTCACAGGAAGCCCTTTGGCTTATTTATAACTTCTTTGTGTTAACTTAACGTTTTCGAATACCAATGATTCCTTGTGCAAGATCTCTGGTTGGTTATCACCATTGTATTGCCAAGCTGCAACATATGCATATTCATCATCATTACGTTTTGCTTCTCCTTCTTCAGTTTGTGATTCCACTCTAAAGTGACCACCACAAGACTCATTTCTGTTCAAAGCATCGTCAACCATTAATTCTCCTAATTCCAAAAAGTCTGCAACACGGCCAGCTTTTTCTAGGGACATGTTCAACTCTTCGTTTTGTCCCAATACTTTCGTATCAGTCCAGAACTCTTTGCGAAGATCTTGGATCAAGCCTTTTGCTTTTTCCAATCCTTCTGCTGTACGAGCCATTCCACAGTATTCCCACATGATGTGGCCTAATTTCTTGTGGATATCATCAACAGTCTTGCTACCCTTAAGGGCCAATAACTTGTTGATTTTTTCTTCAACCTCTTTACGGGTTTGCTCGAAAGCAGGATTGTTTTTGTCAACAGGTTTGAAGTTTCCGATTTTCGCTAAGTAATCACCTACAGTGTAAGGGATTACGAAGTAACCATCAGAAAGACCTTGCATCAATGCAGAAGCACCTAGACGGTTAGCACCGTGATCAGAGAAGTTAGCCTCTCCTAAACAGTATAAACCTGGTACCGTTGTCATCAAGTTGTAGTCAACCCAAACACCACCCATGGTATAGTGAACCGCAGGGTAGATACGCATTGGTTGCTCGTATGGGTTTTCGTCAGTAATTTGGTAATACATGTCGAATAAGTTACCATACTTAGCTTCTACTACATCTTTTCCTAAACGTTGGATCGCTTCAGCGAAGTCCAAGAATACCGCTACTCCAGTTTTACCAACACCACGTCCTTCGTCAACCATTTCCTTAGCGTTACGTGAAGCCACGTCACGAGGTACCAAGTTACCGAATGAAGGGTATTTTCTTTCCAAGAAGTAATCGCGATCGTCTTCTTTGATATCTTTAGGCTTCAATTCTCCTTTACGAAGTTTCTCTGCCAATTCAATTGTCTTTGGAACCCATACACGGCCATCATTACGCAAGGACTCTGACATCAAAGTCAATTTGGATTGATGGTCACCGGTAACTGGGATACAAGTAGGGTGGATCTGAGTATAACAAGGGTTAGCAAAGAATGCACCACGTTTGTGCGCTCTCCATGCAGCCGTTACGTTACAGCCCATTGCATTTGTAGAAAGGAAAAATACGTTTCCGTATCCACCAGTACATAATAATACCGCATGACCTTCGTGAGCTTCGATCTCACCGGTGATAAGGTCACGTGTAATGATACCTCTAGCTTCGCCATCGATCTTTACTAAATCTAGCATTTCATGACGAGTGTAGGATTTTACTTTACCAGCTTCAATCTGGCGGTTAAGCGCTGAATAAGCACCTAGCAATAATTGTTGTCCCGTTTGACCACGTGCGTAGAACGTACGTGATACCTGTGCACCACCAAATGAACGGTTGTCCAATAGACCACCATATTCACGTGCGAAAGGAACACCTTGAGCAACACATTGGTCGATGATGTTTACCGAAACTTCAGCCAAACGGTATACGTTTGCCTCACGAGCGCGGTAGTCACCACCCTTGATCGTATCGTAGAATAGACGGTAAACTGAGTCACCGTCGTTTTGATAGTTTTTCGCAGCGTTAATACCCCCTTGCGCAGCAATAGAGTGCGCACGTCTTGGAGAGTCCTGATAACAGAATGTTTTAACGTTGTAGCCTAATTCTGCTAATGCAGCGGCAGCAGATGCTCCTGCCAAACCTGTACCAACAACGATAATGGTAAACTTACGCTTGTTGGCTGGGTTGACCAGCTTCATCTCAAATTTATGTTTTGACCATTTTTCGGCCAAAGGGCCTGAAGGTACTCTTGAATCTAACATATCCTTTATTTATTTATAAGATCTTGCTATTGCGTAATCTGTAAATAACCTATTTAACAAAATAAAAATACAATGGCATTGACGCGAATAGGATTGGAATAATAATTCCGAATACCCATATTCCGATTGTTTTAATGATGCCTTTGTAACGTCTGTGGTTGAAACCAATCGTTTGGAATGCAGATTGGAAACCGTGGATCAAGTGGAAAGCTAATGCTGCCATTCCTAAAAGGTACAATCCAACCAATAAAGGGTTTTGGAAAGTAACGGCCACTTGTCTGTATAAATCTTTAGATTTAACTACTTCAAATCCAGCGTCTTCGTATTGAACATACCCGATGTAATCTGAAGGAATATCGTCTAACTGTAAAACCTCTTGGTTGCCCGTTGAGATTTCAGTACGGTACTCTACGTAAGGAGTAGTTCCAAATTTGTACTGAAACCAGAAGTTTTGCATGTGTGTAACAATGAAAATTAGTAAAACAGTACCCAAGATTCCCATGTTACGAGAATTCCAAGCGCTGTTTGCGTTTCCATCATACTGGTTGTAACCAATAGGACGTGCTGCTTTGTTCTTTGTAGTTAGGATAAGAGCATAAACCGCGTGAACAATGATAGAAAGATAAAGTAGGTATGATACTACTTTAATCGGGGTAAAATGGGTCATGAAATAAGCGTAATTGTTAAACGCATACCCCGCATCATCTTTAAATAGTTGTAAGTTACCGATCAAGTGAACTATCAAGAAAGTACATAAGAACAATCCCGTCAAGCTCATGATTAGTTTCTTCCCTAGTGAAGATGTTAATACTGGCTTTGATTTACTCATTATTACTATGAATTTAATTTAAGTACGCAAATCTATCTATTTGATGACATATAAATGAGATTTATGTATAAAAAAGACCTAATTTAGAATGGTTCTAATTTTCGCCAAAAAATAAGGCCCGATTTTTATCAAATCAGGCCAAAAACTTTTTATTATTAAGTGCTTACAAGAAGGAGTAACCCACTCCAATTGACCACATACTGATCTTTTGCTTGTGCGCATTATCTTTGCTCATATTACTCAAGCCATGTTCATATCTCAAGTCAACAGTGAATTTGCTGATGTCAGCACCAACACCTCCGATGATTCCAGTCGATGATTTTTTGTAAGCATCTGTATTGGCTACCGATTTGATATCTCCCTCATGTGCGAATGAAAATACTGGACCTGCCTGGATACGTACGCCGATTGGACCTAAGCCAATTCTAGTACCTAAAAGAACGGGTAAATCAACACTCTTGAAGGTTGCTTCACTGTTTGTTCCATCTTCAGTTTCATATCCAGCTTTTTTCTGCGTATAGTACAACTCCGGCTGAACGTGGAAACCTGCAACACCTACACGTCCCCAAATACCTGCTTGGAATCCAGCTTTTGTATCTGAATTCAACCATGAACCATCCGATTTCAAGCTCGAAAAGTTTACTGCGCCCTTAATACCCAACTTTAAGCTCGGTAATAATTGTGCTTGCGTTGCCTGAACGCATAAGAATAAGGCAGCTAATCCAAGTAAGATTTTTTTCATATCAAAAATTTATATATTTACTAATTCCAAACACTAAATTAGTAGTTTTTATTCAATAAGCGCATATTAATATGTATAATTTCAAGATCAGTGCCGAAGAATGGCCCATATTAAAACTAAAACTGAAAAGAAAATATAACACTCTTTCCGAAGAAGACTTGCAATACAGTCCAGGCCAAGAGGAAGAACTTTTGAAACGTCTTGCCAAAAGATTGAACCGTAATGTAGACTATGTCGTGTTTACCCTTTCCAAAGAATTGACCGACCTGGAGTCAAATAGACTATAAGGAAGGATATGGAGAAGGTGATCAGTTGGGAAGAGTTTGAACAGGTGGACCTACGGGTAGGGACAATTTTGGAAGTTTCTGATTTCCCAAAAGCCCGAAGGCCAGCCTACCAATTGCTGGTAGATTTTGGTGAGGAGATCGGGACTCGCAAGTCCTCCGCCCAAATCACTGCACAGTATTCCAAGGAAGAGCTCATTGGTAAACAAGTGGTGGCAGTCGTGAATTTCCCTAAAAAACAGATTGCCAATTTTATGTCCGAGTGCTTGGTAACGGGATTCGAGGATGAGAATGGAGATATTATTTTGACAACCGTGGAACGAAAGGTTCCGAACGGTGCAAAGCTGAAGTAATGAAGGTGTACAATTTCGAAGAAAATCCTCAACAAGGTATCCCCAGTCTTGATGAGCAGTATATGCAGGAAGCCTTGAAGCTTGCCAAGAAAGCCTTTGAGGAAGATGAAATCCCGATTGGTGCCATCATTGTGTCCAATGGAAAGATCATTGGCAAGGGCTATAATATGACCGAAAGGTTGAATGATGTAACAGCCCATGCAGAAATGCAGGCCTTTACGGCAGCGGCGAACTTTCTCGGAGGAAAGTATCTGAAGGATTGCACCCTTTATGTGACTGTTGAGCCCTGCGTAATGTGTGCCGGTGCAAGCTATTGGACCCAGATCAGCAAGATTGTCTACGGGGCCCGCGATGAAAAGAGAGGCTATTCCAGTATCCATGAAAAAATCATCCATCCCAAGACGATCATTCAGTCGGGCGTGCTGGAAAAGGAATGTGCCGAACTCATGATGTCTTTTTTTCGTAATAAACGTTGAGTTATCCACAAATTGGGGCCTAAACGAAACAAAAACGCGCTTAAATTGTTATATTCGTGTATTGATAATTAATAAATAAAATATAAACGTTATGGCATTTGAATTAGAGGCGTTACCTTACCCAGCAGACGCATTAGAACCATCTATCGATAAAGAAACAATGATCATTCACCATGATCGTCACCACCAAGCATATGTAGACAACTTGAACAAAGCTATTGAAGGTACCGATGCAGAAAACCTTTCTTTGGAAGAAATCCTGAAG
This sequence comes from Sphingobacterium sp. NPDC055346, assembly GCF_053645235.1. Lineage (NCBI taxonomy): Bacteria > Pseudomonadati > Bacteroidota > Sphingobacteriia > Sphingobacteriales > Sphingobacteriaceae > Sphingobacterium > Sphingobacterium sp. NPDC055346. Next base: position 100,572 of record NZ_JBSHMI010000007.1, read on the forward strand.
AATGTGAGCAAGTACCCAGCAGCAGTGAGAAACAATGCAGGCGGTGTATGGAACCATGATCTTTTCTGGAAGGTTTTAGGCCCAAATGCAGGTGGTGAGCCTACAGGAGATTTAGCAAATGATATTAATGCTACTTTCGGTTCATTCGCAGAATTGAAAAAGAAATTGCAAGAAGCAGGTGCTGGTAGATTCGGTTCAGGATGGTCTTGGTTAATCGTTGGTCAAGACGGTAAACTGGCTGTAGTATCTACTCCTAATCAAGATAACCCTTTGATGGATGTTGCTGAAGTAAAAGGTACTCCAATCTTTGGTATCGATGTATGGGAACATGCTTACTACCTAAAATATCAGAATAAACGCCCAGCCTACCTAGAAGAAATCTTCAACGTAGTAAATTGGGATGACGTAGCTAAACGTTACGCGGAAGCTAAAAAAGGTTAATCCATAATAGATTATTCTTAGAGAGCGGATATCTGAATGCAGATATCCGCTTTTTTTATGGTCTCAATGAAAGCTTGAATCTAGCAAATCCCACAGCGACGCTGACATCTTTATAGAAATTGGATATTTGTAATGGTGAACCTACAGCGTGGGTGAAATGTTTGTAGAACCTGGATGGTTGTAATGGTGAACCCACAGCGTGGGTGAAATGTTTTTCAATCCATTTTCATTAAAAAAACAGTTCGTTCGCTGTGCTCACGATGACAACGATTCAAAATTAATTAAAAAATAGATTCTTCGCTGCGCTCTGAATCCCTCAATAGCGTATTTTGATTCTGAACGATCAGTGAAGAATCTGTACGTTTCTCCCCCATGACCTTGTCATTCTCAATCGAAGATTGAGGACCTGTACGCCAATGCCATCCGCAATTGATATGTCTGTAAAATTCCGAGATCCTTCCTTCGTCAGGACGACAGCTAGGGGGGGCGAAGGTAAAGGACCTGTACGCCAATGCCATCCGCAATTGATATGTCTGTAAAATTCCGAGATCCTTCCTTCGTCAGGACGACAGCTAGGGGGGGCGAAGATTGAGGACCTGTACGCCAATGCCATCCGCAATTGATATGTCTGTAAAATTCCGAGATCCTTCCTTCGTCAGGACGACAGCTAGGGGGGCGAAGGTAAAGGACCTGAACGCCAATGTCATCCGAAATTGATTATGTCTGTAAATATCCGAGAACCTTCGTTTCTCATTTTGACACCGGAAAAGTTTATTTTTTTTACGACATACTGCCCTAGAAGGGCAGAATTTTTTTAGAAATGGTACTGAACAATATAGGGGTTGCGCAAAAAGGATGTTCGATTAATCGAACATCCTTTTTGCATTAATTCCTGGCTAACGTGCCATGCCAGCTAAAATAATGGAACCCCATCGGGGTTCTATATTTAGAAATAAAAGAGCCAATATATTTCATTGCCAGCAAGCTGTCATCACCTCCGAATAAATTTAGTCCAAATTTTTCATTCTGAGGAGGACTTGACCTCATTCGAGACACATTCCGAAAAATCGCAAAATGTTTAATTTAATTATCCACGAATATTCGGAGCATTCTGCATTGTCCTTCGAATGATTCTCGAATATGTCTCGAATGAAACCAGAGTTTATGGTTTTTATGGAAATGAAATATTAACACTGTCTATTTATTATTTTTAAACCCATTTTGTTCTAGTTATGTTAAATTTTTTAACGAGCTGAACAAAAGAATTAGATAATTGTTAATCGAGCAAATGAAGAGATCAATCAGCTAATGAAAGCGAAGTTGTTTATCATTAGGATAAAATCTTTGCCTCATGGTCCTAATATGCTTAAAATGATGCTGTTTGGGGTGTTTTAATGCCTATATGGGTTAATTTAAGTAAACATTTATTTTGTATCTTTGATTAGAAGTAAATAAAAATGGACAAAATATGTTTATTATCGGTTCAGATATGTTGTTCATTCCGTTTCTCAATTGAGTATCTTCGTAAGAAGAATTCTGATGGAAATCTTAGAGGGGGGAATTTATCGTTCTATTGATCTTATTGGAATTTTTTGGACGGATCGTCCGTCCGGTTTTGAGTATTTTTATGAATCAAAAAAATAATTTTTAATTATGTTGAAAGGTTTTTTTACAGTTCCTACGCCAACGAATGAGCCCGTTTACTCATACGCTCCTGGGACTAAAGAAAGAAGTTTATTAAAAGAAGCTATTGCTGCTGCAAGAGCAACAGAAATAGATATTCCGATGTACATTGGAGGCGAAGAAGTTCGCACCAGTAAGAAAGTAAAAATCACACCACCACATGATCACAAACATGTGCTAGGTTATTTTAATCAAGGTACTAAAGAGAATGTCAAGGAAGCGATCGATGCTGCCTTAGCTGCTAAAAACGATTGGGAAAATCTTCCATGGGAACAAAGAGCTGCGATTTTCTTGAAAGCTGCAGAGTTGATCTCTACAAAATATCGCTATAAATTGAATGCTGCAACCATGCTAGGTCAGTCTAAGAACCCGTACCAAGCAGAAATTGATTCAGCATGTGAGATTGCAGATTTCTTGCGCTTCAACGTGAAGTACATGAGCGAAATCTACCAACAACAACCTCCAATCAACCCAAAAAATGTATGGAACAGAGTAGAGCAACGTCCTCTTGAAGGATTCGTGTTTGCATTGACTCCGTTCAACTTTACTGCTATTGCAGGTAATTTACCTACAAGTGCTGCGATGATGGGTAATGTGGTGGTTTGGAAACCAGCAAACACACAGATTTATTCAGCGAATGTGTTGATGGAAATCTTCAGAGAAGCTGGTGTACCTGCAGGTGTGATCAACTTGGTTTATGTATCAGGACCTGATGCTGGTGATGTGATCTTCAAACACCCTGATTTCGCTGGTATACACTTTACAGGTTCAACCGGTGTATTCCAAGATATCTGGAAAACAATTGGTGAAAATATCCACCTTTACAAAACATACCCACGTATCGTAGGTGAAACTGGTGGTAAGGACTTTATCTTAGCTCACCCATCTGCTGATTTAGATGTATTGAATACAGCATTGGTACGTGGCGCATTTGAATTCCAAGGACAGAAATGTTCAGCTGCATCACGTGCTTACGTTCCTAAATCTCTTTGGAAAGAGCTTAAAGAAAAAATGGAGCGTGACATCAAAACCTTCAAAATTGGTGGAACGGAAGATTTCAGCAACTTTATCAATGCGGTTATTGATGAGAAGGCTTTCGATAAGATCACAAAATATATCGATAGAGCCAAAGAGTCTAAAGATGCAGAGGTTGTAATCGGTGGTGAATACGATAAATCTAAAGGTTACTTCATTAACCCAACGGTTATCGTTGCTGAGAAAGCTGATTACGAAACGATGTCAGAAGAATTGTTCGGTCCAGTATTGACAATTTATGTTTATGACGATAAGAAATGGGCTGAAACCTTGAAATTGGTTGATACCACTTCAATCTATGCATTGACGGGTTCTATCATCTCTCAAGACCGTTATGCAATTGAAGAAGCAACTCATTATTTACGTAATGCAGCTGGTAACTTCTATATCAATGATAAATGTACAGGTGCCGTGGTTGGACAACAGCCATTTGGTGGTGCAAGAGGTTCAGGTACCAATGACAAGGCAGGATCTATGATCAACCTATTGCGTTGGGTATCTCCTAGAACGATTAAGGAAACCTTTAATCCAGATGTGGATTACCGTTATCCTTTCTTATCTGAGGAATTATAGAATATTATTAAAATAAGTCATGGGAGCAATCTGAAAAGGTGGCTCCTTTTTTTTGTGCTGCCCTTCGGTTCCGATAACTGTCGAAGCTACATTCCAAAATACAACCTCTAGCGGGCAATGTCATTAATTTAAGAATGAAAACAAACTTCAGGTTCTTCGTTACTTTTGGAGCGCAAAAGTGACCAAACAGACGAAGGAGCTCAGGGATACCAATTCTCTTCATTACTTTTGGAGCGCAAAAGTGACCAAAAGGCTTCGGCTCATTTAAGATGGCTTTTCGCACCATCCATCGCACAGGACAACGGCATTCTTTCCCTTTTTCCGCCATTGGAAATGAGCCAGGGGCTAAAGGACTTCCTGCGGAAGGATTGATGTTTGTAAATTTAGGAACCCACAGCGTGGGTGAAATATTTTTCTAAAAATCCTCTTTATTGGGCGAGCTTAATAAAAAATAGTTTCCTCATCTTACGATTTCGGAATGACCAAATCCGAAAAAAAATAAAAAAACAGATTCTTCGCTGCGCTCTGAATCCCTTTTGGGAAACATCCGATTTTGAATGATCAGTGAAGAATCTGTACGGTTCTCCAACAAAAAGTTCTGTCATCGTCAATCGAAGACTGACGAGCTGTACGCCTACGAAAATTGGAAACCCTTCAAGTGGACATGAGTTACGATCTTGGTCCATCCTCCAATCCCATGAATCCTGGTTCATGCCATAATCTTGGTCGATCCTCTCATCCTTGGCATCCTGGGTTCATGCCATAATCTTGGTCGATCCTCTCATCCTTGGCATCTTGGTTCATATCCTGATCTTGGTCCATCCTTTATCCCGTACCCTGAGCAGCTTCGAAGGGCATCCTGGTTCAAACCATCTCCAGAACCCCTCCAATCTACTTCAATTAATTTTCTATCATTCCCTAAATTTTCTTATTTTGATACAGAAAATCACTGCAATACTAACGGTGGTGTTACCATTATTAAACTGATCATCAAATAGAGCTGCGAATATGTTTAAAAGATTGTTTTTATTGGAATGGAGATCTTTTTTCAGGTCGGCTGATCTGGGGAGAAGTTTGTCCGTTAGAATAATTTTGGGCTTACTTGGCCTTTATTTTTTGGGATCTGCAGTGACCTTTGGGGTTAGTTTGCATTTCTTGATCATTGAATTGTTTCCAAATCAGGAACCTATACATTTTGTGGGGAAATTTCTGTTGTATTGGGTCTTTTTGAGTTTTTTGATGCGGATGATGATGCAAAAGTTGCCCATTCAAAATGTCAAGCCTTTATTGATCCTGAATATACCGCGGAGTAACATCGTCAATTATACCCTGTTAAAATCCTCCAATTCGTTTTGGAATTGGATGCTGTTGGCTGTTGTTGTTCCCTATCTGGTCATTACCGCAAGAGTAACTGATTTAACGAATTTTCAACTGTTTTCATGGTGCATTGCGGTCGTGGGTTTTGAATTTGTTGTGAACTACCTGAATCTTTACATTCAACAAAATTTCAAAAATGGTCTTTTGAAAACGCTGCCCATAATGGCGCTTCTAGTGGTCATATTTTGTTTGGATCACTACAGTATATTTTCTGTTTCAGGGTTGTTTGGTCAATTTTTTGATCTTGTCCTGACTTATCCACTATTATGTTTGGTTCCTGTTGTCTTGGCTATTTTGAGTTATTTTCTGTTGTATTTTAATGTGAAAGAGAACATGTTTTTGGATGCTTATCTACAGACAGAAAGGACAGTTGTCAAAAATTATGATCTCTCCTGGACGAATCGTTTTGGAGAATTGGCTCCATTCCTTCAGCTGGACATGAAGTTGATCTGGAGGTCAAAAAGAGCAAGGGCCGTTATTTTTGGTTGTTTGGTGTTTTTGTTTTATGGCTTGTTCTTTTACCCACAGCGAGAGGGAAACCCAACCGCATTAGTTTTTGTTGGGGTTTTTATTACCGGAATATTTGTGATCAATTTTGGCCAATTTGTTCCAGCTTGGGATAGTACCTACTATGCGATGCTTATGACTCAAAATATGCCTATCAAATTATATTTGGAATCCAAAGCGATGCTGATGTATATTTCCATTGCGATCATGACCGTGTTGAGTACAGGATACTTTTACTTTGGATGGGTGGTTGTTTGGGTAAATATAGCTTGTGCTGTCTATAATTTAGGGGTCAATGTTCCTGTTATCCTTTATTTCGGAAGTATGAACAAGAAAAGGATCGATCTGGACAATGGAAATATCTTTAACTATCAAGGTACAGGTGCAGCTCAATGGTTAGTTGGTATTCCATTATTGATTGCCCCAATTATCATTTGGGCAATTGCCTATTATGCGGGAGGAATCAACATAGCTAATATTACGCTCATTGTCATTGGCTTAATTGGAGTTGCTTTGCGGAATGAAATATTAAATAGGATCGCTAAGAAATATCAAGAGAATAAATACAAGATATTGATTGGGTTTAAGGAGGTTAATAATTAATTGTAGATTTTGAATTGAAAATAAATGATTGAGATAAAGGATATAATAAAAAGCTATAATGGAATTCGGGTTTTGAATATCCCGAGTTTACATATTGGAAAAGGGGAGAGCATAGGGTTGGTTGGAAACAATGGAGCTGGGAAAACAACTTTGTTTAGTTTGATTTTGGATCTGATCCAACCTGATTCAGGCGAGATATTGTTGAATGATATACCAGTCCATGGACAAGACGGTTGGAAGAAATTTACCACGGCTTTTATTGATGATAGCTTCCTGATTGGATACCTAACACCCGAGGAATATTTCTATTTTCTAGGTGAGTTACGAGGAATGAACAAAAGTGATGTAGATAAGCTTTTAGCTGAATATGCAGAGTTTTTTAATGGTGAAGTTTTGAATAAGAAGGTCTATGTGCGTGACCTTTCTAAGGGAAACCAAAAAAAGGTTGGTATCGTCGGGACACTCATTGGAAATCCTGAATTGATTATTTTGGATGAACCCTTTGCAAACCTAGATCCAACTACACAGTTTAGGTTGAAAAAGCTGATTGCTAAAATAAGGGAAAATAAGGATGTAACTCTTTTGATTTCCAGTCATGACCTTTCCCATACTGTTGAAACCGCAGATCGGATCATTGCTTTGAGTATGGGGTTGATCGTTAAGGATGGTGTCAAAACGGAAGAAACATTGGCAGAGTTGAATTCATTCTTTGCTGTTGAATAAAAAGCTTCATGGCTAAGCCCATTTTATGGCTTAACTGAAAATAAGTAAGAATCCCAGATTGGAGATGGCCTTTAGCTGTTCTCCAATCTGGGATTTTTTATTTGATAGCTAGCTCAAAAGAGCTCATCCATTTTTTGAAAATCTATTGATGGTGCTTCCATCATCAAGGTTCAAGGAGACCTGAAGGGCTTTACCTTGGGCTGTGATGTCCACATAGGTTCTATTTCCTGCTTTTGGACCACCGCCAATTATCACATAATAATTATGGGAATTATCGGGTGGATGGAAACTGTATTTATGTGTATGTCCTGAAATTACGGCATCAACCTTATTATCATTCAATATGCTGTGGAAACATTCAAAGTTATGCTTGGTTCCATGCCAATCATCCGAATGATGGAAGGGGATGTGGGTTACGACAAGGGTATGTTTCGCTTCCTTACGTTCCTTAGATTGCAGCACCTTGGATAACCATGCCTTTTGCTCCAGTCGGTAATTGTCGTAATCCACGGTGCCGGCATATACTTCATGGTCGTCAGGTTTATCCTCACCACTGTCCAGAATAATCCAATAGATTGGCCCCATGCGAAATGCTTGGTAAAACTTGTTTTCTGGGTAATCAAAATACTTTTTGTAGTCTCTGGCGAAGCTTCCTCTAGTTTCATGGTTACCTCGTATCATGAGGAAAGGGGTGGTACTTGCAAATTTGTTTCCAATAGGCTTCAATAGTTTTTCGGTCAGGTCAGTTTGGTTGCTTACATAATGGAAGGAGTCGCCATTTAGGAATACCAAATCCTTTTTTGCCAATTTACTCTTATCAAAAAGGAAGGCATAGCTTTCTTTATCCTCATGTATATCATTCAGGATCAAACATTGTATGCTATCCTGTTTGGGTAGAGGAACAGTAATCTCAAAAGGTTCCGATTGAATGGTTTCAGCATATTCAATTTTATAGGGTTCGAATTTACTGATTTCCTTTCCTACCACCTTGTATTTCAACTGACCGTTCTTATGGTTTACCTTGAATTTAAAAAGGTCGGTATTTGCGTTTCGCATTCCGTCCTCTACCTGATAAATGGATTTGACGGTTTTGTTATTGGCATCCAGGACTTCAACCCAAGCGAGGCATGGTTTGTTGAATATCGCACAGATGGTTACAGTCTCGGCATTCAGGTTCTGTAAGTAGGGTGGACAGGCGAGCGAAAAGGCTTCGTTCTGATTAGGGATCAGTTTTTCTGCATAGGCAGGGGTACTGGCTCCTAAACCAATTAATCCTAATCCTTTCAGGAAATTTCTTCTATTAAAGTTCATGCTAGATTGAGGTTAGATTTTGTCTCTATAAATTTATAAAAAACATCCTAGCATTGGATAGGTAAATGATGATGTAGGACTAATTTTACAATAGCGGATTTTTTCTCCATAAAAAAACAGCAGCTCATTTGAGTTGCTGTTTCAATATGTCCTCCTATTAATTTGAAACCTAGAGGAGTTTTGTAAAAAATGATTCTAATTAATCTTCTTCCCTGATAGCGGCTTGATCAAGATCTTGACCACTTACTTCAGCTCTGATTTTGTGTTCTAGTTCATCCATTAAATCTGGATTGTCTAACAGTAAGGTTTTCACTGCATCACGACCTTGTCCCAATTTCGTGTCACCATAGCTGAACCATGAACCAGATTTTTTGACGATTCCGTATTCCACCCCTAAGTCAATGATCTCACCAACTTTGGATATACCTTCACCAAACATAATGTCAAATTCAGCGATACGGAAAGGAGGGGCAACTTTATTTTTCACGATCTTCACTTTTACGCGGTTACCAGATACCTCATCAGAATCTTTGATCTGTGAAGTACGACGGATATCCAAACGTACGGAAGCATAGAATTTCAGGGCATTACCACCAGTAGTCGTTTCAGGGTTACCAAACATTACACCGATTTTCTCGCGCAATTGGTTGATGAAGATACAACAACAGTTGGTTTTAGAAATGGTACCGGTCAACTTACGTAAAGCTTGAGACATTAAACGTGCCTGTAGACCCATTTTGGATTCACCCATTTCACCTTCAATCTCGCCTTTAGGAACCAAAGCTGCAACGGAGTCAATCACGATAACGTCGATAGCTCCCGAACGGATCAAGTTATCTGCAATCTCTAATGCTTGCTCACCATTGTCTGGTTGAGAGATTAAAAGGTTCTCGATATCAACCCCAAGCTTTTGGGCATAATATTTATCAAAAGCGTGTTCCGCATCAATGATTGCTGCGATACCACCTTTTTTCTGTGCTTCTGCTACAATATGAGTGGCTAAAGTAGTCTTACCAGAAGATTCAGGACCATAGATCTCGATGATACGTCCTTTTGGTACACCACCAATACCTAAAGCGATATCTAAGCCTAAGGAACCTGTAGAGATAGCCTCGATAGGTTCAACAGCTGTATCACCTAATTTCATGATGGTACCTTTTCCGTAGTTCTTTTCTAATTTATCTAATGTAAGCTGTAAGGCTTTTAGTTTGTCTGAGTTGCTCATATTTTTAGTATAACGTTGTCAAAAATAATTTATAATATTGAATTCTACAAATAAAATGCTAAAAAAGTTAGTTATTTTGTTTTGATATGTTCAAGATGTTAGTTTTCTGTTGTTTTAAGCTAGATTTTGAAGAATGTTTTAATCTTTGTGGACTAATTTTGCTTTTTTATTCCGTTCAAAATATCTGCAAAAATAGGAGATGGGGCAAATATCGCATTTAGGGGATCTTGCCAGGCATATATATCGACCATGTAAGATTAGCCAATGATGTGCCATGGCTATGGTATCTTTAGGTAAATGTTTGACCAATTGTTTTTCTGCAGCCAGTGGCGTTGTTGCCTTATTGGTCAATCCTATTCGATCAGCCACCCGGAACACGTGTGTATCTACAGCCATGGCTGGGTTATGGAATACCACAGAAGAAATGACATTGGCAGTTTTGCGGCCTACACCTGGAAGTTTGACCAAGTCTTCGACCTTCTCCGGAATTTCTCCGTGGAATTCACTGAGGAGTTTTTGAGCCATACCAACCAAGTGTTTCGCTTTGTTGTTGGGATAGCTTACCGATCTGATATAAGTGAACACTTCATCAGGGGAGCTAGCCGCTAAGGATTCAGGATCGGGATATCGCTCAAATAGGGCAGGAGTCACCTGATTTATCCTTTTGTCTGTACATTGAGCAGAAAGAATAACCGCAATGAGCAATTCAAATGGATTGCCATAATTCAGTTCTGTCTGTGCGTCAGGATTGTGGGTAGAAAAATATTCAACAAAAGCCTTGTAACGTTCTTTTATCAGCATAAACAAAGATAATAATATTTCTAGGGAAGATTTAAGCTTTGTTGAGGGAATAGGGTATAAATGACGAAGCCACTCTTTCTTAGAATGGCTTCGTTATTATAAGTTACGTAAGGTCTTAGAATAGTTGAGGATATTTTCTATAGTTCTGTCTTCTGGATCTTTAGACAACTGTTGTATGCAACTTTTGATTTTTTCCTCGAATGATAATTCAAGATTAGCGTCTTGAATGATACCTGAAAGTTGACCTTCGTAATTTACTTCTTTTGTTTTAGTAGAGTTTTCGACCATAAGCATCTTGTTTTCTATCTAAACGCAAGATACTTAGCAATATTGTGAAAAATTTAACATTTTTTTACTTTTTTTCTGAAACTAATTTATTAGCCTCTACAATAGCGTTATAAGCATTCACAATACCTCCGCTTACACTGATTTCATCCAAATACACGCGTTTTGAATTGCCATCTTTTTTGATCTTAACCTTTTGGTCAACCTTAGTTACGCTCTTCATGATGACCTCTTTAACTTGCTCGGCAGTCAATGAAGGGTAATATGCACGGATCATTGCTGCTAAGCCTGCAACAACAGGGGCAGCCATACTGGTACCTTGGTTTTCTTTGTATTTAGACTCTGGGATAGTCGAGTTGATCTTAACACCAGGTGCAAAAACATCCACGCTGCGGTAACCATAGTTTGAGAAGTTTGCTAATAGATCAGCGTCCTGTTTCAGTCCTGTTGCACCAACAGTGATCCAGTTCTTGGCTTCACCAACAACGGCATCTACACTATCGGTAAAATATTTGGTTGGGTAGTTTTTCTCTATATCATTATCCTGAGCATCATTACCAGCGGCATGAACAAGTAATACATCTTTAGATTCAGCATATTTAATGGCTTCGTCCACTGCCTTTTTATTGTATGCATAACCTTTACCGAAACTCATGTTAATTACTTTTGCGCCATTATCTACAGCATAGCGGATACCATTGGCCACATCTTTGTCGCGTTCATCACCATTAGGAACCAGGCGAACAGCCATGATCTGTACATGATCCGCAACACCGTTGACGCCTTTATTGTTATTGCGTTTAGCACCAATGATACCGGCAACGTGAGTTCCGTGTTCAGCATCTGGACCTTTTACATCTGGGTTTCCATAATTGCGTTGGGAAGCATCTTCGTAGTCGTCGCCTACCACGTGTCTAGGATCAAACTCTTTGTTTAAATGGGAATCTACCTGATCGGTAAAGTATTTTACAGCATCCTCTATGTCCGTGTAGAATTTCTCGAATGAACCATTGTCAAGTTCTTTCTTTGCAATCCTAATGGCCATCTTTTGCTGATCACCTTCTGCTTGGAAAGCGTCCAAATCTGCTTTGGTAATATCTTTAGGGGCTTTGCCGATTTTTTTCACTACAGCATCTACTTCATTTTTAAGACGGCCATAGTTCAACTTGCCGAATGAAGCTTCTTCCATTTTAGAAGTATAGTCTGTGATCATTTTTTGGTAGGCCACGAACTCTCTTCTTTCCTTTTCAGAAAGAGGTGTACTTGGTAATACGGAAATGTATTTAGGTTCGTAGATACGGATCAGACGGGTTACCTCTAAATTGTCTTGATTAACATTCAATCCATCTTTACCGCCAATAAAGTTCCATCCATGTACATCATCGATATAGCCATTGCCATCATCATCTTTACCGTTTCCAGGGATTTCCTTTGGATTGGTCCATAATACATCCTTTAAATCTTCGTGTTGAATATCCACACCACCATCTAGTACAGCCACAACAACAGGCGTTGCTTTTTTGCCTTTTAAAAGTTCTTGGGCTTTTTCAGTACTGATACCCATGACACCGTCTTTTTGAAAATCAAGATTATACCAGTTTGCTGGGGGAGTGGCAGTCTTATCTTGGCTAAATCCAAGGGTTGGAAGAATTCCTAAAGCTAAATAGCACAGAAATTTATTTGTTCCTATCATATTTTTATAGATTATAATTCGACAAATTTAATATTTTCAACTAGATGCTTTTGTTAATTAATCTAAAATCACAAAAATTTTATCTTATTTTTAAGCATTCATTAACCATTATTAACTATATAGTATGAAAGATAAATATGTAATTGGTTTAATATTGTCAATCATGATATCATCCTGTTCATCAGATAACAAAATACAGAAAGAGCCAGTGAGTTGGCCCGATGCAATGGCGCCTATTGCCGAAGAAATAGCCCATGAAAGAATAATCCATGGAGATACGGTCGCTGACCCCTATTATTGGATGATTGATTATTTCAAAAAAGGACCAGATTCTTCGAAGGTTGTGGCTTATCTGGAAGCGGAGAATAAATATACAGAGGCCATGATGAAGGATACGGAATCTTTTCAGGATATCCTTTTCAAAGAAATGAAGGGTCGGATCAAAGAAACCGATGAAAGTGTCCCATATTTGAGAAACGGGTATTACTACTATCAAAGAACGGAAGAGGGGAAACAATACTTTAAGCTGTGCCGTAAGAAAGGCAGCCTAGATGCCAAAGAAGAAGTATTGTTGGATGTGGATAAGATGGCTGAAGGCTTTGCCTATTATGCCATTGGTGGTGCTACGGTGAGTCCGGACAATAAATTGCTCGCCTTTTCGGTAGACACGGTTTCCAGGAGAGAGTACGTCATTCAGTTTAAGAACCTGGAAACAGGCGAACTTTTAGCCGATAAAATTGTCAGGACTTCTGGTGCTGCTGTTTGGGCATCTGATAATAAAACGATTTTCTATACTTCCAAAAATCCTGTGACCTTATTGAGTGAAAAAATAAAGCGTCATGCCTTGGGTACTGATGCGGCATCGGATGCAGTGGTATATGAGGAAAAGGATAATACCAACTATATAGGGGTAAGTAAGTCCAAGAACGATCAATACATCTTTATCTATTCAGGAGGTACATTAAGTTCGGAGACCAGGTACATTAAAGCTGATGAGCCCAATGCGGAGTTCAAGGTATTCCAAGCCAGAATGAAGGATGTGCTCTATGATGTGACGCCATTGGCAGATAAATTTTTGATTGTTACCAATGATAATGCCCAGAACTTTAAGGTGATGGAAACACCATTGGATAAGACGGCTAAAGAAAACTGGAAGGAATATATCCCACACAGAAAGGATGTCTTGGTACAGGGGATCGATGAGTTTGCGGATTATGTAGCCATATCTGAAAGGAAAAATGGCTTGACGCAATTGGCCATCAGGAACCTTAAGGATAATTCTCAGCATTACCTTGATTATGGTGAAGCTGCCTATACGGTTTATCCGAGCACAAACGCAGAATACAATACCGAAGTATTACGATATGGATATACTTCCATGGTCACTCCATCGTCTACATTTGACTATAATATGAAGACCAAAGAAAAGACCTTGATGAAGCAACAAGAGGTACTTGGCGGTTATGAAATGAAGAATTATGTGACGGAGCGTGTAATGGCCAAGTCTACAGATGGTACAGAAGTTCCAATTTCTATCGTCTATAAGAAGGGCACCAAGAAAGATGGAACTGCTCCATTGTTGTTGTATGCATACGGTTCCTATGGTAATTCCATGGATCCAAGCTTCAGTTCTTCGAGATTGTCTCTTTTGGACCGAGGTTTTATCTATGCATTAGCGCATATTCGTGGTGGTGAGGAAATGGGAAGACAGTGGTATGAGGATGGGAAAATGATGAAAAAGAAAAATACGTTCACTGATTTTATTGACTGTGGCAAGTATTTGATCGATCAGAAGTTTACTGCCAAGGAGCATCTTTATGCCCAAGGCGGAAGTGCGGGCGGATTATTGATGGGTGCCGTGATCAATATGTCGCCAGAAATCTGGAATGGAGTGATTGCGCAGGTTCCATTTGTCGATGTAGTGAATACCATGTTGGATGAAAGCATTCCATTGACGACGAATGAATATGATGAATGGGGAAATCCCAACAATAAAGAAGCATACGATTATATGAAATCATATTCTCCATATGAAAACATTGAAGCGAAAGAATATCCAAACCTATTGGTTACCACTGGGCTCCATGATAGTCAGGTGCAGTATTTTGAGCCTGCAAAATGGGTAGCGAAATTGCGTGCAACCAAGAAAGGTAACAATGTCATCCTATTGAAAACGGATATGGATTATGGACATGGTGGCGCATCGGGAAGGTTTGATTACTTAAAAGATGTGGCATTGAGTTATGCATTCCTATTTAAGTTGGAGGGAATTACCAAATAAAAGAGAAAATACAGATACAATAAAGGGCAATAGATGATTCTATTGCCCTTTATTGTATGATTTAAAAAATTTCTTATTTGTGATTTAAGCTATCGGCTTTGTTTTCTGCTTCAATTTCGCGGGCATCGATTTGATGCTGCTTGTAGTTTTCCATTGCGATCTTGCTTGCACGTTGAGAAACGACCAGGCCAAAAATGGCAACTACAGTTACGACTATTACTCCCCACATATATTTCTTCTTGTCTTGCTTAACCAACCAGTACATGAAAAGGATGTAAGGGATAACGAATAGGGCGTAAAAAAAGATACTTGGACCAACCATGATTTTTTAATTTGATGCAAAATTAAGGATTTATTTATATATCGATGCAAATGCTTCATTTTGAATTGAAATCTTACAAAACAATGAAAGATTTTAAACGTTTCAATAATTGGAAAGTCTGATTGAAAGGTTTTCAATGAATTTGGGGCGTATTTATTTTATAAATAAAAAAACTACTTTCAGATTGCATAAAAGAAAAAAATAATTGTTTACTTTTGCGCTGTCTGATCACTAAGTATCAAAGGCAAAAATGTATGTATTGTAACAAGTTATATATGAACTCTTTCGCTCAAGCTTGCATCAAGCTTAGTATAAGGGCATATTATGCAATGCGTAGATTTAATTGTCCAGTTCTTCGATTCCGACGACCTATTCTGCCTCGAGCTTGATACCGAGGCAGGCAAACTTCCCATATTGTCATTCACCCAGCTCGGTGATTGATATTCAAATTAGATTAGTTAGTTCAAATACTTTGGTATTTATTTTTTAGGTCGACATTATTCAATGACAATCTCAGATTTTTTAATTATTCCCGCGACGGCAAACCATGTTAAGTATGCCGATGAAGTCTGTAATGAAATGTTCGAGTCTGCAAAGGCTCGTGGGACGGGCATTGCACGCAGAAAACCAGAATACGTAGCGCGCAAGATGGAGGAAGGTAAGGCTGTTATTGCTTTACATAAGGATGGTACTTGGGCCGGTTTCTGTTATATTGAGACTTGGAGCCATGGTGATTATGTGGCGAACTCTGGTCTTATTGTCAATCCACTTTTCCGTAAAGTAGGTTTGGCAAAAGCAATCAAGAAGCGCGTGTTTGATCTGTCAAGGGAGAAGTATCCAAATGCAAAGATTTTTGGGCTGACTACAGGTTTGGCTGTCATGAAAATCAATTCCGACCTAGGATATGAACCTGTTACCTATTCTGAATTGACTCAAGATGAGGAATTCTGGAAAGGCTGCCAGTCCTGTGTGAACTTTGATATCTTGGTCTCTAAAGATCGTAAGAACTGTATGTGTACTGCGATGTTATGGGACCCGGTAGAAAAAGAAAAAGAACTGAAGGAAAAGATCCTTCGTAAGGCCGAAGCTAAGGAACGTCTTGACCGAATTTCCAAAAAGCAATCTCTATTGAAGAGAATTGAAGCAAAACTTTGGAGGTCGACTAAAAAAATGGTCGCTGCGGTAATTCCCGTAGGGATTAGACCTGTTAAAGGTTTTTAATTTGTTATTTTTGTTATCATCAGCATATTAATCGTTATCAAATGAAAAAAGTAGTTTTAGCATTTAGTGGTGGGTTGGATACTTCATTCTGTTGTATCTATCTGTCTCGTGACTTAGGATTAGAAGTTCACTCCGTAGTAGTAAATACCGGAGGTTTTTCAGAGGAAGAATTAAAGAATATCGAAAAGAAGGCCTATGATCTAGGTGTAAAGTCGCATACTACTATTGATGAAACTGAAGATTATTACCAAGATACCATCAAGTATTTGATTTTTGGGAATGTCTTGAAAAATGCTACCTATCCGCTTTCAGTGTCAGCCGAGCGTGTTTGCCAAGCTACAGCTATAGCAAACTATGCGAAGAAAATTGGCGCAGAATGCGTTGCACATGGTTCAACAGGTGCAGGTAATGATCAGGTACGTTTTGATATGATCTTCCAGACCTTGATTCCAGGTGTAGAGATCATTACTCCAATCCGTGATCTACAGTTATCACGTGAGGCGGAAATTGATTATTTGAATTCACATGGTGTTGAATATTCTGCTGATAAAGCAAAATACTCGATCAATAAAGGATTATGGGGAACTTCAGTAGGAGGGGCTGAGACGCTTACTTCGAATGAATACCTTCCAGAATCTGCATGGCCAACTCCTGTAACTTCTACAGAACCACGTAAGATTACTGTTGATTTTGAAAACGGTCAACCAGTTGCTTTAGATGGTGAGAAAATGAGTCCTGTTAAGGTTATCCAAGAGTTGCAAGCGATTGCACAACCTTATGGAATCGGTCGTGATATCCATGTTGGTGATACCATCATCGGGATTAAAGGACGTGTCGGTTTTGAGGCTGCAGGCCCAATTATTCTGATCAAAGCGCACCATGCTTTGGAGAAACATACCTTGACCAAATGGCAACTTTCATGGAAAGACCAATTAGCGGGATTCTATGGTAACTATATGCACGAAGGTCAGATGCATGATCCAGTGATGCGTGATATGGAGGCATTCCTTCAAAGTTCGCAAGATACCGTTTCTGGTCGCGTATTTATTGAGCTTCACCCATACCGATTTGTAATCTTAGGTATTGAATCTGAACACGATTTAATGTCCAACAAGTTTGGTTCATACGGTGAGATGAACAAAGGCTACACTGGTGATGATGTAAAAGGGTTCTCGAAAATCTTCGGTAACCAAACCATCATTTGGCACAAAGTTAATAACAAAGGCTAATCGCCTTTCTTCAAATATTGAAAATCTTTTTGCAAACCAAGGTAGCTGTCTAGGCACCTTGGTTTTTTTGTTTTATTTTGACTGATTATTTATCATAATGGAAAAAATTAAAGTAGGAATTGTAGGGTCGGCAGGCTATACCGGAGGTGAATTGCTTCGGGTATTGATCTTTCACCCGAATGTGGATATAATATTTGCCAATAGTGCTTCCAATGCCGGCAATAAACTTTCTGATGTTCATAATGATTTGTTTGGAGATACAGACTTAACGTTCTCTTCAGATTTTCATTCTGATATCGATGTTCTGTTTTTATGTGTAGGACATGGCGATGCGCGCAAGTTTTTAGATGCCCATCCTATCGATCCTTCCGTAAAGATCATTGATCTTTCCCAAGATTACAGGCTTAAGGCAAATACGGAATACCAAGGTAAGAATTTTATCTACGGTCTACCTGAATTGAATAAATCCGATATTGTTTCGGCGCAATATATTGCTAATCCTGGCTGTTTTGCCACGAATATACAATTGGCATTATTGCCTTTGGCGAACAAAGGATTATTGGGCGACCAAATCCATGTGAATGCAACAACAGGGTCAACAGGTGCTGGTCAAAAACCTTCTGCTACGTCGCATTTTTCCTGGAGAAGCAATAACCTTTCGGCCTATAAGTCATTTGAGCACCAGCATCTGCAAGAGATATCGGAGTCGCTCAACCAATTGCAGGAAGGATTCCTTCCAGCTGGAGATGGATCTCTACTAGAAAGAGCTGCCCAGAAAATTAACTTTATCCCTCAACGAGGAGCATTCCCTAGGGGTATCTTTTCTGCCATCTATGTCGATTCAGATCTTTCGGAAGAGGAAGCTTATGAGCTTTACGAGTCTTATTATGGTTCGCATCCTTTTACCCATGTATCTAAGGCTAATATTGATATCAAACAGGTGGTCAATACCAACAAGAGCATCATCCATCTAGAGAAACATGGCGATAAGCTGTTGATCCTGAATATTACTGATAATCTATTGAAGGGTGCTTCTGGACAAGCGGTACAGAATATGAACCTGATGTTTGGATTGGATGAAAAAGCGGGATTGAACCTGAAGTCGGTTGGCTTTTAGTGTTAGGGGATTTGAGATGTGAGATATGAAATTTGAGATATGTCCATTGTCCATCCCTAAATAGGGTTGACCGTTTTTATACTTATCTCATTTTCATCAAATGTAGTAATGATCGTTTAGGTGATAGCGCGGTTGCTATCTCAATACTCAAATCAACTACATAATAAACAGAAGGGCTTGCACAGATCTTGTACAAGCCCACATTCACTAACAACACATATTAACTGTATAAAAGATATAATAAAACAACTTAACCTTAATTATTTTAGAGATGCTACTGATTTATAGTCCTACAAACTTATAGACGAAAACAGGGTCTTCCATTTCGGTATCTTTAATTTCATAGATATATAGGCGTTTTACTTCCTCAAAATCCTTGATTTTCCATAGCCAAGTGTCTGGTTGTAAATCTTTCGGTTCTGCGTTTCTAGTTGTAGTTCCATTCGTACTACAACCCTTTTTTACGGTTGTAAATGTTCCAGAAATAGGGTGAAAAGTGAATTTATTTCCTTCGAAAACCGTTGTTCCAGTTTTTTTTGTGAAAATCTCAGTGACACAGTTTGAGGCACTTCTAGTTCCTAAATATTGATAGAATTCCAATTTTCCTTTTTTATTTTGTTCTGTAAAATAATATTCCCGAGCGGCTTCCCAATCACTTCCTAATTGATGTCCGTCTCTATCATAATAGGATATAGGCCCTAAACCTCCCCAGAACCAAAGACCATTTTTTAGTTCGGAAGGGGTCTCTGTTGCTGGCTTATCCTGAGGAACAGGCTTTTCCTCTTCAATATTTGTTTTTTTACATGATAATAATATCGATGCACATATTGCCAATAAATAATACATATTTTTCATGATCCATTTATATAATTCTAATTTGATAATTACCAACCCCTTGGTACTCGGTAGATCCCACTAACGCTTCCTATACGCACCTGTTCATTTGTGATTGCGGACCTGAAATAGCCGGAGCTTTCGATGACGAAGATTCCTGATATATATTTTTTGCCGTTTTCTTCCGTTTCTTTGACGGTGAAATATCCAGGACTATCTTTGAAATCTTGGTCATCCTTATATACTGAAGAATAAACATGGCTTAGGCCTGGGGTAAAATATGCAAAGGTAACTTGCTGATCGGCTTCATTGAACATGGACCAAGTGTATCTTTTTTCTGTGCTTGACAGGGCCGATTTTGGCCATAAGAAAGTAATTTGAGGATCCGTGCTATTTGCTACAATGTTGTTCATGCTATGGAAGCTAGTTCCAGGGACATTACCTGCTGCACCCAAATATGTTCTCCATTCGCCCCCATCTAAACTAATCATAATGCCATCCTCAATGATGTGGATTTCACTTATTAAAATTACTTGATGCCCTCTAACACTTAATTCTACGGAAACCGTGGCAATATTTTTAGCGGGTTTGGATGAAGGTGATAAATATTTTGCTTTATTTCCATTCACGACCAGTCTTCCAGGGCCATCCAACTTCCAATTTTTAATATAAGTTTGACTTAATGGTATGGGGGTTCCAGCATTTATTGGCTGCACTAAGGGTACCAAAAGATCGCCGTCTACGGGATGGACATTTTGAATAGCGGCCAATTCAAGGGACTCACTTAGTCCTATGGTTGCCATATTTGGTGTTAATTGTATGGTTTCGATCATTGACCAATCACTAAAGTGGTCTGTCAGGACGCGTAATTCCTTTTTGTTTAGATCAATTTCATTCTTTCCTGGGCATATCCAGGTTCCTACCTCATTTTGATACGCAATTTCTAAGGTTTTGGATAAAAGGGACTGTTGGCTTTGTCCCTCTAAATTGAAGGTAATAGTTACCTCCTTATGTAATTCGATATTTTCTGGCGTAAAGCGATATGAAAAGCCGCTGCCTCCAGGACTGCTGTTTTCAAGCGGTTGTATACCAATTTCCTGTTCCTCGAGTAGGGCACCTTCAGGGAATAATATTTTTACCTTACCATCTGAACTTTGTATAGACCCTCCTTCAGGACCGATAAATTCATAAACAGGTTCATCTATCGCCTCACCAATAGGCATTTCATATTTGATAGTATCTTTAATAGGTTCTTCCTCTTCTAACCTTAGATCGTTCCGTTCACAGGCCAGAACACTTGAAAATAAAAGGATAAGATGAAAGATAATTACGGTTTTTAAACCAGTTTTTAGATGATTTTTCATGATAATTATTTACAATCACTATAAGTCAATTCATACTCTAACTTGTAGCCATTCAATCTGTTTTCAACGATTTTTATTGGGTACTCTTCTTTATTGTAGGTTATTGTTCGGTCGAAACTGACACTTTGGGATAGCTTGAGCACAGGTACTTCATTTACTTCAGCAGTATTGTGATAATGGTAGTAACTCATGATGTTATTTTTACTTTCAGGGAGAAGCAAATCTAACCTTGTTTGATGGTATAGGTTGATGGCAAAAGCAGGGTGGATTTCACCGGTATGCTTGTCGTCATAATGATACTCATCTTTAGAGGATAAATAATGATGGTTGGGATTTGCAGTACTGACTTCGTAAGTCTCGGTTTTGATGACCTGCTTGCCTAGATCAATGGAATAGAAATATTTGATCTTTTCCATTAATAGATTGTTTGAGTACAATTTCAGTTCTGAAACTTTGTTATCTTGGTTATAAGTGAACAAATAGGATTCAGTTACTGCAGGAGAGATATTGTCATATCGAACCTCAGCACTTTCAATCCTTTTACTATTAGCTGCATAATTTAAAGAATACCTGATTTTAAGGATTTCATTTGCATCATAAAAAGACACTGATTTGACCAACCCATCTATGGTCGCTACACGTCGAATGAGGTCTTTTGTCCCTCGTGTGAAGTTTATTACTTCTTTTAAGTTTTTGTTCTCATAAGATAGTTGAGATTCCTTATAAAGGTTTCCTACGAAGGTATTTAAACCGAATCCATCGAATTGTTTTAGGACAGATAAGGTACATCCTTTTTTAGGAGGGGTTGGCTCGACAACTTGATCCTGATTACAACTTGAAAGGATCAAGAGAAGGCTTGCCAGGTAAATTTTTGTTTTATTGTTTTTCATGATTTTTGGTTTCATTAAAATTTATGGAACAAATTTGAGCCTAATCATTCCCCATTTTTTAAGTAGCAGACCTGAAATTTATATTTCCGTAGATGTACTGAAATTGGCGGTCCTTGCTGTCTTTTCCGTAGAACTACGTATTTCTTTATATCCGTGCAGGTATCTAAAAAGTGTCGCTTATTCGCTGCTAGCTTTGTTAAAATTTAATATTATGATAAAGACATCAGTAATACTTGTGTGCCTAATGGCAACAATGACCATAAGCTACGGTCAATCTATCCTTAATCGGATTAAGGATAAGGTGAAGAACAAAGTTGAGCAGAAGATTGAAGAAGGTATTGACAAAGGGATAGATAAAGCAGAGCAAAAAGGGACTGAAGCTGTCAAGAATGAAACCGTAAAGAACAAAGGGTCAAAGCCAGAGAATAAGCCCAGCAATAAGGAAAAGGGAAACGGAGAGACGGAACAAGCTGGAAAGGGTCTTTCAAGTTTTCAAAGCTACTCAAAGTATGATTTCGAAAGAGGGAGCCAAATCCGTTTTTCGGATGATTTTTCTGAAGATGTTATTGGAGAATTCCCTTTGAAATGGTCAACCAATAATAGAGGAGAAGCTGTAAATGTAAAAAACAGTATAAATAAATGGCTTCGCATGTATCAATCTTCAAAATTTGTATCACCAATGATCAGTTCACTGCCAGTAAACCATACGATAGAATTTGATTTGATCCTAAATTTTGATAAAGGGGGCAATAGTTATCGCTTCCCAGGGCTACAGCTGAATTTGTTGGCATTGAATGGAAAGAATAATGTCAAAGATTATTTGGTGAACAATAATTCCAAGGGGGAGTTGATCATTGAAATACTACCAGGAGAGGAAGGCAGTTCCAACATCTCCTTAAAGGTAAATAAAGAAGGGAGTTTGTTTTTTCAGAATGAAGAAAAAGGCTATCGGAAGCTGGATTCATTTTACGGCAAACCAATTCATATTGCCATCTGGAATCAAGGGCAAAGAATTAGGGTTTGGCTCAACGAGGAAAAGATATATGATATTCCAGTAGCCATTCCGCAGGGCGTTGTCTTTGACCATTTGGGCTTTAATGTAGAGGGATCTGCCTATCAGGATGAGCAAGTTGGTTACTACATAGGTAATGTTATGGTTGCGGATGCAATGGCGGATCTAAGGTCTAAATTTTTGACAGAGGGCAAGATCGTAACACAGGGAATTCTATTTGACACCAATTCATCGAATATTAAACCAGAAAGTGTAGGGACAATCGATGCTATTGCCAAAATATTTATTGATAATCCAAGTCTGAATATAGAGATCAAAGGACACACAGATAGTGAAGGGGATGAACAAAAGAATCTGACATTATCTAACCAAAGGGCAGAATCAGTAAAAAACTATTTAGTAGAAAAGCATAAAATAGCTGGGTCTAGGTTAAGGACAAGTGGGGCAGGCGAAGGAAGTCCGATAGAGGATAATGCTACTTCAGCTGGAAGAGCAAAAAATAGAAGGGTTGAATTTATTAAGTTCTAGTAATCTATGAAAACTATTATTTTTTTGCCATACTTCTTATTTGGGCTGGGAGCAGAAATGATCTTTGCTCAAGAAAAGGATCCTATGACCGTAATAAATCATTGGGAAAGCCTATTGGTTTTAGATCCTGATATTGATTTGACAGCAAGCCAACATCCAAAGAATGAATTGGTCGAGGAACATAAGAACAAACATCTAGCGGCAATTAACGAAACGTTGGACCTATTTTATGCTGACCTTATACCCTCTTTTGAAAGCAATAAACTGCATGGGAATATGACTCTTGCTGAGAAGAATTTAAGGGAACAGGTGGCAACCCATAGGTTGGGGCTTGCTGAAGCTTCTCAAATTGTGGCTTTTAGGATTGCCATAAAAAAAAGGGGACCGATAAGTAGTAATAGCTACTCTTGGATAGACTTTGAAAATTCTGGTATTAGTATATCCCAAGTCAAGGCGATAGAGCAGTTGTTAGGAAGTCTAAAAAGTAATGAAAATAATATTTCTGATTTACCAACACTTTATGCCGGTAATTTAATGGAATTAGAATCTACTCTGAGGGAAGAACTGGATGCTATTCCTAAGGTTTGGGTGTTTCATAAGCAGGAACCGAGTATTATTATGGAAATGGAAAACCCAAAGAAAGCCATTGAGCTGCAGATCCGATATGACGGAAAACGGTACTTATTGCTGAAACAGAATTATGCGAAGGTTTATTTGGATTGGAAAGCAAAACAAGGTCGATTGGAGGAGGCTATTAGGTTGTACAAAGCCCTTACCCCACAACGAAAAACCCAAAATGGATTTACTGTTTTTGACGACCTTTCAACGCGTATCTTGGAGCATATCCAAGAACATATAGTGAACACGGATTTGGCACTGAATATTGCTCAAAACACACTATGGAGTAAGGAGCAGTTAAATTTTCATATTTCTACCTATAATAATTTTCAAATTGTTGAAAATCAATAAAATTTCAATTTCTACTCACTAATTTTGTGTCTGAGAAACAGCCAATTATACCATGAAAATCATGATACTAGTCCTAGGGATGATACTTTCCATCCTTCAGGACAATATCCCACCCTCAAATTCGGAGTTGGATAGGATTTTGGGCCTAAAGGATGATACCACGAAGATGGTTCAATTAGATAATTATTTCAACAAGGTAATCAATAATGACCCTGTTCAATCCAAATGGTTAGTTTATAAACAAATGGACCTCAGTAAGAAATTGAAGAATGAATACTGGAGTGGAATTGCATGGTTCAATATTGGTTTTATCAATGCTCGGGACGCATTGGACAGTCTTTCCATTGAAAATTTTGAAACAGCAATAAAGCATTTTGAAAAAGTTGGTGCAAAGGAAAATATCATTCGATGTTACGTGAATATTGCTGCATTGAATGGTCGATTAGGGAAGTTGGAAAAAGAAATTGAATTGCAGCAAAAAATCATAAAAATGTTGGAGGGTAGCAATAAAAGTAACCTCATACTGAATGCCTATAATAGTATGGGTGCACTATATTACAATTTGGAAGAGATAGAGAAAGGGCTTATTTATTTTAAAAAAGCTAGGGATTTGGCTATAATTCGGAAAGATACATCAAACTTAATCACATCGAATCTTGGTTTTACAAATTGTTATGCAGCTCTGAAGAAGTTTCCAGAGGGGTTGAAACATGCACAGGCAGCTTTGGCATTGGCGCAGAAATTTGGGGCCCATTTTGAGTACTCCCTTGCCCATAATGCTTTTACACAACTTTATCAAGAATGGAAGAAACCTGATGAATTAATCTATCACGGTCAGCAAATTATCTACCATGCTTCACAACTTAATGAAACCCAATATTTACTCATTGGTAACCTTGCGGTGGCAGATGGATACAGATTAAAAAAGGATCCAGAAAATGCCATTCATTTTTATAAAAATTCTGAAAAAATCGCATTGAAAAGTGGAACCGTTCTGCAATTGGATGATATCTATAAGGGCCTTTCATCGGTCTATAGTCAGGTGAATGATTATAAATCAGCTTTACATTACTATACCAAATATGCCTCGCTGAATGATAGTACATTGAATGAAAAGACCAAACGTGAGGCCAATGAAATGCATATCAAGTATGAAACTGCCCAAAAGGAAAAAGAGCTATCCATGCAGAAATTGGATCTTGTAGAACAGGAAGTTACCATTCAAAAGAACCGACAGTATTTTTTAATTTCAATAACTACAGCCATCATTTTTTTGATGCTCTTGATTTTCGCGGTCTTCTTTATTTATAACAAGAGGAAGCAATTTGCTTTACAAACTGTTGCAAATGAGAAGGAAAAAGAACTTCAACAATTACAGGCCTTCATGGAGGGCGAGGAGAAGGAACGCATTCGAATAGCGAAAGAGTTGCATGATGGAGTAGCCGGCATGTTGACAGCATCTAAGATGCAGTTTCAATCTTTTAAGACCTGTAAGGAATATACCTGTAATCTGGAAAATTATCAATTAGGCCTACAATTGCTAACAGATGCTACCGATGAAATTAGGAAGACCTCACATAACCTTATGCCCGATATTGTGCTTCAGAAAGGATTGGTTGAAGCTATTAGAAAATATTGTAATAAAATAAACAGCCATAGCTTACAGGTTCAATTTGATAGTTGGGGAGAAATTGGCCGTTATGATGAGCGATTTGAATTGGCGGTATATCGCATGATCCAGGAACTGCTGAACAATGCGATGAAGCACGCTGGAGCCTCTCTGGTATTAGTTCAGATCAACAAGCATCATGACAGTATATTTTTGACAGTTGAGGATAATGGCAAGGGGATCAATTTTGATGCGGTGGACCAAGAGGGAGTTGGTTTACAGCGATTTCAAAAACAAGCTGCCGCAATGGATGGGAAATTGGAATACGAAAACCGACCAGGAAAGGGTCTAGGTGTTTATTTAGAATTTAATATCAACAGTCAGCATATTTAATATTATGGAAAATATAAAGCTTGCGATAATTGATGACCATAAAGTGGTTCTTGATGGCTTAATCTCGATGTTATCCTCGGAGCAGAGGATTCAAGTGGTTCTTGCAGTACAAACTGCAGATGAACTTAATAATAAATTACAGGAAAGTAGTCCAGATATATTACTAATGGATATTCAAATGCCAGGGATAAGTGGAATAGATCTGGCCTATAGTGTTTTGAAAACTTATCCAGAACTAAGAATTATTGCCTTCAGTAGTTTTGATGAATCTCATTATATCAAACAGATTTTGAGAAATGGGGCAAAGGGGTATTTACTTAAAAATGCAGATCGACAGACCATTATTGAGGCTATATTTCAGGTTGCGGAAGGAGAGAATTATATCGATGAAAGATTGAAATCTTCCCTGTTGCAAGAGAGTATCTTTGGACATAAAAGATCAATGCACGATATCCCATTGACAAATAGGGAGACGGAAATCTTAAGGTTGATTGCAGAAGAATTTACCAACCAAGAGATTGCAGAAAAGCTTTTCATTGGTTTACGTACCGTTGAAACTCATCGCTTGAATCTAAATCAAAAGTTGGGTGTTAAGACTTCTGCGGGTCTGGTCAAACAAGCCATTAAACGAGGGCTAATTAATTAAACTTTACACTAAATATGGCATTGTATGAAACTTGGAGTATTCAAAAATCTGGGTTCAGGCGAAATCAACAAATCTAAATGGGCAGTGTTTTTTGAAAAGATCCGGAATAATCGAGAGGTTGAATTATGTATAATTGGTCTAAGGTTTCTGATGGGTATGGCTTTTATTCCTTCTGGCATTATTAAGGTTGAAGGTGAACGATTTACTCGATTGGGGGTGGAGACCAAGATCGGATATTTCTTTGAAGCCTTATTTCAAGCTTCAAATTATTGGAAGTTTATTGGGATGATGCAATTGACAGCAGCGTTCCTTCTTTTTACGCAAAAATTTGCAGCATTAGGGAATTTAATCTTTTTTGTAGTGATTTCAAATATCTTCATAATAACAGTGGATCTTAATTTTAAAGGAACATGGGTCATTACGGGAATGTTGATGCTGAGTTCAATTTTATTAATTATATGGGATTGGTTTAAGTATACGATGTTGGTCAGGTCTCATGGTAGTTCTGTGGAAAGAACCTTATATAGAGAGCCAGCAGTTATATGGCAGGTAATTGGGTTGCTGTTATTCTTTAGTCTTGTATTTATGATTGAAATATTTGGTTAAAAAGATAAGGGGCAAAATGATCGTTTTGTCCCTTATCTTTTTATTTAGAAAAACCTATTTTTCTAATAAGTTGATTTTTCTTTCAACAGAAACATTGTCTCCAGTTACAGCATTACCGTCTTTATCAACTAGAGTCAATTTAACAGTTGCTTCGCCTAGAGGCAGGTTCAGGATTTCGTAAGGAACCCATTGGTCCAAAGTGAAATCTTGACCATTGATGTTAGCTTTTACTTTATAGCTATCTGCACCTAATGTTGCATTAGATACGAAGAAGTCTAACAATAAAGTTTTAGTTTCTTCACCTTTGTAATCACCTTTTGGTCTGCTGTAGAACAAAGAAGGTTCTGTAGGAGTAGGAAGCTCCGCGATTTTAGCGTCAGCTTCTACTTTGAACTTCACTAATTTGGAAGCGTCAGCAGTTTTTAGGGACTCGTGGAATGAACGAGACAAGAAAGACATTAAATAGTGCTCAGAATTAACTGGTACTGTAAATGTATGTTCTGGTTTATACAAAGCTACATATGGCGTATTATCCAAAATAAAGTGGATATGTTGACCATCATGGGAATTCGCCATGTGGTGCTCATGTTCAGTTTGCTCAGTTAATTTAAAGTTCTGAACATCATATTTAACTGTAATCTTTGCAGAGTCTGTTCCTACTTTTTCAGAAGTTAATGAAGCGATTTTCAAGGTTGCTCCTGGGAAGTCTTTCGCATGTTGAAGAGGGTTCACTGCGATTGCACCAACTGTGTCAGTTAATGCTGTAGAATCTTTAACTTCTCCTTCTTGATTTTTTGTCGGGTTATTGCATGAAGCGAGTACCGCTGTTGCAGCTAATACTGCTAATGCTGATTTGAATGTTCTCATCACTTAATTTAAAATTTAGTCGAATTTGTTATGTTACTTAAACAAATATAACGGTAAATTGTTTATTTTTTATTGAAATACAATCTGTAAAGCTTCTTTTAACGCGAGAAGTGTTTTCTTAAGGTCATCTTCTGTATGTGCAGCCGAGATAAAGCCAACTTCATAGCCGGAAGGACCGAAATAGATTCCTCTATTCAATAATTCCCTATGCATCACTTTGTATTTTTCCATGGATGCTGGATCAATTTCATCTGCACGTTGGATTTTTTTCTTGTCAGTAAAGGCAAACCAGAAAATGGAACCAATGGTCGTAATGGAAACCTCAAAACCATTCTCTTTAATGAAGGAACGAAGTTCAGTAACGAATTCTTGGGTGGTTTTTTCTAGTTTTTCATAGAAACCAGGTTGTGCAAGGATCTGCAAAGCAGCAATACCAGCTGCCATGGCAACCGGATTACCTGATAGGGTTCCAGCTTGGTATACCGAACCATCTGGCGAAATACAGCCCATCAGTTCCTTAGAGGCACCATAAGCCCCTACCGGCATACCACCACCGATAATCTTTCCATAGGTCAAAATGTCCGGTTGGATATCATAATATTTGGAAGCACCCTCAAAACCCAGACGGAATCCAGTGATTACCTCATCCATGATCAATAATGCACCGTTCTCTTTGGTAATATCTCTCAAGAAATGGATGTAATCTTTATCTTGTATCAACAAGCCATTATTTGCAGGAACACCTTCAATAATAACCGCTGCAATTTGATCTTTAAAATCTGCAAATACTTTTTTAAGGGCTTCTTTATCATTCAATGCGATGACAATAGTTTCATCTGCAAAAGCTTTAGGCACCCCTGCTGAAGAGGTTTCACCGAAGGTGACAAGACCTGATCCCGCTTTAACCAATAAAGAATCCGAATGGCCATGGTAACAGCCTTCGAATTTTACGATTTTGTCTCTTTTTGTATATCCGCGGGCAAGTCGGATTGCAGACATGACAGCTTCTGTCCCTGAGCTTACAAAACGGATTTTTTCAATCTTTTTGTTGTTGCTAAGGATAAGTTCTGCCAATTCATTTTCAAGCGCTGTAGGAGCTCCAAAACTCAAACCTTTACCTAATTGCTCTTGCACGGCTTCACGGATTTCTGGCGTATTGTGGCCCAGGATCAAAGGACCCCAAGAACAACAATAGTCAATAAATTCATTGCCATCAGCATCCCATAAATGGGCCTTGTCACCACGTTCAATGAACAATGGAGTTCCATATACTGATTTAAATGCACGAACAGGAGAGTTTACACCACCAGGAAAGAATTCCTTGGCTTTTTCAAATAACTTCGCCGACTTTTCGCGAGAAATATCTGAAGTAGATGTTGTCATAGTTTTTTGTTTTATTGTATGGTACAAAAGTAGTATTTAGTAGTTAGTATTTCGTATTTAGATTGGGGTAGGGCTCGATATTGAGGGATTATGACGGAAATGTTATAATATATCTTGTCAAAGCATTTAGTGTATTGTTATTGGTAGTTTTACTTTGATATTGACTTCAAAGCTACAAATCTGAAAACAAGCAATAGGTCTAACTACTAAACAATTAATACTAAATACTCCATAAAAAAAGCGGGCTTTCTTGAGAAAAGCCCGCTTTTTTTATGGAAAGTATTACTTTCCTTCTTCTAATACTTTAGTTACAAGTTCAGCTGCTTCTTTCAATAAGATTGCAGAGTACACTTTTAGGCCAGAATTGTCGATTAATTCTTTAGCTTCTTTAGCGTTTGTACCTTGTAGACGTACGATAATTGGAACAGGAATGTTTCCAATTTCGTTGTATGCATCGATAACACCTTGAGCAACACGGTCACAACGAACGATACCACCGAAGATGTTAATCAAAATAGCTTTTACGTTAGGGTCTTTTAAGATGATGTTGAAACCAGCTTTTACAGTTTCAGCGTTTGCAGTACCACCAACATCTAGGAAGTTTGCAGGCTCACCACCGGCAATTTTAATGATGTCCATAGTTGCCATCGCTAAACCAGCACCATTTACCATACATCCTACGTTTCCATCAAGTTTTACGTAATTAAGGTTGAATTCTCCAGCTTCCACTTCAGTAGGATCTTCTTCTGTAATGTCACGTAAAGCAGCGATTTCTGGATGACGGTATAAAGCGTTTTCATCCAAGTTCACTTTCGCGTCAACCGCTAGGATTTTATCATCAGATGTTTTCAAAACAGGGTTGATTTCGAACATAGATGCGTCAATTGAATCGTAAGCTTTGTACAATGCAGCAACAAACTTAACCATGTCCTTGTGCGCAGCACCAGAAAGGCCTAAGTTGAAAGCGATTTTACGAGCTTGGAAACCTTGAAGACCTACTTTAGGGTCGATCTCTTCTTTGAAAATAAGGTGTGGAGTTTTTTCAGCAACCTCTTCGATGTCCATACCACCTTCTGTAGAGTACATAATGATGTTGCGACCAGTAGCACGGTCTAACAATACAGACATGTAGAATTCTTTGGTTTCGCTGTCACCAGGATAGTAAACATCCTGAGCGATCAAAACCTTATTAACTTTTTTACCTTCTGGACCAGTCTGTGGAGTTACTAACTGCATTCCAATGATGTCAGTTGCGCGTTGCAATACTTCATCTTGGTTCTTAGCTAATTTCACACCACCACCTTTACCACGGCCACCCGCATGGATCTGTGCTTTTACCACAACCCAATCCGAGTTGAATTCTTCTTTCATTCTCTTAGCAGCATCAACAGCTTGCTCTGGGGTTTCAGCAACAATACCTTCTTGTACTCTTACTCCGAAACTCTTAAGTATTTCTTTTCCTTGATATTCGTGAATGTTCATTGATAAAAAAATTTGCTGTAAAAATAGCGTATTTATTCGTAAGGGTCAAGTTATTATTACGATTAAATTGTCCTTTGTTACGCCTAACTATTTATTATATCGCTTGGGCGGCAAGTTGTTTTTGTTTTTTGTTATTTTCGCAGTATGATCTTAAAGGCAAATAACATTTTTAAGTCTTATGGCGACCTTGAAATTCTCAAGGGTGTCAGTATTTCTGTCCGTAAAGGAGAGATTGTTTCCATCGTGGGAGCTTCCGGTGCCGGTAAGAGTACCTTGCTCCATATCATCGGTACATTGGACAAACCCGATCAAGGGACCGTACTGATCGAGGGTGAGGACGTTTTTGCCTTGAATGAAAAAAAACTGAGTGATTTCAGAAATAAACACATAGGCTTTGTTTTTCAATTTCATCACCTTCTTCCTGAATTCACTGCCCTGGAAAATGTTTCCATACCTGGTTTCATCGCTGGTCAGGATAAAAAAGCTGTTGAGAATCGAGCTTTGGAACTCTTGGATATTCTTGGGGTTGCCCATAGAGCTCACCATAAACCTTCGGCCATGTCTGGGGGAGAGCAACAAAGGGTGTCGGTAGCTCGAGCGCTCATTAATAATCCTACCCTCATCCTTGCTGATGAGCCCTCAGGAAACCTAGACTCGGAAAATGCGACTGCCCTACATCAATTATTCTTTGACTTAAGGGATAAAATGCAGCAGACCTTTGTCATTGTCACTCACAATGAGGAACTAGCGAGAATTTCGGATCGTACGATCCATATGAGAGACGGTTTAATCTATTAATATGCAAAAGCTCCTGATAACTTTTGGAACACGGCCATTGGCCCAAAGACTTTCCAAAATGCTGAACAATCAATTTGAGGTTATTTTCGCAACTTCTGAAGAAGTGCCCAGCTTTTTAGAAGCTAATTTTAAAAAAATTCCGACGGCAGCAAACCCAACATACGCCCATGAACTTTTGAAACTCTGTCTTGATAAGGAGGTGAATTATTTACTGCCTCTAGGCCTGAACGAGATCAATGTGTTGGCGGAGTCCAAAATCCTTTTTGAAGAATATGGAATTCAATTGCTCTCTCCCTCTAAGGAGGCATTGACAGAGCTGTACGTTTTGGAGAATCCACCTTCTGTAGTGGAATTATTATTGGTTTTAGATGGTAAAAGCCTGATTTCTGACCGTCAATTAGAATCGGAAGTTTCTGGTTTGTTTACCATTTCAGATGATGGTGATGATATAGCGCTTTGTACAATTTAACATGATCGATTTTTCAAATATTCCTCTCGATAAAAAACTATATCTATTTGAAATAGATGATGTCCTTTTTCCAAAAAAAGACTATTTATTGCAGATCTATTATCTTTTTTCGCAGTTTGTTGAGTTTACTGAAGGTAGACCGATCTCCACCGAACTAGTGAACTTCATGAAAGATCAATATCTTGAAAATGGAGAGGATGATCTATATGAGCAAACTGCCAAAAAATTCAATTTCAGCAACGATTATAAGGAAAACTTAGAACGATTAATGGTGAATGGACATCTTCCCTTGAAACTTTTCCTGTTTAATGAAATCAAGCTGTTATTTGCTTCTATTCTTGAACATGGCGGACAGATCGCCATATTAACCAAAGGGAATCCAGCGTTACAGTTAAATAAACTAAAACATCTTGATTGGCAAGGTTTTGACCGAAATGTTAAAATTTATTTTATCGATGAGTTAAATTTCAGAAATATTGAACCATTTAACTATATTGCTTCAGAAAGTCATGTAACACAGAGTGATTTGATTTTCATTGAAGACAATATAGCTAGGTTATGATGAAAAGATTTGTTCTTCCTTTTTTACTGCTTTCATTGCTTTTTGGAGCTAGCTGTAAAAAAGACCCGGTTCAACCATCCGATGATGGTCGAGATCCTGACAAAGAAATTCTCTTAAGAGACTCCACTTACTATTACTCCTTAGCGCTTTCCCTCTGGGAAGATCAACTCCCACAGCCCAAAGTCGATTCTAAAGGCCAACCTGACCTTAAAGCATTTACGAATGCCTATCAGGATGCCGAAGGAGTTCTGGCGGCACTGAAACGAAGTGCTCCTGAAGATCGCTTTAGTTTTGTTGACCGTGAAGGCACCGTTAGTGAGGAAATTCAGCAAGGTGTCCATAAAGAAACTGGTATTGTGCCTATTTTCATTACAATAAGTAGTCAGAATGCAAGTGAGGCCAATATGTATGTCAAGTATGTGCAAAAGAATTCTCCAGGTGAGAAGGCTGGATTAAAACGTGGAATGCGCATCGTGAGCATCAATGGTGATAGCAATCTGGACTATAACAAGAGTGAACAAAAGGCAATCGAAAACTACTATAAAGTTGTAGAAGGCAAGGAGACCTTGAATTTGGTGGTTCAAGCACCGGGTGAAACGACAACCAAAACCGTATCGGTTTCTGGTGGGGCTTATAATATCGACCCAATCTTAGTCAAAAAGATATTCACAATCAATGGTAAGAAAATTGGGTACATCTTTTATACTTCTTTTGTTAATGTGTTCAGTGAATCTGGCCCAAATGGCTACCATACAGCCATGACAAATGCATTCAAGGAATTTGAAACGGCCAACGTGAATGAGTTGATCATAGATTTAAGATATAATGGAGGAGGTTCAACTTCAACAGCTGAAATGATGTCAAACCTTTTGGTACCTACAGCTGGTTCAAAAGGTAAAATGTATGATTATAAGATCAATAAGAACCTGAAAGAATGGGGTTGGGATGATGAAACTAATCCTAAAGCTCCATTCCGCTCTGTGAACTTCAATAAGACCAATGCCCTGAACCTACAAAGAGTCTACTTCTTAGGAACTACCGGAACCGCTTCTGCCAGTGAATTGGTGATGAACGTGCTGAAACCTTATATGGATGTGCAGATCATTACGACCAATGGAAAAGGCACCTACGGCAAACCGGTCGGCTTTTTTGGGTATCCAGTGGTACATGGCTATGCAGATCTTTATATTACATCTTTCCAAATGCTCAATAAAGATGGTTTTGGAGATTACTTCGATGGGTTAAAAGGAAAGATCACCAATGCTGCGGATGGTTTCTTCACAGAATTAGGGGATGAGAGAGAAGCTTTATTGGCTACCGCCATCTCGGATATTACCGGAACAGGAGCGGGGGCAAGGGCATCTAGCAGGACAACAAAAACTGGGCTTGAAGGAGCTAGAGAGATAAAAGTTCCGGAATTGAACGATCATCGAAATAATATGTACAAGTTTCCGGACCTGAAACTTCGAAGTATACCAAAGGTTGATTAATCTTTTTTCGAATTTGGAAGTCAATTATTGGAATCATCTTTGCATGCTTCGATATTACTTAATATTATAAATGAAAAACGCTATTCTCAGTAAACTATTGGTGCTTTTGACCTTGGTTTCCATATTCGGTTGTAAAAAGGATCTTAATGATATTACCCCTCCACCAAGACCTGGTGGTGACAGAACCATTGATCAGGAGGTGTTAGATAGTGTTTACTCTAAATATAAATATTCATCCTATTGGGAGTCTTCCATTCCAGTTGCAAATCCTATTTCCAGTCTAACAGATAAATATACTGATGCAGATGACCTTTTGAGTTATCTAATGGGGCTCACGCCTAAAAAGATGGACTATAAGTATCATCCCACCTACAATGGACCTTTAGATCGCTTTTCTTGGATTGAAGATATCGGTTCGGATTCCAAAGCCTCAGCAATGGCTGATTTAGCGGATGGATATGGCTTATATATGGCGTTTGATGGAAGTCGTGGAGATAGCTTGTTTGTCTACTTTGTAGAAGGTGGTTCCCCTGGCGCTGCGGTTGGTATCAAAAGGGGCGATAAAGTCCTTGAAATGCAGGGTGACAAGAAAATGGTGTATTCCAATAAAACCAAGGTGGATGAATATATAGAAGGAAATACCCTGAGCATTAAGACTGAAAATGCACAACACGTACAAAAGACCTATAATCTGAATTATACTTCCTATGATATTCAGCCATTCCAATTAGGTAAAGTGTTTACAGAGAATGGAAAAAAAGCTGGATATATTGGTCTATCCTCTTTTGAGGAACTTGAGTCAGGTGTCTCGGACAGCAAAATGAAAAAAGGGATCGACTCCACTTTTGCGGTTTTCGCAAGCCAAAATGTGACCAAGCTAATTGTGGATTTACGATATAATGGAGGGGGATATGTGAGTTCCGCAATCCATCTGCTCAATAAAATCATCAATTCATCAGGAAATGGAAAGGTGATGTTTAAATATGACCTCAACAAAAACCTAAAAAGAGATCGTGATAAGGGTGATCCTGAATTTGAAGATGAAATCTTTGTTAAGGATAATGGAAATCTTGAAATCCAACAGGTCGTATTCTTGGTGAGTGATTATACTGCTTCAGCGAGTGAGATTGTGATCTCTGCCTTGAAACCTTATATGGATGTTAAGCTTGTTGGTTCTGATGCTTCAACCTATGGTAAGCCAGTCGGATTTTATAGAGAGGATATCCTTGGAAAAGTTGGACTTTGGGCAGCCTCATTCAAAATCATCAATGCAGCTAATTATACAGACTACTGGGATGGTATCCCTGCGGATTATCCGAATGTTTTTGATAACTTCTACAAAGAGTTTGGGGATCCAAGC
This sequence comes from Sphingobacterium sp. NPDC055346, assembly GCF_053645235.1. Lineage (NCBI taxonomy): Bacteria > Pseudomonadati > Bacteroidota > Sphingobacteriia > Sphingobacteriales > Sphingobacteriaceae > Sphingobacterium > Sphingobacterium sp. NPDC055346. The sequence continues at coordinate 136,261 of NZ_JBSHMI010000007.1, forward strand.
GAAGATATGACCCGCAGAGCCTTGAATATCCTGATTGGACCTGGATCTAAGGCTAGCAGCAGAACTGCTGCTGTTCGAAGTTCAGTGAACAGAACTACACGTGAATTGAACAAAATACCACGTCGTAATATGATAAAGGACTAATTTATCATTATATAATTATTAACTTTGATGCATGGCAGGAAATAAACCAACCACGATCAAAGAAATCGCAAGGAAACTGAAGATTTCTCCTTCTACTGTGTCTAGGGCATTGAATGATCACCCAAGCATTGGGTTGGTCACGACTATGCGCGTGAAGAAAATGGCTGAAGAAATGGCTTATGAGCCTAATCAAACTGCTATTTTCTTTAAACAACGCAAGACCTTTACGATCGGTGTCATTCTGCCCAAACTATCTGAACCTTTTTTCTCTGAAGCCATCAGTGTGATCGAAAATGTTGCCGAAGAAAAGAAATATACCGTGCTTCTTGGCCAATCCCTGGATGATGAAAACAGGGAACTGAACATAATACAGACTTTCAAAAAGCATAGGGTAGATGGAATCCTAATTTCCATGAGTAAAAATACTGGTGATACCGACTTTTTGGAATTACTTGCCAAAACGGAAATCCCAATTGTGTTTTTTGACTGTGTTCCCGACCTAGAACATGTCCATAAGGTATATAGCGATCTTGCCTCTGGTATGATAGAAGCAATCGAAGCTTTCGTAGACCGTGGGCATAGAAAAATTGCCCTGATCAATGGCCCTGAATCATTATTAGCATCAAAGGAAAGGGCAGAAGCCTTTCAAAATGCCCTGGAAAAGAAGGGTATTGGTGCAGACTCAAGCTTTGTTGTCAATACTGATCTTACGGAACATGGAAATGAAGAGGCAATGGATAAAATCTGCTCCTTAGCTGATCGACCATCTGCCGTTGTTTCCTTTAATGACTTCGTGACTTTGGATCTTATCCGCTATGCCAAACAAAGAGGCATTGTTCTCAATCAGGATATGTTTTTCATTAGCTATGCAAATTATCCTTTATGGAAATATATGGATAATCCGCCAATGGGAAGTATCGAACAATACCCTGAAAAACAAGCTCAAAAAGCTGCCGAGATATTGTTCGATTGTATAGATAAGAAAGAATATACCAACAAACCACAAGATGTGGTATTCCCTTCTAAATTGGTGCTTAAATAATCAGGATTAGTTAATCTGGATGCTATAGGTGATTTCAATACCACCGTTCACTAGCATGTCATGTACCGAGCAGTATTTCTTTACGGCCAGTTCGGCTGCCTTTTGGGCTTTAGCTTCATCGATCTCACCTTTCAATTTGAAGGAAATATGGATCTTAGTGAAGATATTAGGAATCTCTTCTCTACGCTCACCTTCCACATCAACTTGTATATCTTGAATGTCCTGACGTTGTTTCTGCAAGATGGTCGTTAAATCAAACGCACTGCACGAACCTAGAGCCATCAATACCAATTCCATCGGTCTAACGCCCTTGCCTTCGCCTCCAATTGATTCTGGGCCGTCTACATGAACTGTTACTGGGGAAAGTTCGCTGGATGCCTCGAAGTGTACCGCTTGATTCTGTCTTTTAATATGTACTTTCATGTTTTTTGATTTATTACTTTAAAGGTAGTCAAAATCCATTCAAGACGAAAAAGGAACAGACAAAGACTACATATTATAGACATTCAAGAGGATTGAATGCCCTTACGGATCGGATAAAAAACAAGAAACCCCCAAATCTTTTGGGGGTTTCTTGTTTTTTAGTTCGGGTATTTTACACCTCGATATAAACTGATATCAACCTTAGGTACTTTTGCCTTGTACTTGGCGTTGATAGCGTCGATAAATAAATTTGCTACGATAGCATTACCCATTGGAGTAAGGTGAACCCCATCCAAAGAGAAAGCGTTTCCAGTAATAAATGCTGCTGAAATGTGAACACCATTGTAGTTGTATCCTGCTTTCACCTTGTTTAAGAAAGCATGAACATCAGCAACAGCAAGTTGTTTCGATTCAGCGATCGCTTTAATCTTATCATTAAAGGCTTTTACACGCCCTGAAACTTCAGTTACCTCAGCTTTATCCAACACGTATTGATCCTCAATAGGGTTCAATGGATGCATACCGTAAGGAATCTGTTGCTCATTTGGCTTGCCCAATAAAGTAGTAGGGAAGGTCAGCACAAATAGATCGGCATCAGTAGCCATTCTAGGTCCTGTTTTAGTTGCGATGAATACGTTTTTAGCTTTACCTCGAGAAGCAGCTTCTACTGCGGCATTCAGGCGAGCTGTAGTTACGGTGTTCAAGAAAGGAATAGTCGTAACGTCTGGAATAGTCGCCACAACGCCTTTTGAGCCATTTTGAGTCAGTGCATTGACAAAAGTATTGTAAGCAAAATCAAAAGTTGCCAAATCCAATAATTTCTTTGTTGGATCTTGTGATGGAGCAGCACCATTGGTTGCATAGCCTAAAACATCATTATTTCCTAACCAGAAGGAGAAGAACGTATGTTCATGAGAAGCCGCATATTCCACATACTTCAATGTTTGAGGAGTGCCATCAGGTAATAACCTTTCGAAATAAGGATTTCCCATAACAGTACCAATTCCAGGAGCCATGGACATATCCAGGCGCATACCCGGTACTCCTAAGTTTTGAATAGGCTCTGTATGTTTTGTGTATAATGGACCACCATTAGGGCTTTTTCCACGGATTGCCAAATTGGTTGTCACAGGCTCCATCACTGGATTGCCATCAACCAAAGACTTCAATTGGATATAACCTGAACCATTTGCTTGTTCCTGACTGAAGAAAGGGGAAGTAAATTCACCGCCACCAACAGTTTTAAACTGCTCAGCCATCAAATTAGGGAATGCCACTTTTTGTCCTTCAAGATAAAGGCCGTTGTCTGCATATCCAGAAGTCAAAGAGTTACCCACGGCAATGAATTTTGAGAAATCAGCTGTTCCTTTGCTGGTTTCCAGTTCATCCAAAGACGGGGCACATGAACTCGCAAATCCTAAAATTGCAAGTCCGATATAGAGTTTAAAGTTCTTTTTCATTGTTTTCATAATTTAAGGACTACCAGTAATAAGAAACAGAAATACCTGGAGCATGAATATTGGTTTCATACGTTCCTCTCAATTGCGTTTCAGCATTGGTAGTTGTTCTCTTCAAGATCTTTTGGAAAACATAAGCTGCTGACATCTGCCAGTTTGGTGAAAACTTATAGGTTACACCTCCTGCCGCCATTACACGGTTATTATCCGGCGTTTCTGGATAAACATATTTAGCTTGAACCGGTGTGTAGACATATCCAGCCCCAAGGCGAAGATCAAGCTTGTCATTCACCTCATAGTTCAGACCAGCTTTTCCTGAAAAGGCATTTTGATATTTTTTCTCTGAACGGGTATCCTGCAATACAGGGGTGTTGTTTTCATAATCAAATACCAATTCTTTGTAGATGTCATAATTGATAATGGATCCATCGATTGCTGCATCCACTTTATCCGATAATGGGAAAGTGATACCGACATTGAATGAACCTGGTAGAGGTAATTCAGCGTCGAATTTGCCATTCGGGAAGTTGGCTGCCAAAGCATTTGGTACTTCAAATGTGGCATCTCCACCTTTCAGTTTTGTAACAACTTTTGAACGGTAGTTTAAGGATAGAGCAAAGGTTTCATCAAGCGTGTAGTGAACACCTAAATTATAACCCATACCAGTTCCTGTTCCTTTCAGAGTAGCCTGACCTGTTCTTCCATCCGGATAGAAAACTGGAAGAGCTCTTCCTAAATCCACCAAACCGATGTTGTAAACAAATCCACCACCGATAGAGAACTGATCGGTCAATTTAAAACTAATTGTAGGTTGGATATAGATTGCACGCATGGATAGATGCGTCAATGAAAATTTACCTGGCCATTCCGTTCCCCAATCAACTCCACCACCAAAGGGAGTATATACACCGATACCCGCTTTCCACCAGGATCCTTTAGGACCAAAAGTGGCATAAGCACCAAAAGGTGGGGATATTTGAAATTTCGTATGGTGTACATCTGGGCTGCCAGCCTCCTGGAAAGCAGACCTGTACATGATGGCGCTACCACCTATTTGTACCCCATTGTTCTCCATTTTCACCAATGCTCCAGGGTTGTATACGATGGAAGTTTCATCGATAAAAAGTGCAGATCCTGCACCAGCCATACCCACCGCTTTTTGGCTCTGGGTATTAACTTGGGAGCCCTGTGCAAACAAAAGCGTAGGGGAAGCTAATAACAAACTGAGTAATAATCGTTTCATAGTAATTATTGATTAGCGTTTTTCAAATTTAATTTGATATGCTAACATAGTAAAATTCTGTTAATTATTATAAATTAATTGATAAATATTTATAAACTAATTGTCAAGATTCGATAAAAGAGTGCATATCGTTTTTAATCAAAACATAATTAAGGTATATTGGTTTTCAATATAAACAGATAAAAAAAATAAATATGGCTCAAGTATCATTTAAAGGTAATGCAGTGCATACCGGTGGAGACCTACCTAAAGTAGGTGAGGTTGCTCCTGACTTCACACTTACAGCTGGTGATTTATCACAAAAATCATTGAAAGACTTTGCAGGAAAGAAAGTAATCCTTAATATATTCCCAAGTATTGACACAGGGACCTGTGCCATGTCAGTACGTCAATTCAACGAAAAAGCTTCTGGCTTAGATAATACAGTTGTCCTTTGTATTTCCAAAGACCTTCCTTTTGCTCAGAGCCGTTTCTGCGCAGCTGAAGGATTGGAAAATGTGGTGACCTTATCCGATTTTAAAGACGATAACTTCAACAATGCGTATCACGTGAAATTTACTGATGGACCTCTTCAAGGTCTTTTAAGCCGTTCGGTAGTCGTTGTAGATGAAGACGGAAAAGTGAAATACACTGAACAGGTCGCAGAAACTACAGAAGAGCCAAATTACGAAGCAGCATTAGCGGCAGTATAAGATGTTATATATGAGATTTGAGATGTGAGAAATTTTATCTCTGGTGATGACCAAATTTAATACAGGTTCTCTCTCAATACTCAAATCTCAATACCAGACAAAAAAAACGGGCTTTAATTCCCGTTTTTTTTGTTTATTTAGAAGCTTCTAAGGCTTGAAGGATATCATCGATGATATCCTGTTTATCTTCGATTCCTATGGAAAGTCTGACGGTTCCGGGACGGATACCTAGTTTTTCCCTTTCTTCTTCCGATAACTTGGAGTGGGTAGTAGAGGCAGGGTGAGTCGCTATACTTCTAGAATCACCTAAATTGGATGTATAGAGGATCATATTTAATGCATCCAAGAAATTAAAAGCACGCTCCTTGCCACCTTTCACTTCAATGGTCACAATCCCTCCACCTGCTTTCATTTGTTTTTTTGCAAGTTCATATTGAGGGTGCGATGGCAAGAAAGGATATTTCACGTCTAAAACCTCCTCATTTTTCTCCAGTTCTTCTGCAAGAGCAAGGGCGTTTGAACAGTGCCTGTCCATACGTAATCCCAAAGTCTCAATACTTTTTGAAAGAATCCATGCATTAAATGCAGACATTGCTGGGCCAGTGTGACGGATCAAGAACATCATCTTGTCCATTAATTCCTGTTTACCAACTACAACACCTCCCAAGACTCTGCCTTGTCCGTCCATGTATTTCGTGGCCGAATGAATGGAAAGGTCGAAACCATAAGGAAGAGGTTTCTGTAGATAAGGTGTTGCAAAACAATTGTCAATTGCAAAAATGATATTTGGATATTTTTTCTTTAAACCTCCTAGCCATTCCAGATCCACTAGTTCTAGACCTGGGTTAGAAGGAGATTCCAAGAAGATGAATTTAGTATTGGGCTGTATGGCTTTTTCCCATTCTTCAGGGTTTATGGCATCCACATAGGTTGTTGTAACTCCCCAACGTGGAAACAGCTGTGTAAATAGCTGATGGGTTGAACCAAATATTGCTCTAGAAGATACAATATGATCTCCCTGCGAGATAAAGGCTGCAAAAGTGGCAAAGATTGCACCCATTCCAGATGCAAAAGCTAATCCGGCTTCAGCCTCTTCCATTAAACAGACTTTGTTGATGAACTCAGTAGTGTTAGGATTAGCATATCGAGAGTAGACCATGGCCTCCTCTTCGTCAGCAAAGACCGCACGGCCTTGCTCAGCACTGTCAAAAATAAAACTTGAGGTTAAGTATAATGGTACCGAATGCTCCCTCAATGAAGAACGTTTGGCTTGCTCGCGGATGATTTTAGATTGTTCGTTATTCATGATTAACAAATTTATTCACTTTTCAATAAAAAGCACTAAGTCAATAAGATAATTTTAAGCTTGAATTGAAAATATTTTTATGCAAACCTTTGTGCAGGCCGATTTTTAAACCACAGTTTTTCAATTTCTACCTTCAAAATAGATTTTGATGAATTAATTATGATTACAATTGGCTGCTGTTGGTTTATCAACGAAATCGATTGTTTAATGAAAAATCCTTATTGTTTTAAATAAATTACATCAAAAAACGAATTTTCCCCATGATTCTATGCAGTTTTCTGTATCTTGAGGGTTTATTTTAAGCGCGTTTATGAAAAGATCTAACCTACTTTCTTTGGTGTTACTATGCCCTTTGCTTTCCTTTGGACAGACCGAGCCTAAACCCTACGGTGTCCTGCCTAGTGAAAGACAATTGAAATGGCATGAAATGGAATTGTACACCCTGATTCACTTTACTCCGACAACTTTCCAGAATAAAGAATGGGGCTTCGGTGATGCCGATCCAAAAATATTCAATCCGACAAAGTTCGATGCCAATCAAATTGCCAAAGCGGCAGCGGCAGGAGGCTTTAAGGGATTGATATCGGTTGCAAAACACCATGATGGTTTTTGTTTATGGCCTACTAAAACGACCCAATACAGTGTAGCCAGTTCACCTTGGCGTGATGGGAAAGGGGATATGGTCAAAGAATTTATGCAAGCCTCGCATGACAATGCCCTTGAATTCGGTGTTTACCTTTCTGCTTGGGATAGAAATGATACGCGATATGGCACCAAAGCCTATGCAGATGCTTATCGTGAGCAGCTTACGGAATTAATGACCAACTACGGCCCATTGTTCACTTCGTGGCACGATGGTGCAAACGGGGGAGATGGCTATTATGGTGGAAAAAATGAAAAACGGACCATTGACCGTACCACCTATTACGAGTGGCATGAAAAGACTTGGCCTATTGTGAGAAAACTTCAGCCCATGGCGATGATATTCTCGGATGTCGGCCCAGATATGAGATGGGTAGGAAATGAAAAAGGATTTGCTGCAGAAACCAGTTGGGCAACCCTGACTCCGAAGAGCAAAACTCCTGGTAAACCAGCTGTACCTGGTGAAGTCGATGATTCCAATTTGCCATCCGGTGACCGTAATGGTGAATTCTGGATTCCTGCGGAATGTGATGTTCCCCAAAGACCAGGATGGTTCTATCATGAGGACCAAAACGAAAAGGTGAAAACACCAAATCAACTGTTTGAAATTTATTTGAAATCAGTGGGACGTGGTGGCAATATGAATCTTGGATTGGCGCCAATGCCAAATGGTCTCCTACATGATAATGATGTGAAATCACTGGCTGCTTTTGGAGAAAAATTAAAGTCAACCTTCGCTGATAATTTAGCCGCTGGAGCTACAGCAAAAGCGAGTAATATTAGAGAAAACCATGCAAAGTTCTCCGAGAAAAATCTATTTGATAATGATAGGTATACTTATTATGCCTCGGACGATGATGTGCTGAATCCTACCATAGAAATCAATCTGGCCCATGATCAAGAGTTTGACCTCATTAGATTGCGCGAAAATATCAAATTGGGACAGCGTTTGGATAGTGTTCAGGTAGAAGTTTGGTCGGATGATAATTGGAAACCATTGGCTTCTGCGACCAGCATCGGGTCAACCAGACTGATCAAATTGGAGCAACCTATCCGCGCTAGCAAATTGAAACTGAAACTGTATGCACCTGTTGCACCTACATTGAGCGACTTTGCATTGTTCAAGGAAGCGAAGTCTGATTTTAAATTTGATCATGCCGACCGTAAAAAAATCGCCAAGGATCAGATCACGATCATTTCTGCTGATAAAAATGTAAAACTGGCATCTGACAACAATGACAAGACGGTTTGGGAAACTATCTTAAGCAATCAAAAATTCGTTGAAATCCGTTTGCCAAAAACAGAACAGGTCGTAGGAATGAGCTATATGCCTAGACAGGATCGCAAAATCAATGGAATTCCTTCCAAATATGAAGTACAGACCAGTATTGATGGAAAAGAGTGGAAGACGGCAGCCATAGGGGAATTTTCCAATATTCGAGCCAATGCAACGGAACAGAATATCAATTTTGATACTGCCCATGAAGCTCATTATATACGGTTTATCCCCAAAGAGATCTTAAGTGAGGGGAAAGAATTTTCAGTAGCAGAGTTTGATATCTATTTAAAATAAGAAATGAAGAGAGTAGTGTTGATGAGTTTGTGCCTTTGGACGGGACTTCTAAGTGCGCAGGATTCTAAATTATGGTATAAGGAACCCGCAAAAGTCTGGGAAGAGACCCTGCCCTTGGGAAATGGATTGATTGGAATGATGCCGGATGGCAAGATCAATGATGAATCCATTGTATTGAATGAAATATCCATGTGGTCCGGATCTCCCCAAGATGCCAATAACTATAAGGCAATGAATTCTGTTGGTGAAATCCAGAAACTGCTGTTTGAAGGAAAGAATGACCTAGCAGAAGCATTGGTCAACAAGAATTTTGTATGTATAGGAGCCGGTTCAGGACAAGGTAATGGAGCTGAGGCCCCTTATGGCGCATTCCAGAATCTTGGTTTCATGAATTTTCTATTCTTTCATCAAGGCGAAACTACCGATTACAAACGCTGGCTGGATATCGCCGATGCAAAAGCGGTTACCAGTTTCAGCAATAATGGGACACATTATCTAAGGGAGTACTTTACATCTTTTGACAAGAATGTAGGCGTTGTCCGTTTGTCTGCAGATAAAAAGAAATCTATAGCATTTGCCATGCATTTCTATAGGGACCAAAATGTGGAAGATTACAAGATAAACGGGAATGAAATTACGGTAACCGGCAGCCTTCCGGATGGAAAGGGAGGCCGTGGAATCCAGTTTGCCGCCAAGTTCAAGGTCCTGACAAAGGGGGGGACTCTTCAGAACCACGACAATCAGATCATTATCAAGGGTGCTGATGAGGCCCTAGTGTTGTTTACAGGCTCTACCAGTTATTACGGACATGATCCTAAGGATTATGTATCTAAGGAAATATTGAAGGTGGAGAAAAGCAATTATGCTAAACTGTGGAAAGCACATGCTGCAAAATACAAGCCTCTGTTCGATCGCGTGTCCTTACAGCTTGCAGATGTATCCCCAAAGGCAGATGTTCCGACAAAAGACCGTTTGCAGGCTTTCTTTAAAGATCCAAGCCAAGATAATGGACTGGCATCTTTATATTATCAGTTCGGAAGGTATTTAACCTTAGCGAGCGCATCGCCCCATACCCCAAAAGCATTGCCACCAAACCTTCAAGGTCTTTGGGCACATCAGATCCAGACTCCTTGGAACGGCGATTACCATTTGAACATCAACGCTCAGATGAACCATTGGGGAGTAGAAGTGAACAACCTTTCTGAATACCATAAACCTTTTATCGAGATGATCAAAAATATTGCGAAAGAAGGGACAAAAACTGCAAAGGCTTATTATAATGCTCCTGGATGGGTTGTCTACATGATGACGAACCCATGGGGTTACACTGCCCCAGGTGAACACGCTTCTTGGGGAGCCAGTACGGCTTCAGGATGGTTGTGTAATCACCTTTGGGAGCACTACCAATTCACAAAGGATGAAGCATACCTAAAGGAAATATATCCAGTTTTAAAAGAAGCTGCGGTTTTTTATAAAGCCACCATGGTAAAAGACCCTAAGACTGGCTGGTTAGTTACCTCTCCTTCGGTTTCTCCAGAAAATGGTTTCAAATTGGCCAATGGTAAGCGTGCTGCTGTGGTCATGGGACCTACCATCGATAACCAGATCGTCCGCGAATTATATGAATCGGTCATAAAAAGTAATGAGATCCTTGGCTTAAATGATGATTTCGCGAAGCAGTTGCAGACCGACATAAAACAGTTACCTCCGGCGGTGGTAGTAAGCAAATCAGGTCGTGTGATGGAATGGCTGGAAGATTATGAAGAGGTTGAACCCAAGCATCGACATGTTTCTCATCTCTATGGTCTGTATCCAGCAAATTTCATATCGCCTGTGAGCAGCCCAGATTGGGCTGAAGCTGCCAAGAAGACCTTGGCGGTCCGTGGCGATGAAGGAACCGGTTGGTCCAGAGCTTGGAAGATCTTATTCTGGGCAAGATTGCATGATGGTGACCATTCACTAGAAATCTTGAGACAGTTGTTGCAGCCTGCCTACGGTAGTGGAACAACCTATGAAGGCGCAGGAGCAGGCACCTATCCAAATCTCTTTTGTGCCCATCCTCCCTTCCAAATTGATGGAAACTTTGGCGGCTCAGCAGGTATCGCTGAAATGCTGATTCAAAGCCATGATGGTTATATCCATTTATTGCCTGCTTTGCCATCCGCATGGAAAGATGGTAAATTTTCTGGTTTAAAAGCAAGAGGGAATTACACTGTTGATTTTGAATGGAAAGACGGAAAAGTTACAAATCTTCAAATTAAAGGTAAAAAGGGTGAAAAAGTACCTGTTATCAAAAATGGAGAAAAAATAAGCTACACCGTTTCTTAAAGCATTTAATTAAGTTTTTTTGATGTAAAGGTTAGATATCATTCTATCTTATAGATGATTAAAGAGATAATTAATATTTTAATTATCTCTTTTTTCTTTTTTGTTAAACTCTATCATTTAATTTAAACATAAAATATTTTAGTTTACTTTAAATTTTAATTATTATGAGTTTATTATGCCGATCCCTCCGTTTCCTTTTGGCCTTCCTAATCCCAACATTGCTTTGTTTCTCCTGTAAAAGGAAAGATCATGAAGCCCCACAGCCTGATAACGGCCTACATCAAGTTTCTTTCAATTTTTCAAATTTCCAGTCTGAGATCCAATCCTACCATTCCGCTCCCTCAACCAAATCTGTTCAAAATGATGCCACATTAAACCTTCATCCTGATCAATTTGAAGTACTGGGTTACTTCGATATGAATAAAAAATCTTTAGAACCTACCTATGATTATGATCAGGTATTTAAAATAGAAGTTATAGCAGGTCTAGAAAATAGCGGTCAATTTGTAAATGATCCTTCAAAGCCTGCTTATAAAGATAATTTTGTCTATACTGTGAAAGGATTATCGAGGTTTTCTTTCAAAATAGATCTGACGAAAATCCATGAACTCGATAGACTTGAATTTGATTTGTTATCCACAGATGGAAATCAAAAATACTTCTTCGTACAATTTTTGGATCAAAATAATTATCCTATTAGAAATTCAGATAGACTAATTGAAATTGTTCCTAATTCCAATGCCTCTAAACAATTGCAGACCTATAACATTCCGATTCCAAAAGAATTAAAAGGAAATGATAAAACCATTGTTAATATCTGGATGAAAGACCCTGTAACCAATCATCCTTATGTTGAGGATCCATATAAACATGCACATTATATAGATAATATTAAGTTTTATGGTAGGGCAAAGGAACGCAGTAAACCCAATTTGTCAGACTTGCCCTATTTTATCTTTAAAAAGAAAACAGGTGAACTTGTGAAAAAAGGAAGTTTCGACCTATCCCAGAATAAAAAGGAGCAATTAGTGGAACTTCCTTATGGAAGCTATTATAACCTCATCTTGTTCCATGATTCGCCAAAGAAATTACTGATGCCTACAGATATCAAAAATAAGGACCAGATTTTTATTGGCCATACCTTCGAAGATAAATTTGGCCGTTCATTCGCCGCAATCGATTCCTTCGATTTAAAGGAAAATGTAGAGAAATTGGTCAAGCTTAAGCGCCTTTACAGTTTGGTAACCTTGAACTTTAATGATATTCGAGACCTAAAGGAAATTAAAAAAGTCACCGTCAGGCCAATTACTGCTCCTTATTTTTGGAAACCTTTTAATCTAAAAGTAGATACCAAAAATCTAGAGGAACCTACAAAACCATTGGAATTTGAGCAAGATTTTAACCTTAATAAAGAAATTTCATTTAGTCATTTTTTAGGACTATCTGATAAGGAGCTTCCCGTTCAATATGAAATTGAGGTCTGGGACAAAAGTAAAGTCATCCGAAAATTTAGGCTGAAATCAAATATCAAAAACAATGTGAAGTTGATTTTCAAAGGGCCCTTGTACCCATCAGGTTTCTCTACAGGCTTTTTTGAGGTGATAATCGATGAAACTTGGGATGCGAACAAAGTGGTTGTTTTTAAGTAAAATTTCGAAATCATCGTACTGATTAAAAAATTAAACTTAACGAGACCTTTTTAATTTGTTAATAATAGTGTGTTATTATTGTTATATGGCTTATTTGCTAGCGCTAACTATTATTCAGGTACTAATCATAATCCTCTATCTAAAGGTAAAAACTATTAGGGATGAAAGAGGGGAGATTATCCGAATCCTAATGTTTTCTTCCATTGTTGTTCTATTAGTTAAATATTTGGTATCCATGATTGATCCTCATATTGACTTGCTATTTACCGCAACAAGTAGCCTATGTTTGGTTTCCCTATCTTCGTTATATCTCCGTAATATCGTCTTGGAAATTAGGACCTCGGGATATCTCATGCTATTGGCCTTTTTCCCTTTTTTACTTTTTTATGTCTTCTTCTTCCTCTACAATATCTTTTCGGATCAGATAAAAGAAGGGATGATCTACGATTACCTGGATTTTTTTAATCAACGGTCAAGGACAATTTTGTTCGCCGTTACGCTAGTGTATGATGTCTATATACTTTGGCCCTTTAGAAAAAACTTGGCTAAGCTCTCGTGTTCCATTGATGGACAATTAGCTTGTTCTCTCATACTGTCAAAGCTGCTTGTGCTTACAGTCATTGTTTTCAATGGGATTATTTTTGAAAACGGTTTGTTCCTCAAGTTCCCTGATGGTCTCTATACATTTTTGGTTCTCTTTTCTATCCTTTATTACCGGTATTTTAAAACGGTGCAATTATTTTTCGCCTATATGTTTCGGTTTTATGGATTGCAAAAAAATCCCAGGTTGGAAGACTCATTTAAGAAGGACGTAGATCTGATCTTTTATGTGACAGCCATTGACCAATTAATGGACCAGGAAAAGCTCTTTAAGAATCCTGAATTTAAGCTAGGCGACATCGCTAAGTTTTTGCCATTGTCTGATCGTGAATTAAAGGAAATCACTAAAGTTTATTTGCGGGGTAATTTTGAGTATTATCTCAATTCTAAACGCATTTCCTATTTCATGGATAAATTAGGGCATGCAGATCATGATTCGGCGGTGATCAATAAATTACTGTTTGAATCGGGTTTTAAAAGCGATTATGAATTTCATAGGGTATTCCATCGGGTAAACGGCTGTTCAGTTTGGAAGTATCTGGAAAGAAAAAACTATACTATTGATCAAACAAGGGTGACCTCCTCTTGAATGGTTTGAACTAACCACCTCTCTATATAAAAAAAACCTGCTTCATTCCCGAAGCAGGTTTAATTTTATTATTTCTTTTGATGCTTAGATCAATTTTTTCAAAAGGTTGCTCATGCTCACCAAATTGCCAATGATGTTCTCTAGCTCATCAATGTTCACACGCTCTTGTTGCATACTGTCGCGATGACGGATCGTAACCATATTGTCTTCCAAGGTCTGGTGATCTACCGTAATACAGAAAGGTGTACCGATGGCATCCTGACGGCGATAACGTTTTCCAATGGAATCTTTCTCGTCGTATTGGATGTTATAGTCCAATTTCAACTTAGACATAATCTCTCTCGCCTTTTCTGGCAAGCCATCTTTCTTGGTCAAAGGAAGGATAGCTGCTTTAACTGGAGCGATCGCTGGGTGGAATTTCAATACCACACGTGAATCTTGTTTGTCTTCAGTTGAAAGGTCTTCCTGAACCAGGCTATTGGCCAATACTGTCAGGAATAAGCGGTCCAAACCGATTGAAGTCTCAATTACGAATGGAATATAACTTTGGTTGATTTCAGGGTCGAAATATTGCATCTTCTTACCTGAAAACTCTTGATGTTGTTTTAAGTCGAAGTCAGATCTGGAGTGGATACCTTCAACCTCTTTAAATCCAAAAGGAAATTGGTATTCAATATCTACTGCTGCTTTAGCATAATGCGCTAATTTCACGTGGTCATGGTAGCGATATTTTGTTTCATCAGCTCCCAATGCCAAATGCCATTTTAAACGGTTTTCTTTCCACTTAGCATACCATTCTGAATCTGTTCCAGGGCGTACAAAGAATTGCATTTCCATCTGTTCAAATTCACGCATGCGCATGATGAATTGACGGGCAATTACTTCATTACGGAATGCTTTACCAATTTGGGCAATACCAAAAGGGATTTTCATCCTACCTGTTTTTTGAACATTCAGGAAGTTCACAAAAATACCTTGTGCTGTTTCAGGGCGAAGATAAACTTGTTCCGCACCATCAGCCATAGCACCCATCTGCGTGGCAAACATTAAGTTGAACTGACGTACATCCGTCCAATTTTTTGTTCCAGAGATAGGACAAACAATATTGTGCTCTTCAATGATGGTTTTCAAACGAACCAAGTCGTCCGCATTCAACGCATCATCTAAATCTTTCTGAAGTTGGGCGGCTTTTTCATTCTTGCCGTCCTTTTCATAACGGTCGATCTTATCTTCGATCAATTGATCTGCACGGTAACGCTTTTTCGAGTCCTTATTGTCAATCATCGGGTCATTGAACCCATCAACGTGTCCGGATGCTTTCCAGGTTGTAGGATGCATGAAAATTGCAGCATCAATGCCCACAATGTTCTCATTCAATTGAACCATGGATTTCCACCAATAAGTCTTTAGGTTGTTCTTTAGTTCAGAACCCAATTGACCATAATCATATACGGCACTTAGACCGTCATAGATCTCACTCGAAGGAAAAACAAATCCATATTCCTTCGCATGCGAAATGATATTCTTGAAAAAATCGTCTGTTTGCTTGCTCATAAGGGGCAAATATAATGTATTCGTTTGATTTATTGTGCCAATAAATCTCTTATTTGTTGACTCGCATTTTTATTGTCAACTTTTTTGATAATATGCTGAATAATACCTTTCTCGTCAATGATAAATGTGGTTCTGGCGGTTCCCATGTATTTCTTGCCATACATGTTCTTCTCTACCCAAACGCCATAATCTTCAACGATCTTTTTGTCCTCATCGGAGACCAGATTAAATGGAAGTTCGAATTTCGAAATGAACTTCTGATGCGATTGCTCGCTATCGATACTTACGCCAATTACCTCGAAACCATCTTTCAATAAACTCTGGTAGTTATCCCTGAAATTACAGGCCTCCGTGGTACAACCTGGTGTATTATCTTTGGGATAGAAATATAAGATTACCTTTTTTCCCTTGAAATCTGATAGCTTAATCTCCTCCCCATTCTGGTTCTTTGATGTAAACTGTGGAGCTTTGTCTCCAACTTTCAACTCTGCCATAATTGTCCTTTCTATCTAGTAAATGTAGCTTCGTAGACCTTCTCGTTATCCTTCCAGTCCTTCACTACGAATTTGAATTTATGTTGTCCCTTGCTCAATGCGGGGTCAAATCGATGCCAAACATGCCTGTTCTTGGAATCATACTCCATCAGTACCCATTTGTCATCAATATATGCATTGAAAGATTGAATCCCTGAGTAATTATCGGCAATCGTGAAGTCAATTTTTGATTGTCCACTGACGTTCTTGCCATTACTGAAATTGCGTGGAACAATGGTCGGAGCAATCGTATCTACCGTCACATAAAATGAACCAAATATCTTGGTGTTCACTGTTACCCAGCCATTTTCAAATTTCCCACCTACTGAACCTCCTTCTACAGATGCCAATAAGGCTTTGCTCTCCAGGTGTTTTGGAAGGCTGGTTGGTTTCACACTTAACTTGTAAGTGGAAAATAGGGGCGTTAGGTTGTTCTGCACATGATGTACTGCCGAATAACTGTTGGGCCTTGGAGCACTCGTGGAATACACAAAATCCAAATCAGTATAAAGGGCTCCTTTTGGAATGTCCAATTTCACTTGGTCTGCTTCAAACTTGTTGTCTTTGCTGTAGGCAAACAGTTCTCCTTTTGCAGGGTTTCGCTTTGCGGTATAGCTTGCATTGTTCTTGACTTTAAAATCCAGTTCGCTACAATTGCCATGAACGTCCTTGACTACATATTTCACATCATGGACCGCATCATCCTTCAATTCAATCGTACCATCCTTGTCTAAAAACTTGAAGATCTGTATAGGATTGCCTGGGTCTTTAAAACTCTTCTGAACCTTAGCCTTTGTTTTCTTAAAATGCGGAAAGTCTATGTAAGAATGGATGGCACTGGAAGTATTGAAATCGAGTTCCTCGAACAGCACGGTGGAGATCGCTTTACCATCAAGGAACAGTTCGATGGAATACACACCGTTTTGGAAACCTCCAGCGCGATGCCTGTCAATCGTATTTATTCCAAGGCCAAATTTACCGTTTACTGAAATCGGTGCTCCAGAAGCCAGCGCATAGCGTCCCGACCCGAGCGCCTTTAATTGTTGATACCTCCGGCCAGTATTTTCGTTAAACAGTGGATCCATAAAGTCATAGACCATAATGCCGTTAATGGTTGGGGCAAACCTATCGGTAAAATGCAGGCCAAAGAGCTGCGGGTTCAAAGGATGCTGGGACTTAGTATCCCTGATTTCGAAATGGAGATGCGGTCCTGCTGAACCACCCGTATTCCCTGCATTTCCAATAAATTGCCCTTTGCTCAACTTCACCTGACCGGGTTTTAATTCCATATCCACATCAAACCGTTGCTGCTTGTACTGCTCCGCACGGATGATTTTGGTCAGGACATCATTAAAGCTGTCCATGTGCAAATAAACCGTGGTATAACCATTGGGATGATCTATGTAAACCGAGTTTCCACCACCACCGATCTGTACCCTTACACGGGAAACATAACCTTCGGCTGCGGCATGTAATGGAAGTCCGATTCTTTGCTGGGTCCGGTAATCGTCACCCGCATGGAAGTGGGTCGAACGGAGTTCCCCAAAAGTACCAGAAGCATCTGGCGCTATATTCAATGGATTCCGGAAATAGCCCTGTGGATAATTCCGTGATTTGATAATATCTTTATTTTGAGCGGAAAGAGTTCCCGCCAGACTGAGTGCTACGAATAAGGATAGCGTTATTTTCTTCATCTTATTTTATTTGGCATGTAAACATGCTTTTCTCCTCCAAAAATCCTTCCAATTTATCCCCAATTTGTACCTGTCCTACCCCTGCTGGGGTGCCTGTGTAGATCAAATCTCCTTTTCTTAAGGTTATGTATTGGGAAACAAAAGTGATCAAGCTGTCGAAATCAAAAATCATGTCCTTGCTATTGCCTTCCTGAACCATTTCTCCGTTTTTCCGAAGTGAAAAATTCAGGTTCTGTAGGTCATTGAACTGCTCTTTTGCAATCAATTCCCCGACTACAGCGGAGTGGTCAAAAGCTTTTGCCAACTCCCAAGGTAATCCCTTAGCCTTCAGTTCTGATTGAAGATCCCTTGCCGTAAAATCAATGCCCAAGCCAATCGCATCATAATATTTATGGGCGAACTTTTTGGAAACATGCTTGCCCTCATTACATACCCGTAGCACCAGTTCCACTTCATAGTGCACATCCTTGCTGAATTCTGGGTAGTAGAAGTCCTTATTGTCTTTCAAAACTGCAGTATCAGGTTTTAGAAAGATAACTGGCTTTTCTGGGACAGGATTGTTTAATTCTTTGGCGTGGTCTATATAATTTCTGCCTACTGCAATTATTTTCATAAAGTATTTTGTTTTTATACCTTCCGCATATCTTTATAGCGGGCTAAGCAAACTTAATAAAAGCCTCTAGCTATCGCAAATCAAGCCTTCATTAACAACAATGAATTTACAGTTCTAAGGATGGCATGAATGCAAATTTAAAATTCTATTAAGCCAAGGTTTTCTTATGAACTTTTGACCTTATTCGAGACACATTCGGAACATTCGCAATATGTCTCGAATATGGGTAAACTAATACTTAGTTCCCATCATTAGAAAAGCATGGAACCTTATCCATGAAACCTTGTTAAATAAAGATGAAGACCTATGTTAAGACTTCGTTATTTAACATGGGCTTAATATTAATATGGTTAAATTTGCAGCATGAATAATATAAATGCAGTACTTTTTGATTTAGATGGGACGTTGATTGATTCCGAATATTTCTATTTCAGCAACTGGGCTCCAATTTTGGAGAATGATTATGGTTTGAAGATTGATTTTGATGAATGGATTTCCAATTTTGCTGGGCACACCTTGAGCCATAACGTAAAGATGTTGAATGAGGAATATAAGCTGCATGTTGATGAAGAAGATATGTGGTTTGCGACGCGTTCTCGGTATGCGAAGGCTAATATGAAGAATATTCGTCTGATGCCGCATGCCAAGGAATTATTAGATGCTGTAAAGGATGCTGGAAAGACCATAGGATTGGTGACTTCCAGTTATCAGACGACCGTAGACACGGTGCTTGGAGAACATAATTTGCTGAAGTACTTTGAATTCTTTGTGACAAGGGAACAAGTGGAGAATCCAAAACCCAACCCTGAACCTTATTTATTGGCAGTCAATAAATTATCGATCCCAAAAGAGGAGATTGTGGTGGTAGAAGATACCAGTACGGGCTGTACAGCGGCTAAAACTGCCGGTCTTTACTGTATCGCTGTGACCAAACAGGAGGTTGAAAAATCTCGTTTGACACATGCTGACGAATTATTAAACGATTTAGCAGAAGTAAAAAAATCGTTGCTTTCCCTAAATTAAAGAACTAACTATCCAATAATTCGTATTTTAGGTTTCTAGATTATGAATCTTATGGATAGACGGACCGCATTAAAACAAATGTTTATCGTGGCAGGTGGTATCATGATTGCTACTTCCTGCGACTTTAGTTCTAAAGCTCCTACCATTCAGTTAAACAAAGTGAAGCTCAATCTTGATGATGAGCAAATGTTGGCTGAATTGGTTGAAGCCATTATTCCCAAAACCGATAGCCCTGGTGCCAAAGAGCTAAACCTACATCTTTTCGTGATGAAAATGCTGGACGATTGCACGAGTCCAGAAGATCAGCATAAATTTACCGATGGCTTGAAAGCAGCCTCAAAACTGAAGGGTAAGACCTTGGAAGAGCAACAGGCTTATCTCAAGGCGCTTCCTGAAGATGATGTATTCTTCAAGATCTTGAAAAGAAGGACGGTCCAAGGATATAAGAACTCGGAATACGTGATGAAAAATAAATTAGTTTACGAATTGGTTCCGGGTAGATATAACGGAGCCGCAAAAATAGATGCATAGACCATGGCAAACTTAAATATTGATTCAGAAAAAGATCGTAGTTACGATGCCATCGTCATCGGTTCTGGGATTTCCGGTGGCTGGTCTGCCAAGGAACTTTGTGAGAAAGGTCTGAAGACCTTGGTCCTGGAGCGTGGTCGGGATGTACAGCATGTGAAGGATTATCCGACGACCAACCTATATCCATGGGAGTTTGAGCATAGAGGGGAAATGCCTTATGCCGTACAGCAGGAAAACCCAATTGTAAATCGTTGTTATGCCTTCCATGAGGATGCAGCCCATTTTTTCGTGAAAGACAAGGAACATCCTTATGTTCAGGAAAAGCCTTTCGACTGGATCCGTGGCTATCAGGTAGGGGGAAAATCCCTATTATGGGCCAGACAGACCCAGCGATGGTCTGATTTTGATTTTGAAGGTCCAGTAAGGGATGGCTTTGCCGTAGATTGGCCTATCCGTTATAAAGATATTAAACCTTGGTATGACCACGTGGAACGTTTTGCGGGGATTGCCGGTGATAAGGACGGTCTGCCGGAACTACCGGATGGTGAGTTTCTGCCAGGGTACCCCTTGAATGTGGTTGAAAAATATTTCAAACAACAGGTAGAGAGCAAATATCCGGGAAGAAAAGTGATTTCAGCACGATGTGCCCATTTATCTAAGCCTAATCAGATCCACTTGGATCAGGGTAGGGTTCAATGTCAGAACCGTACCTTATGCCAACGTGGCTGTCCTTTTGGAGGATACTTCAGTTCGAATGCGTCCACTCTGCCTTGGGCAGCGAAAACAGGAAACCTGACCATGAGACCGAACTCGGTCGTGCACTCTATCTTATACGATGAAAGTAAAGGGAAAGCGGTAGGGGTAAAGGTAATCGATAAAGAGACAAAGGAAGAGATAGATTTCTATGCTAAGGTGATCTTCGTGAATGCAGCGGCGCTAAATTCTACCTTGATCCTGTTGAACTCTAAATCCAATAGATTCCAGAATGGCCTGGGCAATGATTCGGGTACCTTAGGAAAGTATGTGGCTTTCCATAATTACAGTGCACGGATTGGTGC
Organism: Sphingobacterium sp. NPDC055346; assembly: GCF_053645235.1. Classification (NCBI taxonomy): domain Bacteria; kingdom Pseudomonadati; phylum Bacteroidota; class Sphingobacteriia; order Sphingobacteriales; family Sphingobacteriaceae; genus Sphingobacterium; species Sphingobacterium sp. NPDC055346. The sequence continues at coordinate 156,955 of NZ_JBSHMI010000007.1, forward strand.
GGAATACGAAGGGATGCTGGAATTTAAGACCGATGGCAGAAATCCTGCTGGAGGAGGTTATATTCCGCGTTTCAGAAATTTACATAAACAGGAGACCGATTTCTTGAGAGGCTACGCGGCTGGATTTGGAGCTTACCGTTCTTCCTGGTCGGACGAGTCGGGATTGGGGGCAGACCTGAAAGGGTCGATCTTAACTCCAAAATATGGAAATTGGGGCGTGGGTTCGCATATGATGGGTGAAACCATTCCAAAGGAAAGCAATTATGTAGCCCTGGATGATAAGCAGAAAGATGAATGGGGAATGCCATTGCTCAAGATATCCGTGGATTATGATGATAACGATGCGAAGATGAAGAAGGATTATCTGGATACCATGGAAGAAATGTTTACAGCCGCTGGCTTCAAAAATATCCATAGAAATGAAAGTTCACAAGCTCCGGGTTTGGATATCCATGAAATGGGAGGTGCCCGCATGGGTAAAGATCCCAAAACCTCGGTTTTGAACAGTTGGCATCAGGTGCATGCCTGTCCAAATGTTTTCGTTACTGATGGGGCGAGTATGACATCCACCTCTACGCAAAACCCTTCATTGACCTATATGGCTTTCTCTGCGAGGGCAGTGGACCATGCCGTCAATGAGCTGAAAAAAGGCAATATTTAAGACAATTCCGACATTTCTTGGGGATACCATCCTATTGATCCCCAAGAAATGTAAATCACGCTGATGCTATCTGACATCAATCAACCTATGGAAACCTGGTTTCCCAACATAAACTTTAAGAAGAAAAGAACGCGATCATGAAAAAGACATTCATCCTAACCGTAATTTGTTTTATGCAGCTTGTGCAAGTACTTGCACAGCCCAACCCTGCAGTACCATCTTTTGCTGAGCAAGCAGCGATAAGCTTGGACTCCATCTATAAGCATTATGGTATTAAAGGGGAACATTTACTTCGTGAGAATTTTCCATATGATGATAGCTACAAAGCCAGTTATCTGGCCGGACCCGATGAAGGCAAAAAGGGAAATGCCTATTCCTACCTTTGGCCATTTTCAGGCTCACTTTCTGCTCAAGTGGCCCGTTATGAGCTTCATAAAGACCCAAAGATCCTTAAAGAGATCAAAACCAAGGTCCTGCCGGGATTGGAACATTATTATGATAAAAGAGAACCATATGGCTATGCCTCTTATGTGAAAAATGCCCCATTATCAGATCGGTTCTATGATGATAACGTTTGGTTGGGAATAGACTTTGCCGATCTATACCTGAATACGAAGGACAAGAAATTCTTAGCTAAATCGGAGGAGATCTGGCGTTTTGTGGAAAGTGGGATGGATGATAAACTAGGGGGAGGGATCTATTGGTGCGAACAGAAAAAAGAATCCAAGAATACCTGTTCTAATGCTCCGGCTGTGGTCTATCTGTTAAAGCTGTATGAGGCGACCAACAAAAGAGCATATCTAGAGAAAGCGGAGAAATTGTACCAATGGACCAAGGAGCATTTGGAGGATCCTGCCGATCATCTCTATTTTGACAACATTTCCTTGACGGGTAAGGTAAACAAAACAAAATTTCCTTATAATTCCGGACAAATGTTACAATCGGCTGCCTTATTTTATAAAATTACAAAGGACCAAAAATACCTGAAAGAAGCGCAGGAAATTGCTGCTTCTGCGCATGAATATTTCTTCCAAGATAAAGCATTGAATTCTGGCAAAAAAATCAAGCTTTTCAAGAACTCCGATTCCTGGTTTATCGCCGTGATGTTGAGGGGTTTCGTGGAGTTGTACCATGCCGATAAAAATCCACTGTATATCAACAGTTTCAAGGATAATTTACGTTATGCCTGGACGGATCTAAGGGATGAACACGGCTTGTTCAACAAGGACTGGACGGGTGAAAAAAAGAGCGCCAAAAAATGGTTGCTGGATCAGCTTGCCATGGTAGAAATGTATGCTCGAATTGCCGCCATTTAGGAACTAAAATTCCTGCACTTTTTTAGCAGAATATAACACAAGTGTTACCAAACTTAGTGCTGTTAATTTTAGGTTTTTAACATAAATTTTCTAATTTCCCCGAATATCAATAAAACAGAGGATAATATTTAACTAATTATCACGTTACTTTTATTGGGTCATTCAGAATCAAACTTGTGTCCCAATCAAACTAAATCGTTTTAGGATTAAGTATCAGTTTTATAGACCTTTAAAAATTATTTATTCATTAACGTTAATTAACATGCCAAACATTTACAGTTCAAAAATGTATCGGAAAGGCTTTGTCAGAGGGAGCATTTTGTGCTTTGCGCTGATGGCTTGCAGTTATGGTTATGCTGCATCGGTACCGTATTCTGAAGCGACAAGGATGGAGAAGGTTGAATTTCAACAGACAGTGACGGGGACGGTGAAGAATGCAAGCACGGGGGAAGCACTTTCAGGAGTGACCGTCCGCGTGAAGGGAAAAGAAGCAGCGGCCCAAACCGATGATGCCGGTAATTTTAGCATCGCAGCTGAAAACGGAGATGTTCTCCAGGTAAGTTACATTGGATTTAAATCCCAAGAATTTCCAGTAACCTCTGCAACAGCCAATGTAAACCTGAGTCCAGACGAAGAATCACTAGATGAAGTAGTCGTAGTCGGTTACGGTACGCAGAAACGGAAGGAGATTACTTCCGCAGTGGCTTCCGTAAAGGAAAAGGACTTTAACAGAGGGGGAATGAGAAACCCGATGGAATTGGTCCAAGGTAAAGTAGCTGGTCTGAACGTAACTCGGACGCAAGGAAGTAACCCGAACTCAGGAACCAATATTCAGTTACGTGGTATGGCTTCCCTAAAAGGATCCAATAGCCCATTGGTGGTTATCGATGGTATCCCTGGTGGTAACCTGGACCTGATCAAACAAGGGGACATCGAGTCCATCGACGTATTGAAGGATGGTTCTGCAGCGGCAATCTATGGTACCCGTGGTAACGGTGGTGTAATTTTGGTTACAACGAAAAAAGGTAAGGCTGGAACACCTCAGTTTGAATACTTGACGTATGGACAGACTGAAATCGTAAACCGCAGACCAACCATGTTGGATGCTGCTCAGTTTAGGGATAAAGTTGTTGTAGGATTGGATAGACCAAAATATGATTTAGGTGCTACAACTGATCTATATGATGAATTGATCAATAAGGATAACTTTTCGCATTTCCATAACTTCATTGCCAGCGGCGGTGGGGAAAACTCAACATACCGTGCTTCTTTCAACTATGAACAGGCAAAAGGTGTGGCTAAGGAAAATGGTAAAGAGCAATTTGGTGGACGTATCAACTTCAGCCAAACAGGATTGAAGGATCGTTTGACCTTATCAGCTAATATTGCTGCCAACTTTAATAAAGCCAATCTATTGGGTGGACAAACAGGGGATTTTGAACAAGCCATTCAACGTAACCCGACAGCGCCATTGGTGAATGCCGATGGAACTTTCTACCAAACCCAGGAATACAATAACTATAACCCGATGAGCCGATTGGCCTATAGGTTAAATGAGCGTAACCAACAGACATTTTCTGGTGATGCCCGTTTGAAGTTCAAGATCTTGGACGAATTGAGCGTTTCGGCATTCGGTTCTTATGTAAGAGACAACTGGAACGGTCGGGAATTCCGTTCTAAATTAGATTGGGACCAAAGGGAAGACTCCAACTACCAAGGAATGGGATATGCGTATAAACGCAATGAACTGAACTGGACAAAAACCTTTGAAAGTACCATTGACTATAACAAAACCTTCAACGAGAAACATACCGTTACTGGATTATTAGGGTATAGTTATCAATACTCAACTTTGGAGTGGTTTGACATGAACAATAATGGTTTTACCACCGACGGATTCCTAGATTGGGACTTTAACTCCGGTACTGCCATTACCAATGATAAATTACCTAGACCAGGGTTGAATTCATTTAAAGAAGACAACACCCTGATCGCATTCTTTGGACGTGTAAACTATAATTATGCAGACAAGTACTTTGTTACTGCGATCTTACGTCGTGAAGGATCTTCAAGATTTGGTGCCAACAACAAATGGGGTAATTTCCCAGCAGTTTCAGCAGGTTGGAACATTTCAAACGAAGACTTTTTTACCAACAAAGAAGTGGTTAATGACTTGAAGCTACGTGCTGGTTATGGTGTTACGGGTAACCAAGGTATCCCTAACTACCTATCGTTAGTTACCTTAGGTACTGGTGGTGTATATCCGCAGAACGGGATCTATTACCAAACTTACGGTATTTCCACAAACCCGAATCCGGACTTGAAATGGGAGCAAAAAGCAGAAACCAATATCGGGGTTGACTTTGGTATGTTCAATAACCGTTTGACGGGTGCTATTGATGTTTATCACAGAAAGACTACTGACTTATTGTATGAATACAATGCACAGTTGCCTGCTTACGTACAGCCATCGATTTGGTACAACGTAGGTGAAGTGGTGAACAAAGGTATCGAGATCCAATTGACCGGTACGCCGATCGCCAATGATAACTTTACATGGCAAGTTGATTTTGCCGGTAACTACCAAAAGAACAAGTTGACCAAACTATCCAGTGATATCTTCAAGAGTAACTGGTTAGAGTTCGGAGGTTTGCCTTCGCCAGGAAACTTGGGTAATGCTATCCGTCTGGAAGAAGGTGGCGAGGTCGGATCATTCTACGGCAAGAGATTCGCTGGATTTGACGATGCTGGAAAATGGTTATTCTACAAAGCTGATGGTTCTACGGCACATGCTGGCGAAATCAACAACGATGACCTGACCTATATCGGGAATGGTATTCCAAAATTCCAGGCTTCCCTAGGTAACCGATTCAGTTATAAAGGATTTGACCTGACCGTATTCTTGAGAGGTAAATTCAAATATGATATCTTGAACACTGCAGATATGTATTTTGGAAACCAAAAATGGTTACCGAACAACGTATTGGAGTCTGCATTTGGCAAACATGCTGCCTTGAAGGATGACCCGCAGTACTCAGACTACTATTTGGAGAACGGTTCATTTGTTAAGATCGACAATATTACCCTTGGATATACTTTCAACCTTAAGAATGACTATTTGAGGAATTTATATGTGTATATGACCGCAAGGAATCTTGCAACCATTACTTCTTATTCTGGAATAGATCCGGAATTGCAAGATACTGGATTTGATGGAGGTATCGATTCTAGAGGATTCTACCCTAGAACACAATCATGGTCATTGGGATTAAATATTGGTTTTTAAAGAAGTAAATTATGAGATTATTAAATAAACGTACGATACGATTTGCAGCCGTTGCGGTAATGGCGACAGCTGGACTTTCCGCTTGTACCAATTTAGATGAGAATCTATATAGCAAATTAGAACAGGAAAGTTTCTATAAGAATAAATTGGAGGTAGAGCAGGCCGTATTAAGACCATTCACGCACATGCAGGCTTGGTTGGCTCCTACAGGAGGTTCCGGATTTTACTATCATTCGGAATTAGCAGCAGATCAAGTGGCTTGGCCGCAAAAAGGTCGCCATGGTTATGATGGGGGAGACCACTTCCGTATGCACTACCATACCTGGACGGTGAACGAAAATAGGCTGAAGAATGCGTGGGATTTGATGTGGACCGGTGTAGGTTTTATCAATAATGCCATTGGGGATATCGAGAAGTTGGATTTTGCAAGCATTGGCATGACCCAAGAAGAGATCAATACCGCTGTTGCACAACTAAAGGTGTTGAGAGCTTACCACTATATGCGCATCATGGATATGTGGGGAAATGTGCCGATTGCAGTAGAAGTAGCTGACAAGCCATTGAACCCGGAGACCAAGACCAGAAAAGAGGTTTTTGATTTTATCAAGACCGAATTGGAGGCCGAGGTTCCGAAGTTGCCAGATCTGACTGCTGAATCAGTGGGTAAGGTAAACCGAGCAGCAGGTTATGCCATGCTTTCAGAGCTATATCTGAATGCACAGAAATGGTCGGGCACTGCCATGTGGGATCAAGCGATCGCTGCATCGGATAAGGTCATCTCAGGTGCTGGCGGCGGAATCGGAGGTACACCGAAGCTTTCTGCTGACATCAATGCTGCTTTCAGCAATACGAATTCAGCAAATCCAGAGGCGCTATTCCAATTCCAGTTCAGCCGTAAAGGTGGATGGGCTTTTGATTGGGGCGGATTCTATTTCGGATATGATTATATGAAAGAGGCCTTGAACGTAGGTTACGGAGGATGGAATGCATTCGTGGTTATTCCTACTGCGTTTGACGCTTACAACGCCAAAGACTTAAGAAAGAAAGATTGGTTCTTGTTCGGTCCTCAATATAAATACGGTACCCAAACTCCAGTGGTAGGAACAGAAGAGTATTCTGGACAACCTTTAGTATTCGTTAATTCCATTCGTCGCGAGAGTGAAGGAGATAAAACTTCACAAGGATCGATGGCGGAAGGAGAAGAAAACTCAGGAGCAAGGTTTAACAAGTATAAATCAGGTCGTTTATCGGATGATAACTACCAAGAGAATGATTACTTGATCTACCGTCTGAGCGAGGTTTACTTTAACAAGGCTGAAGCTATCATGCGCAAGAATGGTGGAACGGCCAACCAAGAAGCTGTAAACTTGATCAATGAGTCTAAGAAGCGCTCATTTGCAGCAGCAGACTGGGCTGCCAATCAGTATTCTACAGCTACCTTGACTTTAGACGAACTTTTGGCTGAACGTGGCCGTGAGTTTATCTTCGAAGGTAAACGCAGAACCGACCTTATCCGTTTCGGAAAATACACAAGCGGAGCATGGCGGGATCATAAAGCAACCAACGATGTCAACAAGGAATTGTTCCCAATTCCACAACAACATATGGCCATCAATCCTAACCTGAAACAAAACCCAGGTTACTAAGAGACCATTGTTTAGACATAAGACATAAGACATAAGACACAAGACACAAGACAGGGGACGCGAGATAAGCTAGAAAGTTCTAATGTTTTATGTCTATTGTCTTATGTCTATAAAAAAAACTTCTAGACACAAGACATAAAACATGGGAGGCAAGATAAGCCACGAGATAAGCTAGAAAGTTCTATTGTCTTATGTCTATAAAAAAAACTCCCCTCAATTTTACTTGAGGGGAGTTTTTTTATAACAAAGAATATTAAATCTCTACTGTAGCATCTAATAGGAAATCTTCATTTTTTAGGTGGACGATTTCCGTTGCTTTTTCGTAGTTAGTAGATTTTTTGGAGAAGAAATCGTGTTGGGTGGTTTCTGTGTTCAGACCGTTCAATACGATTGGGTTTACTTGTTTTACCTCGAAGATAGGTTCGAAACCTAAGTTCATCAGTGCTTTGTTTCCGTTGTAACGTACGTATTCCTTTACCTCAGCAGTCAATCCTACTACGGTGTACAATTCTTCTGTGTATTTGATTTCGTTCTCGTACAGCTCGTTTAAGAGGTCTAGGAAGCGTTGTTTAACTTCAGCTTTGTTCTGCAGTCTTGCAAATACCTCTTGACCGATAAGGCCAACGAATACACCGTGGATAGATTCATCAGCGATGATCTTCTTGATGATATCAGCAGAAGCTACCATCTGTCCCTGACCGCATAACCATAAAGGCAAGAAGAAACCAGAGTAGAAAAGGAAAGATTCCAATAAAACCGAAGCACCTAGAGCCATGAACAGTTCTTCGTCAGATACATTTTCTTTATCGATGGCACGGTAGTACTTGTCGATCGTTGAAGCTTTGTACTGTAAGAATTTGTTTTGGGAAACCCATCCGAAAACGTCATTGATTTCATTGGTTGTGGAAACCGTTGTAAAGATGGTTGAATATGATTTGGCGTGGATCGCTTCCATCATACACATATAAGAAAGAACAGCTTTGTTCTGCAATGAGTCAATGTGGTCAATGATCTTTGGCATACCGGTATGGCTTTGTAGGGTATCCAATAATGTAAGACCGCCTAGGGCTTTCTTATAACATTCTTTCATATCCCAGCTTAGGCCTTTCCAGCTGTCTATATCCTTGGAAGGGATGTATTCTGTATCGATCCAGAATTGTCTGATATTCTGTTCCCAGAACATCAAGGCGTAATCGTTGTCCGGTGTATTCCAGTTTACCGCTGTAAATTGTTTGCTCATTGCTTTTCTTATATCTTTTAGTTGAAGAAGCTGAACTGGATAATTTTCAATTTCCAGTTCAGCTTCTCCGTGATTTATGTCTTGGGTTCTAACGAGAATGTCTTATGCTGAACAAGAGATACATTCCTCGATGGTAGATTTACGCGTACGGGTGTAGTACAATGATTTCAGTCCTAACTTATGGGCGTAAATGTAGTATTTCGCTAGATCACGAGTGGAGTCTTTTGAATTGGTGTGAAGGATGGTGGATACCCCTTGATCAATATGACGTTGGATAACCGAGATCAACTTCAACACTTTCATCTGGTCCATATCGTAAGCTGATTTGAAATAGAAGTAGTTGTCATTGGTCAAGTAAGGCATTGGGTAATAAGTCGTACTATCACCGTACTCTCTTACTTCGATGATGTCCACGATCGGCATCACAGAAGCAGTTGCATTCATGATGTATGAAGTAGACTGGTTAGGAGCGATCGCTAAGCGGTACGCATGGTAAACACCATGTTCAGCCACTTGAGCTTTTAGGTTCGCCCAATCTTCCAATGTTGGGATGTGGATGCCTTCGAACAATTCTTTTACTTTTTCCGTTTTCGGCGTGTATTCATGCGAAAGGTATTTATCGAAATAAGTACCATCAGCGTAAGCTGATTTTTCGAATCCTACGAAAGTCTGTTGGCGTTCTTTTGCAATCTCCATGGAAGCCTCGATAGAATAGTAGTTCATGGCCATGAAGAAGATGTTGGCGAAATCCAATGCTTCGGTAGATTCGTACATGATAAAGCTTTTCGCTAGGTAGCCATGTAGGTTCATTGCTCCTAAACCAACAGAGTGAAGCTCGCGGTTTGCTTTAGCGATGGAAGGAACCATTTCGATATTGGTGACATCAGAAACCACGGTTAAGGCACGCATAGCGGTTTTAACAGTTTCTTTGATGCGTTTGTTGTCCATGACCGTTGCAATGTTCAAGGAGCCTAGGTTACAGGAAATACCGTAACGGATTGTGTCTTCTTTACCGTAAATGTTGATATCAGATACTTCTGATACTTGCATGATCTCGGTACACAGGTTAGAGAATTTTACTTTACCGATTCCATTCAATGCGTGTGCACGGTTAGTGTTCTCTTTGAAGAAGATGTATGGGTATCCCGACTCTTTTTGTGTCTGAGCGATTTTCACCAATAGGTGACGGGCATTGATTTTTTTCTTTTTAACGTTAGGGTTGGTTATCAACTCATCGTACATCGCATCCATGTCAATTTCATCAAGGTACTGACCGTACTCTTGCATTACTGTGTGCGGGTAGATCAGGTAGCAAGGCTCATCCTTTTCTGCTAATTCCATGAATTTATCAGGAACGATAATACCGATGGAAAGAGACTTGATACGAACTTTCTCGTCTACGTTGATTTTTTTACAATCCAAGAATTCTTCGATATCCGAGTGGAAGATGTTTAAGTATACAGCACCTGCACCTGGGCGTTGACCAAGTTGGTTAGCATAGGAGAAGGTATCTTCCATGATTTTCATGATCGGTAATACTCCACCAGCACGTCCTTCCACACCTTTGATGGCTTCGCCACGGGCACGGATCTTGGAGATGTTGAAAGAAACTCCACCACCGATAGAAGATAGTTTCATTGCCGAATCAACAGCATAGCCGATACCATTCAGGTTATCGCCGATTTCGTCCAAGAAACATGACACCAGTTCGCCGGAGCGTTTTTTACCAGCGTTCAAGAAAGTCGGGGTAGCGGGCTGATATTCTTGACTGATCATGATTTCGGCATACTCGATAGCTTTCTGTACGCCTTCTTCTCTAGCCAAGAATAGGGCTACAGCAACGACGCGGTCTTCATAGCGTTCCAAGAACTTCTCGCCAGAGTCATCGCGCAGGGCGTAACTTTGGAAGAACTTGAATGCAGCCATAAAGGATTGGAAACGGAATTTTTTGGCGAATACATAGTTGTATACCTCTTCCATTTGCTCAAACGTAAACCATTGGTAGAAATCGATATAATAATCGTTTTCGACCAAATAGTCGATTTTTTCCTTCAATGTATAGAAGAACACGGTGTTCTTGTTCACATATTCCAGGAAATAGGCGCGCACAGCCTCCTTGTCTTTATGCAAGCTGAACTCGTCATCATGTTTGATCATGATTTCGTTGTTAAGCAATATCCAGTTTTTCGCTACCTCGTTTGCTATCATAGTACTGATTTTTTATGATGTCAATAAATTGATTAATATCTTCCATTGTGCCTGAAAGTTCGAATTTCATCGCCGTAGGGATGTCGAATATTTCAGAGATTTTGTCTGCAGCCACGGCAAAGTTTCTTCCCCAGTTGCGGTTACCACTTGAAGTAACGGAACTGATGAGGTGACTTTTTTCTTTCATGAATGCATCGGTTTTGTCTGGCACTTTACCAAAGTTGGTGGTATAAGTGATCAGATGTCCAGCTTCCTTACCTTCCAAGTCATCTTGGATGCGGATGGCTGTCCAGCCGGTAATCTGAACCACTTTATTGATAAAGCGTTCCACATTACCTGTTCGAGAATCATAGTATAAATAAATCATAATTCCTCCGGTTTATGATTATTACAATGCGATTTGATCGAGTTCATTTGGATTGAATCCAATGATTCGGTTTTTGATTTCATCGTTCTCCAGTACGATCACAGTCGGTACGGTACGAACTTTAAACTTAACGGCTAATTCAGGTTCGTCGAAAGGATTAATGGTTTCATAGGCAATACCTTTACTGTCTAGGTATGCCGATACTTGTGCGCATGGTGCACAGTCATTTTTTTCGAATTTAATGATTCTTGCCATGATATATTAAGTTTAAAAGAATTTTAGCTGAATAAGCCTTGGTCCTTTGATAAATAAAAAAAACGTTGTGACTTAAGAAGGTCATTTTCTTAAGTAGAACAAATATCTCTTATTTTTCCTCGGAGCGGTAACGATACTTTTCCACATTGATTTCCAAAATCAGGTTAAAACATGCTTGGTAACATTCACTTATTGTTAAAGGCTTGTTTTACAGCTTTATAACTATGTTGATAACTTATGGGGGATAATTTTAGGGCGGAAATCGTTCCTCTTTTTATTGTCAAATTACCTTGCAATTTTTGTTAATATTAACCAAAATCGTTATATATTTTTAAAAGTAAATTATAAAATAATATATTGTTAGATTTGTGTAAATCTAATGTGCTACTTTATTAACAATTGTTAGGAAGTACGACCCGAACCAAGGGTGACTATTAATGAATTTATTAAATGTTTATGAAACCATAATTATGAAATGTAAATTTTTAGTACCATTTCTCTTGTTGTTTTCGAGTGTGTCTGCTCAAGAGAATGTAACCTTTCAAAAACCATCCACAGAAATCCTTCAATTAGCAGATTTCAAGCGTCCGCCGAGCATCCAGATGAGCAGCGACAAGAATTGGGTACTGTCTATGTACCGCCCAACCTACAAAACGCTTTCTGAACTGGGCGTGGAGGAAACGAAGCTTGCAGGTCTACGGATCAATGCAAAGACGCACATCTCGAGTACCGAGACCTATTTTGACGCCCTTAGCCTAAGTCCAGCTGGATCCAAAGAGGTGATCGAAATCCAATTGCCAGAGATGGCAAAGGTATCGAACGTGAGCTTTTCGCCAGATTCGAAGAAGTTGGCCTTTACCAACAGCCAGGAAAATGGAGTGGCTCTCTTTGTTTTTGACATCGAAAAGAGAGAACTGAAAAAACTAACGGAGTATAACCTCAATGCTGTCATGCACGACCCATATATGTGGTACAAGACTTCAGATCGCTTGCTGTTAAGTTTGATTGATGGATCCGCAACCGATAAGGTTAGGAATCCAGATGAGTTGCCAACGGGGCCGGTGGTATCGAGTTCGACAGGACAGGTTTCGCAATTGCGTACCTATCAGGATCTATTGAAAAACCCGCAAGATGAGCAACAATTCGAGAACCTGGTGAAGTCCAAATTGGTTTGGTTAGGTTTGGATGGAAAGGAAGAGCCTTTTAAAAATGCTGACCTGCACATGAATTCATCAGTATCTCCTGATGGTCAATATGTTTTGGTCACTACCCTGAAAAAGCCTTTCTCCTATGTTGTTTCTTATGGAAGCTTCCCAATGGAAACGAATGTGTATGACCTAAAAGGGAACTTGGTAAAGAAGGTGAACGAGACGCCATTGATGGAAATCATGCCGAAAGGATTCTCTTCCACACGACCTGGCAAACGTTCTTTGTCATGGAGAACGGATAAACCTGCGACACTTGCCTTTGTACAGGCATTGGACGGGGGAGATGCCAATAAGCCAGCAGAATTTAGAGATGAGCTCTTTGTTTGGGATGCACCTTTCAATGCTGAACCAAAATCCCTGATCAAGATCAAAGACCGCTATGCAGGAACTCTATGGGGCAACGATGACTATGCCTTGGTATATAGCCAATGGTATGATACCAGAAATGGAAAGACCTACTTACTGAATCCAAGTACCGGTAAAAATCAGGTGATCTATGACCTGAATGTTCAGGATATCTATTCAAATCCAGGGACACCATATCGTGATAAGAATGATTTCGGTGCCTATAGCATGTATATCAAAAACGGCAAGTCTTATTGGATAGGTAATGGCTATACCAAAGAAGGGGAATATCCATTTATAGATGAATATGACTTCAAGACGCAGAAGAAGAAACGTATCTACACGGCGAAGGAGTCGAAGATGCAGGAGCGTATCTATTCGGTGATCGATATGGCCAAAGGAGATATCTTGGTTTCTCTGCAATCACCTACTGATTTCCCTAATTACTATTCCAAAAATATCAAGACCGGCAAGGAAAAGGCCGTAACTGAGATAGCCAATCCATTCCAGTCCTTGGCGAATGTCCACAAGGAAGTGTTGAACTACAAGCGTAAGGATGGAGTCGACCTTTCAGGTACTTTGTACCTGCCAGCAGGCTATGACAAGAAAGAGAAGTTGCCTTTATTGATCTGGGCTTACCCTCGTGAATATAAGGATAAGAGTACTGCAGGCCAGAGCACCAATAATCCTAAGGAATTCACTTTTCCTAGTTATGGATCCTTTATTTATTGGGTAGCTAAAGGATATGCAGTATTGGATAATGCGGCTTTCCCGATCGTGGGTGAAGGTACGCAAGAACCTAATGATAATTTTATCGAGCAGTTGGTTGGCAATGCCGAAGCTGCCATCGATGCGGTTGACAAGTTGGGCTATGTGGACAGAAATAAGGTAGCTGTTGGAGGTCACTCGTATGGTGCCTTCATGACTGCACACTTGTTGAGCAATTCTAAGCTGTTTGCTGCAGGTATTGCACGTTCCGGCGCCTACAACCGTACCTTGACTCCATTTGGTTTCCAGAGCGAGCAAAGGAACCTTTGGGATGATCCAAACCTATATATCACCATGTCGCCTTTCTTTAGCGCGGACAAGATGAAGACGCCGATGTTGTTGGTTCATGGTGCTGCAGATAATAATCCTGGTACTTTTACTTTGCAGACTGAGCGTTATTTCCAAGCATTGAAAAACTTGGGTGCTCCAGTAAGAATGGTCTTGTTGCCAAGAGAGTCTCATGGCTATGCGGCGAAGGAAAACATCTTCCATCTTCTTTGGGAACAAGACCAGTTCCTGGAGAAGTATGTGAAGAATAAACAGTAGACAGTAGATTATAGACAATAGACATAAGACAATAGACTTGGTAGGGCTGATCAGATTATTTGCGTTTATTATGACCAAAGGTTTATAAAAAAAGGGGAGTTCCCGTTGATTTGTCGCCTGAAAGACTCTGATGTCTTTTGTCTAGTCTCTAAATAAAATGAAGGAGTCCTTTTGTAAAAGGACTCCTTTATTTTATTTATCCGCTTTAACCGAAATTGGCAGGCCGTAGTCGCCCCATTTCACTTTGATGGTTCCATCTTTGTCAGCGGTGATTTTGAGGCGTTCCAGGTTTTCCCCGTTTTCCTCATTGTCGACTTGCACGCGTAAGGCATCATCCTTTTCGTTGTAATCGGTACCCCATTGTTTCCATGTTTTATTAAAGATCACGGTTGATTGGGATTCACCTGGAATGGAATAGAGGCTGTATTTTCCAGCAGGAAGTTTTTGGCCGTTTACCAATACGTTTTTGTCGAATTCTACGGTAGTAGCTTCATTGGCTCCTGTTCTCCAAACCTCCCCAACTTTTGCAAGGTCTACACCTAACTTACGTCCTTTTAAAGAAGGGCTGCTGTACTTGATTGAGATGGTTACTCCATCATCTGTAGTGACCATGGCACTGTCCGCTGGACTAGCCTTTGGCTTTTTTTCTTGAGCTTGAGCCATGGAAAAACCGCACAGCAAGGTCAAGATTAATAAGATTGTTGATGCTTTCATCGTAAGTATGATTTTGGTTATTGACTAAATAATAAACTGAAATTAGCGATAATTGTTGTATAATTTAGTTGTAAATCAATAAGTTATTTAAAATTTAAGATAACATTAGGATTTATTTACACTTCTTAACATTAAATATCTCTAATATTGATTTATAATCTATCCTAGAATTTAGGTTTGTTAGTTAGATAAAGTTATGATAGATTAAAATTTTCTAGAACATCTATTTGTATTGGCAACCGGGTAAAATTAAGCTAATGCAGATAGGTGTTCTTCTTTTTGGGATTGGCATTTGTTGACGGTCAATAAATTAGGATTTCCAGTCCTTATCTACGCTTAAACTTTTTTAGTTGTTTTGTAACAAAAGAGTCAAAAAATTGATAATATCTGTAAAACAAAAAAGCAACGACCATAAGAAATAATGGCCGTTGCATCTACTTTATTTTGGAGGGTTAGTTGCGTTTTTATACCAGATACTCAAATAATGTCTGGTCTTTGTTCAATTCGATAAAGTCAAATTTATAAGACTTTAATCGTTCTATAAATGTAATATAATCATTTGGATCATTTAATTCAATACCAATTAAGGCAGGACCTCTTTCTCGTTCTGTTTTTTTGATGTATTCAAAACGAGTGATATCATCTTTAGGACCAAGTACTTCGGTAACCAATAATTTCAATGCGCCAGGTCTTTGCGGGAAGCGAACGATAAAGTAATGTTTAAATCCTTCATACAATAAGGAAAGCTCTTTGATCTCGCTCATTCGGTCGATATCGTTGTTTCCTCCAGAAATGATACAGACTACTTTTTTGCCTTTGATTTCATCTTTGTGAAAATCCAATGCAGCAACGGAAAGTGCCCCTGCAGGTTCTACTACAATGGCATCCTTATTATATAATTCTAGAATGGTCGTGCAGATCTTGCCTTCAGGAATAGATTTCACACCGTCCAACAGTTTGGAACTGATGTCGAAGGTCAGAGTCCCAACTTTCTTAACTGCAGCACCATCAACGAATTTATTGATTTGCTCCAGTTCAATCGGGTTACCATTCTGGATTGCCGCCTGCATGGATGGAGCCCCTTCTGGCTCTACGCCATAACATTTTACTCCAGGAGCAAATTTGCGGATATGATAGCTTACTCCTGAAGATAGGCCACCACCACCAATAGGAATAAAAATCGCGTCTACATCAGGTAAATCTTCAAGGATTTCAACAGCAACTGTTCCTTGACCTTCAATGACTTTCAGGTCATCAAACGGAGGGATAAAGGTCATGTTATGTTCCTTGGTATATTCTAAAGCGGCTTTTTGGCAGTCATCGAAAGTGTCGCCAATCAGAACGATTTCGATATTGCCATTCCCCCACATCTCAGTTTGGGTAATTTTTTGTCTTGGGGTAGGTCCGGGCATAAAGATTACGCCTTTGATATCTAATTTTTTGCAGGATAAGGCCACGCCTTGGGCATGGTTTCCAGCACTGGCACAGACAACACCACGTTCTCTTTCTTCTTGGGAAAGACTGCAGATTTTGTTGAAAGCACCACGTAATTTATAAGATCTCACTACTTGGAGATCTTCCCTTTTAAGATAGACCTCAGCTCCGTATTTTTCAGAAAGATGATGGTTGTACTGCAATGGCGTACGGGTAACCACATCCTTGATCTGTTCTTTAGCAGCAATCGAGTCTATGGTCAGTGTTGATAGGTCCAAACTCATTCTAATCTGTTCGTTTGTTTAGGTGGATGTAAAGGCTGGTCACCCAGCCTTTGTATTAATTTTCTTTTACCAAGATCAGCAAATCCTCATCGCAGATTTCTTTTTTGGCATCTGCTAAGATCAAGAATCGTTGGTAACAATCTGCTAATTTATCTTTATCTAGGTTATAACCTAGTCTTTCAAGATGGTGTTTCAAGGCGTGACGACCTGAACGAGCCGTTAAGATTATGTCTGCTTCTTCCAAGCCTACATCCTCTGGACGGATGATCTCGTAATTCTCACGGTGTTTTAGGAAGCCATCTTGGTGGATTCCGGAGCTATGTGCGAAAGCATTACGGCCAACAATAGCTTTGTTCGGCTGTACCGGCATGTTCATCATTTCACTTACTTTTCTGGAAAGGTAAGTGAACATTCTGCTGTCGATATTGGAAGATAATCCTCCAAAAGCCTGGTTGTGTACTTTCAGGATCATGGCAACTTCTTCCAGAGAAGTATTTCCTGCGCGTTCACCGATTCCGTTGATGGTACATTCCACCTGGCGAGCACCATTTTGGATGGCTGCAATGGAATTGGCAGTCGCTAATCCTAAGTCGTTATGGCAATGTGCTGAAATAATGGCCTGATCGATGTTCTTTACATTTTCTTTCAGGTATTTGATTTTGGAGCCATATTGATCCGGTAAACAATATCCATTGGTATCTGGAATATTAACAACCGTTGCGCCAGCGGCAATCACTGACTCGATCATTTTTGCCAAGAACTCTAAATCGGCACGGCCAGCATCCTCTGCATAGAATTCAACATCCTCTACATAAGATTTGGCATGCTTTACAGCTGCTACAGCACGTTCTAGGATTTCTTCACGGGTACTGTTGAATTTATATTTGATGTGCATGTCTGAAGAGCCGATTCCAGTATGGATACGGGGTATTTTTGCATATTTCAATGCATCAGCAGCCACATCGATATCGTTCATGTTAGCACGGGTCAGTGCACAGATGATCACATCATTAACAGCCTTGGATAGTTCGACAACCGATTGGAAATCTCCAGGGCTTGAAACAGGAAATCCTGCTTCAATAATATCTACCCCTAAGCGTTCCAAATCTTTGGCAATTTCGATTTTTTCAGGAGTTGTCAATTGGCAACCCGGCACTTGCTCACCGTCACGTAATGTCGTATCGAAAATGTATAAGTGATTAGGATCGTGTAACATATTGTCTCAATTTATGTTTATACCTTGATTAATTCTATTTCAAAAACTCTAAAACTTTAGCGCCCATTTCCTGAGTGCCTAAAATCTTTTCGGCTGGGGTATCTGCATTGGCGATATCACCAGTTCTCCAACCAGCTTTCAATGTTTCGGCAACGGCATTGGTCACTTCTTTTGCCTCATCTTGTAAACCGAAGGCGATGTCCAACATCAATGCGGCTGAAAGGATAGAAGCTAGCGGATTAGCTTTATTTTGTCCCGCGATGTCATGTGCAGAACCATGGATAGGTTCAAAGAATCCTGTTCCATCACCCACAGAAGCCGAAGCTAACATCCCCATTGAACCGGCGATCTGTGATGCTTCATCAGTTAAGATGTCACCAAAAAGGTTTGCCGTCAATACCACATCAAATTTCTTAGGGTTCTTAACCAATTGCATGGCAGCATTATCGATGAACATGTGCTCTGTCTCAACATCTGGGTATTCTTTCGCGATTTCTTGGACAACCTCTCTCCACAATCTTGATGTTTCCAATACGTTGGCTTTATCCACTGAACAAAGTTTTTTACTTCTCGTTCTTGCTGCATCGAACGCTTTACGGGCAATACGGTCAACTTCGTAGCGGTTATAGTTCATCAGATCGGAAGCGAAACTATTGTCTTCATTACGTTTCTTTTCACCGAAATAAACATCACCTGTTAATTCACGGAAGAAAAGGATATCAGTACCACGAAGGACTTCTGGTTTCAGGCTTGAAGCATCCAATAGTTCATCGAACAACAGGATAGGACGTAAGTTGGCATATAAGCCTAATTCCTTACGAATCTTTAATAAGCCCTGTTCAGGACGTACCTTGGCAGAAGGGTCATTATCATATTTAGCATGACCGATCGCACCGAAAAGGATAGCGTCAGAAGCTTTTGCTTTTTCTAGTGTTTCATCTGGTAATGGATTTCCTGTAGCTTCAATAGCAGTGTGGCCCATGATTGCCTCGTCGAAAATAAATTCGTGATTATATTTTTCGGCAATTTTATTCAGAACTTCTTTTCCCCAGGTAGTAACCTCTTGTCCAATTCCATCTCCGGGAATAATAAGAATGTTTTTCTTCATGTGTTATAAAACGTTTTCAACTTTATTTTCCAAGGCGATGACTTCACCTTTTTCTAATACAATTCTTTTTTCAATGCAGCTCGGAAGCTGACTTTCATAATGTCCGACATAGATCAATGTCTTGCCGTGCTGGCAAAGTTCATCGACTACATCATTAAAATACTTTGCTTGCTGCGAATCCAAGCCTTGGCAGGGTTCATCCAATACCAATAATGGAGGATTTTTGATAATGCTCCTGGCTAACATCGCCAAACGCTGTTTGCCTAATGGAAGGGTATGCAGTAATTGATCCTTATGCTCCGTCAAATCAAAGAAAGCCATCAGCTCTTCGATCTGTTTCTTTTCTTGGAACTTGACATCAATGAACCATCCGATACTGTCGTAAAATCCAGAAGCCAGCGTATGCCAAACCGTTGCGTTTTGGTCGAAATACCAGTGCATTTCTGGTGATATCATTCCAATCTTCTGTTTGATGTCCCAAATACTCTCACCGGATCCGCGTTTGTTTCCAAACAGCTCGATGTCCAATCCATAAGATTGCGGATGATCACCATTGATCAAACTCAATAAGGTGGATTTTCCTGAACCATTCGGACCTTGTAGCAACCATTTCTCGCCTACTTCTACCTTCCAAGATACCTTGTTCAGCACAACCTTCTCACCATACCTGATAATTATATCTTTCAGATCAGCAACCGTGCTATAATTAGTCTCTGGAACCTGGTGAAGAAAAGCAGGCAATTCTTTTTTTACGCGCTCCTCATCTTGGATGACCTCATCAAAAGATCTTACCGATTCGATCTGACCGTCTACAATATGTGCATATCGGTTGATGGATTTTGGTAACTGCCTATCATTTGAAATAATAAAAAGCTGTACACCTTCAGCAACAAGTTCATCTAACCAGATATTCAATTCTAACCTAGATTGCTTATCCAAACCTGTATAAGGTTCATCAATGATCAGAAGCTGTGGTTTCAACCAAAGTGACTTGACCAATTGCAATTTCTTGTGCTCTCCACTTGAAAGTTCAATCAATTGAGAATCCATGGTATGTTCAAAACCCATGGCAACAATCTTATCATGGATATCTTCTATCCGAAGGTTTTCCTTCTTTGCAAAATGAAGCAGTTCAGCTTTGACCGTCAGGGTATCATTCCCTTGATGACGGTTATAGCGTTGTTGATAATAGAAGTTTCTGTCGCCTTCTAAATTGGTAAACTGATACCAATTAGAAACGTAGATTACTTTTTGAAGGAGAGGGTAATTGGAATCGAATTCAACTTTCACTTCGCCAGCTGCAGTTATCAATCCTGCAATTGCTTTTGCCAAAGTTGTTTTCCCAGAACCACTCTTGCCAGCCAATACATAGTTTTCATCGGGCTCAATAGTCCAAGACAAATTGTTCAAAACAGTAGTTAGACCGTATGAAACCGACAAATTTGATATTTGGACGAAAGCAGCCATTATCTGTTTTGTTCGAAAGCTTCGATTTCCGCTTTTTGGCTTAAGATATAGTCGATATCATCATAGCCATTGATCAGGCATGATTTTTTATAAGGATTGATTTCAAATGTAAATTTGTCATCAGTTCCTTCAATGCCGATAGTTTGAGCTTCTAGGTCAACCACCACTTCCGTATCTGGATTAGCAAAAACCTTCTCAAAGATCTTTTCTAAGAATTCCTCAGGAACCGTGATAGGCAAGACACCGTTGTTCAAGGCATTTCCTTTGAAGATATCTGCAAAGAAAGAGCTAACTACCACATCGAAGCCATAATCTTGAATAGCCCAGGCAGCATGCTCACGAGAGGAGCCACAGCCAAAGTTCTTACCGGCAACCAAAACCTTGCCTTTATAAGTTGGGTCATTCATAACGAAGTCCGCTTTAGGCTGATCCTCGCTGTCAAAGCGCCAATCGCGGAATAGATTATTTCCAAAACCTTCACGCGTCGTTGCCTTAAGGAAACGGGCAGGGATGATCTGGTCTGTATCTATATTTTCTATCGGTAGAGGAACTACTCGAGAGGATAATTTTTCAAATTTTTTCATGATTCTAATTCTTTACACTAATTCCCTTACGTCTACAATTTTACCAGTTACTGCTGCAGCTGCTGCGGTAAGCGGGCTTACCAGCATGGTGCGTGCGTTTGGTCCTTGTCTACCTTCAAAATTTCTGTTAGAAGTAGAAACACAGTATTTACCAGCAGGGATCTTATCTTCATTCATCCCTAGACATGCAGAACAGCCAGGTTCACGAAGCATAAAACCTGCTTCTTCAAATATCTTGTCAATACCTTCAAGTTTAGCCTGAGCCTCCACTTGTTTTGATCCTGGAACGATCCATACTTCCACATTCTCCGCCTTATGCTTACCTTGAACGAAGGCCGCTACTTGGCGTAAGTCTTCAATACGGGAGTTGGTACAACTTCCGATGAATACATAATCCACCGGTTTTCCAATGACCTGATCGCCATCGTGGAATCCCATGTAGTTTAAGGCTTTTTGATAAGAAGGGCGTTCATTCTCAGGTTGAGAGGTGGTTGTAGGAATGGACTCCGTGATTCCGATACCCATACCTGGGTTGGTACCATAGGTAATCATCGGCTGTATATCAGCAGCATCAAAGGTCAATACCTTATCAAACTCTGCATCATCATCGGAATACAACGTCTTCCAATAAGCCAATGCTTTATCCCATTCTTCTCCTTTTGGAGCAAATTCACGACCATTTATATAATCAAAAGTCGTTTGGTCAGGTGCAATCAATCCACCACGAGCACCCATTTCAATACTCATATTACAGATGGTCATTCGACCTTCCATACTCAATGAGCGAATAGCAGAACCAGCATATTCAACAAAATAGCCTGTTCCACCAGCTGCAGAAATCTTGGAAATGATGTAAAGGATGATATCTTTAGCACCCACACCTTTTCCTAGTTCACCATTAACCTCGATTTTCATGGTCTTTGGTTTTTGCAGCAATAAACATTGTGTAGCAAATACCTGCTCTACTTGAGAAGTCCCGATTCCAAATGCAATAGCACCAAAAGCGCCATGCGTAGAAGTGTGGCTATCTCCGCATACCATGGTTTTTCCAGGTAGGGTGATGCCTAATTCAGGCCCAATAACATGCACAATGCCTTGGAATGGGTGGCCCAATCCATAAAGTTCAACACCAAACTCCTTACAGTTTTTGGTCAGCATGTCTACTTGGTAGCGAGAAAGTTCTTCTTTGATTGGCAAGTGCTGGTTTAATGTTGGGACATTATGGTCAGCCGTTGCTACAGTTTGATCCGGACGGAGTACAGGCAGTCCTCTTTTGCGCAAACCATCAAATGCCTGTGGGGAGGTCACTTCATGGATGAGGTGGGTATCGATATATATGATATCAGGAAACCCTTCTTGACGCTTGACGACATGTGCATCCCAAATTTTTTCTACTAATGTTTTTCCCATTTTTCTCTTTATCTCTTGTTGGTTTGAAATTTTAAAAGGGGTAAAATTAAAATATGGTAATTTTACCCCAATTTTAGCTATCTAATTTACGAAAAATTAAACAGTTTGAATAGCTTTCATAGCAGTCATTGCTTTACGCAATTTTCTACCTACGGTTTCTACTTCATGATTTCTTAAAATCTCGTTAACCTGTACTAATTTGATGTTGTCCACAGAACCATCCTTGCCTTCATTGAAGTTTTTACCAACAACATCTGTGTCGATTTTCTTCATGAAATCTGCCAATAATGGCTTACAAGCTTGGTCAAATAAATAACATCCGTATTCAGCTGTGTCAGAAATAACACGGTTCATCTCGAATAATTTCTTACGAGCAATTGTATTTGCGATCAATGGAGTTTCGTGCAATGATTCGTAATATGCCGATTCTGGTTTGATTCCAGCTTCAACCATCGTTTCGAAAGCCAATTCAACACCAGCTCTCACGAAAGCAACCATCAATAGATAATTGTCAAAATATTCCTGTTCTGAAATCTTAACATCGCCAGCAGGTGTTTTCTCAAAAGCAGTTTCTCCAGTTTCAGCTCTCCATTTCAATAGGTTTGAATCTCCATTAGCCCAGTCTTCCATCATGGTCTTGCTGAATTCACCAGACATGATGTCATCTTGGTGTTTCTGGAACAATGGACGCATAATATCTTTCAGTTCTTCTGACAATTCAAAAGCCTTGATTTTCGCAGGGTTGCTCAAGCGGTCCATCATACCACTTACCCCACCATGTTTTAAAGCTTCAGTAATAACTTCAACACCGTATTGAACAAGTTTTGAAGCATAGCCAGCATCGATTCCTTTTTCTACCATTTTATCAAATGAAAGAATAGAACCTGTTTGCAACAAACCACAAAGGATAGTTTGCTCACCCATTAGATCTGATTTTACCTCTGCTACGAAAGATGATTTCAATACACCAGCACGGTCACCACCAGTACCGGCACAGTATGCTTTTGCTTCCGCCCAACCTTTGCCTTGTGGGTCATTTTCTGGGTGAACAGCGATCAAAGTAGGAACACCAAATCCTCTCAAGTATTCAGCACGAACCTCTGAACCTGGACATTTTGGAGCTACCATGATAACCGTGATATCCGGACGGATCTGCATACCTTCTTCAACGATATTGAAACCGTGTGAATAGGATAGGGTAGCACCTTCTTTCATCAATGGCATTACGGCATTGATAACGGATGTATGTTGTTTATCTGGAGTCAAGTTGATAACTAGGTCAGCAGAAGGAATCAATTCTTCGTAAGTTCCAACCTTAAAATTGTTATCTGTTGCATTTTTCCATGAATCTCTTTTTTGTTCAATAGCTTCTTTACGCAATGCATAAGATACGTCCAATCCGCTATCTCTCAAGTTTAAACCTTGGTTCAAGCCTTGAGCTCCACAACCTACGATTACGATTTTTTTACCTTTTAAAGCTTCTACTCCTTCGTTGAATTCGGATGAATTCATGAATTCTGCAACGCCTAATTGATCTAATTGCTCTCTAAGAGGTAATGTGTTGAAATAATTTGCCATTGTAATACTGAATTAAATATTTTTTTCGATTAAGGTTTCTTATTATTTGTTGTTGATTATTCTTTTTTGTGCCGTCGCATAGCCATAGTGCAGGTTGTCATGACCTACCGAAGTGATCAGGACATCTTCAATGCTATTTAACGTAGCGCCATAGGTTGCCGTCTCATAAGGAGTCGTAGTCTTGAAAACTCCGGCATTGTAATCAGCCTCGATCTCACGGATGGAACTCAATGCGATTTCCTTAAGATCATTTACTTCCTCTTGACTTACGAAGTATGTAGGTTTAGTGCCCTTTGCATAGGCATCCACATACTTTACCCAGCTCACGCCTTCACGGATTCCTGTGCGGGTATAGCTTAATGTTTGTGTACTCACTACGATATGTCCAAAATTCCAGATGATATTGTTGTTGAATCCTGTTGGAATTTCGTTCAATTGCTCCAAGGACAATTCATCGATTGATCGGATGAATGCCTTGCGGCCATCGATAATGAATTGGAATACTTTTTCCATTTGTTCTATGCTTCTTTAATCGGCTCGTTGAATGATATCCTATTGCCAAATGGATCAATGACTTGAACACAGTGGCAGTTATAGAATGTTTCCTTGTAGCCGGGTTTATTGTACTTATAATTCTTTTGTATCAATTGCTCATGATATGCCTTTAGTCCAGTGCAATTCACAAAAACCTGTGAACCCGGAGTGGCATCTCCATGATGCTCGCTGAGGTGCATTGCCATGCCATCTCTGGAGATCTGCATGTAAATAGGAGAATTGTCATCAAATCGATGTTCCCAGTCAATGTGAAAACCAAGCCAGTCGATGTAAAACTCGACTGCCTTGGCATAATCAAATATCCTGAATATCGGTATGACCTGTTCTACTTGCATGCAAGGATTAATTACATGGTAAAGACATCGTCGCGCTGATCCAAATACTCGTTTTCAACGATGTCAGGAGCTGGCTCATTGATTTCAAATTGTTTTAGCTTGGTATGGAAACCAGCACTGTCCTTGATGATGGCGATACGAGCACCACGAACAAATTCTATCAGGTTGTATTTGCCCAATTCCTCTGTAAGCCTGTCGATCTCCTCACGGTGACCTGCTGTTTCGAATACAATATAGTCATTACGGATCACAACTACATTAGCACCGTATTGACGAAGTAAGCGTTCTACCAATACTTTCTCTGCAATCGCGTCTGCTGGTACTTTATAAAGAGCCTGTTCTTGCCAAATCAATTCATCATTGGTGTTGAAGTATGCTTTCAATACCTCCACCTGTTTTTCAACCTGACGGCATAATTTGCGGACCACTTCTTCTGATTCTGTAATCAAGATTGTGAAGCGGTGAATGCCATCCACTTCCGATGGGGAAGTATTTAAGCTCTCGATATTGATTTTACGTCTTGAAAATATCCCCGATATACGGCCTATCATCCCGATAGAGTTTTCTGTGTATATGGTTATGGTATATTCTTGTTTTTCCATGATTACTTCAATCTAATTTCTGACACACTTGTTCCTTGCGCTACCATTGGGAATACATTGTTCTCTTTACCTACCATGATTTCCAATAGGTAAGAGCCATCATGATCCATCATAGTCTGTAGGGCATCCTTTAAATCCTTACGTTCCGAGATCTTATTTCCATCGATATAATATCCTTTCGCAACAGCTACGAAATCTGGGCTGGTGATATTAACGAATGAATATCTCTTATCGTGGAATAGTTGTTGCCATTGGCGAACCATTCCCAAGAACTCATTGTTCAGGATCAAGATCTTCACCTTGGCGCCGAATTGCATAATGGTACCTAATTCCTGGATGGTCATTTGAATACCACCATCACCGATAATAGCTACCACATCACGATGCGGAGCACCATACCAAGCGCCAATTGCGGCTGGCAGACCAAATCCCATCGTTCCCAAACCTCCAGAAGTAACGCTGGATTTCGAACTGTTGAATTTTGCATAACGGCAGGTTACCATTTGGTGCTGACCTACGTCAGTAACAATAACAGCATCTCCACCAGTGATCTCGTTCAATACCTTTAGTACTTCACCCATGGTCATGATGTCAGAGGTAGGGTTCAGTTCATTATGGATTACTTCCTTGATTTCTTCTTTTTCCAAATCCCTGAATTTGCTCAACCAAGCTGCATGATCGCCTTTTTCAACCAATTCGGTCAACATTGGAAGGGTTTCCTTACAATCTCCCCAAACTGGATAATGGGCTTTCACGTTCTTGTCGATTTCAGCAGGGTCTATGTCCAAGTGAACAACTTTTGCCTGTTTTGCATATTTATCCAAACGTCCGGTTACACGGTCGTCGAAACGCATTCCGATAGCGATCAACACGTCACATTCATTCGTCATGACATTGGGTGCATAGTTTCCGTGCATACCCAACATACCCACATGCAATGGATGGTCTGTCTCAAGAGCGCTAAGCCCCATAACAGTAGCAGCCGAAGGGATACCCGCTTTTTCGATAAAGGTCTTGAACTCTTGTTCCGCTTTACCCAAAATCACGCCCTGACCAAATAAAATGAATGGTTTCTTTGCCGCATTGATTGCTTTTGCAGCCTCTTCAACATATTCCTTACGAACAATCGGAGCAGGTCTGTAACTACGTACATGCTTGCAGGACTCGTATCCATTGTAATCAAACAATTGGATCTGAGCATTTTTGGTAATATCAATTAATACTGGACCAGGTCTCCCTGTTCTAGCAATATAGAATGCTTTAGCTAATACACTTGGGATCTCATTCGCATCAGTCACCTGATAGTTCCATTTGGTCACAGGTGTGGTGATGTTAATGACGTCAGTTTCTTGAAATGCATCTGTTCCTAGAAGGGAAGCAAAGACTTGACCTGTAATACAGACGATAGGGTTACTATCGATCATTGCGTCTGCCAAACCAGTGACCAGGTTTGTTGCTCCAGGACCGCTTGTTGCAAAAGCCACACCCACACGTCCCGATGTACGTGCATATCCTTGTGCAGCATGAATTCCACCCTGTTCGTGACGTACCAAAATATGCTTCAATTGATCAGTGTAATCATACAATGCATCATAGATCGGCATAATAGCACCTCCTGGATACCCGAATACGGTATCCACCCCCTCGTGGATTAAGGCTTCCATCACAGCCTGGGAACCGCTTACTTGCGTTCCAGCTGCCTTTCTAGTGGTTTCCTTTGTTTCCGTTTTTTCAAGTGTACTCATTTTGTAGTAATTAGTATTAAGTATTTAGTAGTTAGACTTATAGTCTAATACTTTTCTTTAATTTTTTCTGGTTTTTTATTTGAGAGTATTAAGCGTTTATTTATTTAAGACGTAATATTTTTTGCAGAATAATAGGTCTAAATACTAATTACTTAATACTTCCTACTCTATTACAAATCCGTCACACAACCTTGTGATGCATTTGCAACGCTTTTTGCGTATTTGTACAGAACGCCTTTGCTGACTTTCAATGCTGGCTGTTGCCAAGCTGCTCTGCGTGCGGCAATCTCTTCGTCCGAGACCTGAAGGTTGATGCTGTTGTTGACTGCGTCGATTTCGATGATGTCATCGTCCTGCACCAATCCGATCAATCCCCCTTCGTATGCTTCCGGTGTAATGTGACCTACTACGAATCCATGGGTTCCTCCTGAGAAGCGTCCGTCTGTAATCAAGGCCACAGAACTTCCTAAGCCTGCACCAATGATCAACGACGTTGGTTTCAACATTTCAGGCATTCCTGGAGCCCCCTTAGGTCCTTCGTTCTTGATCACGACCACATCACCTTTTTTGATTCTTCCAGTCTCAAGACCTTTTACCAAATCATGCTCTCCATCAAATACACGCGCTGGACCCGTGAATTTCTCCCCTTCTTTTCCCGAAATCTTCGCTACTGAACCTTCCTCAGCTAAGTTTCCGTAAAGGATCTGCAAGTGACCAGTCGCCTTGATCGGATCATCTAATTTGTGAATGATCGGTTGATTATAGTCAATGATCGATTTTACATCCGCTAAGTTCTCTGCTACCGTTTTACCAGTTACCGTCAAACAGTCACCATGTAATAAACCTTCATCCAATAGGTATTTCATCACTGCTGGAATACCACCATATTGGTGTAAATCTTGCATCAAGAACTTACCTGAAGGTTTGAAATCTGCCAATACTGGAGTTTCATCCGACATGCGTTGGAAATCATCCGGCGTAACATCTACATCCACTGATTTACCCATTGCAATAAAGTGAAGTACCGCATTGGTAGATCCTCCTAGGATTACGATGATACGCATGGCATTCTCAAATGCTTTGCGTGTCATGATATCCGAAGGCTTGATGTCCTTCTCCAATAGGATGCGCATATATTTACCGACTTCCAGACATTCCTGTTTCTTCTCATCAGAAACAGCGGGGTTGGAAGAGGAGTATGGCAAGCTCATTCCCATAGCCTCAATCGCTGAAGCCATCGTGTTTGCTGTATACATACCTCCACATGCGCCGGCACCTGGACAAGTATGACGGATAACACCATCATAGTCCTCATCCGAAATGGTTCCAGCTATTTTCTTTCCTAATGCTTCAAATGCTGAAACAATATTTAATTCTTCACCTTTATAATGACCAGGAGCAATTGTTCCTCCGTAGACCATAATGGCAGGGCGGTTCAACCTTCCCATTGCCATGATGGCACCAGGCATGTTCTTGTCACAACCTGGGATAGCCACAACGCCATCATAGTACTGACCACCGCAGATCGTTTCTATACTGTCAGCAATGACATCACGAGACACTAAAGAGTAGCGCATTCCATCCGTTCCGTTACTCATCCCATCACTGACCCCAATCGTTCCAAACGTCAAGCCGACCAGATCGCTGTTCCAAATACCTTTTTTGACGACTTGAGCTAGGTCATTAAGGTGCATGTTACAGGTGTTACCGTCGTAGCCCATGCTCGCGATTCCAACCTGTGCCTTCTCCATATCTGCATCGGTCAGACCGATACCATATAACATGGCTTTCGCAGCTGGTTGAGTTTCATCTTGTGTAAAGATGCGGCTGTACTTGTTGATTCCCTTTTGGTTATCAGATGATGACTTCATAATTATTCTGCTCTAATACTAAATTTTTATATTTTCTTTGGATAGATGCGCCGATGCTGTCTTCCCATTCTTCTTGGAAGATCACATCGTCTATTTGTTTTATGCCTATTATTCCCGCTGCTGTACCACTTAAAAAGGCACTGTCAGCTTCGTAAATATCTTTTATGGTAATTCTCTTCTCGATGATATCAAAATTCAAACGCTTACAGATATCGATCACGGTATCCCTGGTAATTCCTGGGAAGATGTTTCCCAAAGGAGGGGTATAGATCTTGAAATCTTTTTCAATGAACAGGTTTTCGCTGGATGCCTGAGCCACAAAACCATCTTGGTCCAACAATAAAGCCTCGTCGAAACCCTTTTGGATAGCATCACTGGTCGCTAATATCGAATTGATATATTGTCCCGAAACCTTGGCATTGATGGGGAAGGACTTCGGGTTCGGTCGTTCAATCCTGGAAATATTTACCTTTAATAGGTTCTGTCCTAAATAAGGACCCCATTCCCAAGCCGCGATCATGATGTTTGCCGTATCAGATGCTGTCAGGTGCATATTGGAGCCCGAATAGATCAAAGGGCGAATATAGGCTGCCCGAAGGTTGTTCGCTTCCAAAAGCTCATACGACTTTGCGATCAACTCTCTATTGTCCCACTGATAAGGTAAGCCGATGGCTTTACATGATTGTTGTAAACGGTCGAAATGTTCTTCTGCCTTAAAGATCCTCGTTCCATTGTGAGTGCTGTATGCACGCAGACCTTCGAAGGCTCCATAGCCATAATGTAATGACTGTCCAAACATATCAACTCCAGCATTGCTCGCCTTCACAAACTCCCCATTTAAATAGATCAGTGTATCTTGATTGTAATACTGCATAATAACCTGCCGAATTTGATGTAATACTTGTTTGAAAAAATATCGTTTAGGATTCCCTTCGTTCTGTTTTGTTAAGTTAGCTCGAATTAAAATTCTTTACAATAGCCTAGAAATTTTTTTTGATAAAGTTTTTTATTTCGATGTTTGCTAATAATAAAAATTATATTTTGTTATACCTATTAATTTTCTGTTTTAAATTTTGTTGTCTGTAGACTAAAATTAAAATTGGTATAATTTTGATTTTTTCAAATTTTTAGGAAACTGGTCGAAATTCTTCCTAAAACCGGCCTCGGACCGAAAAAACTTGCAAAAAAATAGCCCTTAGAACTTGAAGTTTTAAGGGCTACTTTATCGTAATATTTTGTTTATCTATTCTTCCGCAATTCCTTCTGCTAAAACGATGATATTGTTGTCCTTTACTTCTACTACACCACCTTTAATAATAATGACTTGTTCATCATTATTATTCTTAATAATGACTTTACCATCTTCTAGCGTAGACACAATAGCCGCGTGATCCTTCAGAATCTGAAAAGAACCCGCCGATCCCGGAACTGTAACCGCTGTTACATCACCTTCGTAAGCTAATTTGTCTGGAGTTATGATTGTTAATTTCATTCTTTTTTTAAGTATTTAGTAGTTAGTATAGAGTATTTAGAACTTTCTAAGTACTATTTTGCTACTACTTAAATCAGGATTATGTACCTAATACTTTGTAATTAGTAGTCAGGTCTAAATACTAACTACTAATTACTAAATACTAATATTTTAAACTGCTTCTGCTAATAGTTTTTTACCTTTCTCGATAGCGTCTTCGATTGAACCTACCAAGTTGAAAGATGCTTCTGGGTATTCATCTACTTCACCATCGATGATCATGTTGAATCCTTTGATAGTGTCCTTGATGTCTACTAAACAACCTTTCAGACCTGTAAATTGCTCTGCTACGTGGAATGGTTGTGACAAGAAACGTTGTACACGACGTGCGCGGTGTACCGTTAACTTATCTTCTTCAGATAATTCGTCCATACCTAAGATGGCGATGATATCCTGAAGTTCTTTATAACGTTGAAGGATTTCTTTTACGCGTTGTGCAGTATTGTAATGCTCATCACCTAAAACTGCTGGAGAAAGGATACGTGAAGTAGAATCCAATGGATCCACCGCTGGGTAAATACCTAACTCAGAAATTTTACGGGATAATACTGTAGTTGCATCTAAGTGGGCAAATGTTGTTGCTGGAGCAGGGTCAGTCAAGTCATCCGCAGGTACGTATACCGCTTGTACTGATGTGATTGATCCGTTCTTAGTGGATGTAATACGCTCTTGCATTAGACCCATCTCTGTTGCTAGGGTAGGTTGGTAACCTACTGCTGATGGCATACGACCTAATAATGCCGATACCTCAGAACCTGCTTGGGTAAAACGGAAGATGTTATCAATAAAGAATAAGATATCACGACCTTGTCCTTCGCCATCTCCATCACGGAAGTATTCCGCAATTGTCAAACCTGATAACGCAACACGAGCACGAGCACCTGGAGGCTCATTCATCTGTCCGAATACGAAAGTACATTTAGATTCTTTCATTAATTCCAAATCCACAGTGTCCAAAGGCCATTGACCTTTTTCCATTTCTTCCATGAATTTGTCACCGTATTTGATAATGCCTGACTCCAACATCTCACGAAGTAAGTCATTTCCTTCACGAGTACGCTCGCCTACACCAGCAAATACCGAAAGACCACCGTGTCCTTTTGCGATATTGTTGATTAATTCCTGAATCAATACTGTTTTACCAACACCAGCACCACCGAACAAACCGATCTTACCACCTTTTGCATATGGCTCTAACAAATCGATTACTTTAATTCCTGTAAACAATACTTCAGTTTCAGTCGATAGATCTTCAAACTTAGGAGGTACGTTGTGAATAGGACGACCGTTTTCCTTGTTTAATGCTTGAATACCGTCAATTGGATCTCCAACAACGTTGAATACACGACCTTTGATCTCTTCGCCAATCGGCATTTTGATAGGAGCGCCAGTATCAACGACCTTCATGCCACGAATTAAACCTTCGGTAGCATCCATTGCAATCGTACGAACACGTTCCTCACCTAAGTGCTGTTGAACCTCTAATATAATGCGCTGTCCATTGTCTTTCTCAATGTACAATGCATCATAAATCTTAGGAAGATTTTCATTGTCGGCAAAGTTGACGTCAACTACTGGGCCGATAATCTGCGCTATTTTACCAATATTGGGCATATTATAGGGACTAAAATTTATTAATCAATTTAAATACAGATTGTTTGAATGCCTGTATTTTGGAATGCAAAAATAAGTTTTATCTTATTAAAAGCAAAAGGGATATGCATATTTAATTTTTATTTTTTTCAAATCATCCTGCATACCCCTTTTTTGTTATTTATTTCTGCCTTTTATTGTCAGTTTTTCAAAACCTTACTGTCTTGCTACGATCTTGTAAAGTCCAGATACAGAACCCCCCGCAGTAACATTGAACAAGGCTTTCGCAGATGTACCCGTCAATTCATAGTATCCGTTCTGACTTCCATCTTTGGTATTCACCCTCAATAATGTTTTTCCGTCCAGATCAATCGCGCAGAATGCTGCTCCAGGATTTGTAACAGCTGGAATTCCACTGATCTTCATCCTTTGTTTACTGGCAATATCAATCTGGTAAAATTCCCAAACGTTTTCAAAATTGATGTTGCCTGAAGGTCCTCCAGTCAACTTCGTATTGGGAATCACCGTAATGATCTTCCCTTCCTTCGCAAATACGGAAACGAACTTTCCGCCTTGCTGGATTTCATCCATATTTAGGCTCCAGGTTTTATCTATGTCTGTTTCATTAGCCTTGATACGCACAATCTTAGATTTCCCGCCAACGGCGCTCCTCCCTTGTGTTACGATATAGAGGTCCCCATTGGAATCAAAGTCATACATATTATTATCATTGATGTAGGCAATAGATCCCGTATCCTCAATTTTTATGGTTTTCTCATACTTTCCGGTCGCAATATCGATTACCGCAATATATACATCTGGAAAATAATCATCGAAAAAGCCTTTTTGTGGACCGTTCGTCTTTGCATAACTGATGTTTGCATAAAGTTTGCCCGCTTTAATGGCCAAAAACTTCTGTCCAATAGATCTAAACAAGATTTCAGGAACGTTTTGACCTCTTTCATTGACTACGGATGCAAAATCCAATTCTCCAGTCCTTGTCATGTTGGTCGGATTAAAGGTCTGGATTTTCAAGGGCGATGCTCCATCCCAATAGTAACCCTTATTCTCATCATGGATAACGAAATTTCCAGAACCATTACTGTTATTATCTGCTGCAATGAATTTGCCAGCACTGATTTTTCCGTTCCCATCAACCAATAACTGATCAATACCAAGCTCATTGGTCTTGCTATTGAACATTTTCAGGAGTTGATTGCCATGTGGCCGCCAACCACCAAAACCCATCCCTTGAAAGCTATTGCTTCCGTTGTTGACCACATTGCCCGATGGTAATGCATCAAATGCGGTTGCAAAGCCAGGCTTCTGAAGGTTGTTCTCACTCATGGTAATTAGCACAAACTTGTCCTTTCCATCTGGTTCAACTGGTGTTGGTCCTCCATTGTCGTCACTGCAACTGGCAAAAACGCCTATACTGAACATAAACAAAATGGATGCTTTGAATCTATTGATTTTCATAACCTTTAATTTTTGTGTTTTTATATTTGATAACTAAGTTTTAAATGAAAGCTCCTGCCCGGTCGCTGCACCCGATAATAGTCATATATATCCCGGTTTAACAGGTTCCTGGCTTCTGCGCCGATGGCCATTTTATTTTTTTGGAATTGAAAGGTAAAACCTGCATTTAATAGGTGCTGGTTCGGTATAATAAGATTTGAACTTAGGTCAGCACTGCCTGATAATCCTAAGAATCCTCCAGGCTCAACCTCTTTAGGGATGGTTTCGAGATAGAACTCACGCATGAAATTGTAGTTCAAATAGACCTGAAGTTCGTTCTCTCGCTGAAATAGATCATGGTATTTTGCGGACGCAGCAAGGTTGGCAAAGAAATATGGCGTATTACGAAGCCGAGCCTTGTTTTTCCACGAATCCTGTGCGTTTTGGATACCAAATAATCTCAAGTCCTGCCATGTCGCATTCCCCGACAATTGATATTGCTCACTGATTTGGTACTTCATGTCTAGATCAACTCCATAACCACGGACATTCTCTTGGTTTTGATACTGTGCATTCGGTGCTTGAATAGGGACCAACAAAATCAATCCCTTTGTATTTCTATAGAAACTGTTCAGTTCAACTGTCAAAGGCTTCAAGAGCTGCGTATGGAGACCAAGGTTGAAATTTAAACTCTGTTCAGGGTTCAATTCAAAATTAGGGACGATGAAGATGTTGTTTCCAAAGAGTTCCTCCCGTTCCGGCAGTCTATAGGTATATTCTGCGGATGCCCTCAAGAAATTGTTTTCAGAAAACTGATATTTTATAGCTTCAGTGATCCCCCAATAATCTCCAGAAGTGTTTCTCTTGTCTTTTTCCGTGATATCTACGGAAAACCAGGTGTTCTGATATCCGTTCGCTTTGTAGACATAGTATTTTCCCATCAGCTGATTAGTCAAACGGTCTTGGAGTAGCGATTGCTCATAGGATAGCCCAAAAACATGTTTCTGGTAAGTTGATGCCAAACTCAGGACATCGATGTCCGAACCTTCAAGTTTTACGCCAAATGGGTCCTTTCCAGATCGGTTGGCCGAACTGAATACATAGTTTAATTCAACCTTGCTATTCGGACTAACTAAATAGCTCAAATTCGTCCTATTGACCCATTGCTTCTCGTCAATCTTGGACTGGGAGGGAAGTCGGCTTTCCCCTAAATTGGCACCGGGCTTAAAATTGCCGAACCAATCATAAGTACCCCTTAACGTATCAATCCGTTGTGTCTGCAGGATATTGTAGGAATTGAATTGATCAATACGTAATTTGTTATCCAGGAAGTTTGCTTTATACCGTATCGAAGGGGCAAGGGTTGCTTGGGTAGAGTGCAAAGCACCATAAGCATCGGTCATTAAGGCAGGATGTTGTTGTTCCTTATACAGATTGAATCCCGTTAAGCTGAACTTTAGTTCATCTGCCCATGATCGGTTCCGCATGCCCACAAACAGCTCACCCAGATAATGTCTATATGCATTATGAAATAGGGGAAGTCTCTGCGGTTCCTTGTTTTTGGTCTCTGGATTTACGACATCGACCAAGGCATCGTAATCATTGGCAGAATAATTATAGAAAAACTCACCACCATAACTCCATTTTTCATTCTTTGAAAGATTGGAAGCCATCAATCCAAGTCTATGCGTATTAAAAGAGCCCAGTTCATAATAGACTTTGGCATGTTTTCCCTGATTTTTATTAGTGACCAAGTTTACAGCTCCACCTAATGCATCTGAGCCTAATGAAACAGGTAAAACGCCCTTATATATTTCTACATGGTCCAGCATTTCAATAGGTAGAGAAGATAGGTTGTAGCCATCACCTAGGTAATCCAAAGGGATTCCATCTTTAAAGTATTTGATTGCCTTGCCCTGAAAACCATTTACGGATACCTCTGGGCGGCTTCCTAAGCCTCCATTCTGTCTCACCCTGATTCCCGTACTGCGGTTCATCAGGTCGCTCAATGATAACGCTTGGCTGGATACAGCCCGTGTATCGATAAATATATTGCGGATTGCCGCTTGCTTTATTTTTTTGTTTTCTGAATTCCCAATGATGGTCACCCCTTCAATTTGAGCTACCTCCTGCTGTAGGGAAAGCACTAAATGCAACTCTTCAAAACTGTTCTTAGTAAATGATCCCTGGTAGGGGATATAACCAATAGCTTTTACCTCAATAGTGTATTGCCCAGATTTTATGGACTCTAGGTAATAGGAACCAGTTTTATCTGTACTCCCCGCATATTCTGCAAAATGTATGCTTGCTCCATCAATTTTTTCCTTAGTTTGATCATCTACAACATCGATTTGAATCGAACTGCCCTGTTGGGCAAAAACTAAATTGTGACTAAAAATAGTTAGTAAAACTAAAATCGTATCCTTAATAAAACTCATCCTTTCTCCTAAATAGCGTTGATTTGCTGGTAAATATAGGCTTATTTATAATTAGTTTAAATAAAGTTTGTCATTTATTTAGAATCTATCTAATTTAGCTCCGAGTCAAAATGCTAAATGCAAACA
This sequence comes from Sphingobacterium sp. NPDC055346, assembly GCF_053645235.1. NCBI lineage: Bacteria > Pseudomonadati > Bacteroidota > Sphingobacteriia > Sphingobacteriales > Sphingobacteriaceae > Sphingobacterium > Sphingobacterium sp. NPDC055346. Next base: position 192,850 of record NZ_JBSHMI010000007.1, read on the forward strand.
TTTAACTATGCCCAAAAAAATCATTGAGATAACAGTAAACATTCTGAACAATTGCGACCAATTTGTTGGTGATCCATTGTTCCTTGCTGGAACTTTCAATAATTGGGATACCGATCATTTATTGGTAGGAACAATCCCTGAAAAGGGGCAGTCTGTCCAATACCTGCTGCCCGAAGTACCAAGCGGAGAACTTGAACTGAAAATTACTCGTGGCAATTGGCAAACACTCGAAGCTACACAAAACGGCAAACTGAAATCGCCTCAAGTATTCAAGGTACAAAGAGACTCAGAAATCAATTTAGAGATAGAATCTTGGCGGGACCTTTTCCCCAAATCAACTGCGAGTAAACAGGTGCATATCCTGGATGAACATTTCTATTTTCCAGATTTGAATGTATATCGAAAGGTTATGATCTACTTACCCAAAGATTATTTCCATACTGACAAGCATTATCCAACCATTTATATGCATGATGGGCAGCATCTTTTCGATGAAGCTCGATCGATTGGTCGATCAGGACCTGTAGAATGGATGGTGGATGAATTCCTGGATGAAATTGATCCGTCTACAATCGTAGTCGCCATAGATCATGCAAAGAATTATGAGTTAAGACAACAAGAATACCTTGTGCATCCCGTTCAGGGGACTAAGAATCCTTTGGGATGGCTGTACCTCGAAGATATTGTCCATACCTTAAAACCATTTGTGGATAGCAATTATAGGACTCTTTCCGACCCATGGAATACCGCCATGGTCGGTAGTTCCATAGCAGGCCTGTTAACGCTGTATGCCGGGCTGAAATATCCTGGAGTGTTCGGTACTACCGCTGTTTTTTCCCCATCTATCTGGATGGACGAGTCAAATCTATACAGCTATTCTGAAAGCATGCTTAAAAAAGGCACGGATCGATCTGACCAAGAAATCTATTTCTATATGGGTGATCGGGAAAGGCGCTTTCGGATGATGGACTCCCATAATAATATGAAAATTGACCTCGATCGCTATTTCAATTGGATAAAAGATATTTTTCCTGGAAAATTAACACTCAATATCAATCCTGAAGGTAAACATGGAGCCTATTACTGGCAAAAAGCTTTCGAAGAATTTTACTTGCACTGGAAATCAAGAATTAACTCCATATATATAAATAAGTAACTATGAACACAATTAACTTCAATCACAAGTGCTCAATCATTTCAAAAGCTCTATTCCTCAGTACAGGGTTATTCTTTTGTGGTACTTTGGCTTTTGGCCAACAGGTAGTGAAATCTTCTCATGCTGGAACAGGCGTTTATGAAGCGGTAATCAATACAAACGATGGACATATCTACGTGACTTCAGCTGGTTCTAGAGCTAATCCAGGCGGTGCAATCTATAAAATTAACCCCAAAGATTTGGCTATTGTGGATAGCATCAGTCTAAAAGAAAACCCCCCATTCGGAATTGGAATCAATAATAAAACCCAGATTGCCTATACCACAAATACAAGAACGAATTCGGTAAGTGCCGTGGACCTAAAATCTGGAAAGTTATTGGCAACCATTAAAAATGGAGCCGAAGAATCCCATACCCGTGAGGTATTGGTTGATGAAGAAAATAACCTGATCTACGTATCTGATGTAGGTGATCCTAGTAATATCTGGGTCATTGATGGAAAAACGAATACCTATTCCCATTCTTTGGACAACCTTGGGAAAACAGCCACTGGCATGACTTTCCTGAAAGGAACGGACAAGATCTATGTGTCCGTTATTGGTGATAATTCCATTTACGTTGTCGATGTAAAAAGTAAAAAAGTTGAAAAGCAGTTTCCATCAGCTGGTGAAGCACCGGTAAATATTACTTCGGATGGAGAGCGCCTATTTGTTACCAACCAAAAGTCTGGCACTGTAACGGTTTTAGGTCCTGATGGTAATTTGATCAAGAGTATCCCAACGGGGGATGGTGCCATAGGGATAGCCTTTGATAAAGTGAAAAACAGAATTTATTCTGCCAATCGCCAAACTGGCACCACGAGTATTATCGATGCCAAGACATTAGAGGTAGTAGCGGATCTGCCTACTGGTTCTCGTCCTAATCATGTAAAGATCGATCCTAAATCAGGAGAGGCCTTTGTCATCAACAAAACCAAAGGTGGTAGACCAGTGGAAGGTCAGCCCGTGGAGGTCGACAAGAATGGCGATACCATCACAAAAATAAATTAATAAAATCTTGATGATTGCTATGTCCTGAACCTGATGGATCAGGGCATAGTTTCATTTTTTAGCATAGCATTTTTTTCGGTTTAAAGAGAGCCGTTGAAATGCTGTAAGGAGTTGGAGAAATTGAGTTTATTGAAGAATAAATACCTGCTATGGATCATTTCCATAGGGGTTGTTTTAGTTTTAATCTGGATATCCCTGTTTACAGGTGTGAAGGATATCCATTATTCCGATCTTTCCTCGGATAGTGAAAAGATGCTGTTCTTTCTGATCAGCCGAATTCCTAGAACTTTGGCCTTGGTATTGGTAGGAGCAGGATTGAGTATATCTGGTTTTATCCTCCAACAATTATCGCAAAATAGGTTTGTTTCGCCAACTACTTCTGGGTCTTTGGAGGCCGCAAAAATGGGGATATTGAGCGCCTTGATCCTTTTTCCGCAATCCTCCTTGACCATTAGGATGATCTTTGCCTTGCTCTTTACATTCTTTACCTCTTTCCTGTTCATCTATTTTATCAGCAAGATCAAGCTGCGCAGCACTGTATTTATTCCGCTTGTAGGATTGATGTTTGGAAGTATCCTCAGTGCCATTTCAACCTTTTTCGCTTATGAAAAAGGTATAGTGCAAAGTACGCAAGAGTGGCTGCTCGGAGATTTTTCCTCTGTGATGCAAGGACAATATGAAGCTATCTATATCATTCTTCCAGCGGTTATCTTGGTCTATCTGTTTGCCGAACGTTTTACCATTGCGGGTATGGGCGAGAGCTTTGCCAAGAATTTGGGACTTTCCTATAATACTATTGTCTATATAGGCTTGTTTACAGTCTCTATCGTGGTGAGTTCTTCCGTGCTTACCGTTGGAGCTATTCCATTTCTGGGGCTGATCATACCAAACTTGGTGAGTATGGTCTTTGGCGATAACCTTAGAAAGATTCTCCCAATAATAGCTTACGTGGGCGCAGTATTTCTCATCGTATGCGACTTGATCAGTCGGTTGATTGTCTTTCCTTATGAAGTGCCAATTGGGATGACAGTGGGCATAATAGGTGGAATTGTATTCTTGATCTTAATCCTTAAAAAGAAATAAGACCATGAAGCCAATCCTCAAATTTTCTATATTGCTAGGCCTATTACTAATAGTAATTGCCTTATTCCTGTTCTTTAACATTGACCTTTCCAATAATTACGCAATCAGTAAAAGATCGATTCGACTCTTTAGCATGTTGATAGTTGGCTGTTCGGTCGCTTATTCTTCAATCCTATTCCAGACGATTACTAATAACAGGATTCTGACCCCCTCAATCATGGGTTACGAAGCCATCTTTATCCTGTTCCAGACAGTTATCGTATTTATCTATGGAGATCGCACTTTTCAAGTCATCAATCAACAGGAGAATTTTTTATATGCCGTGATCCTGATGCTAGGATTTTCTTTGTTGATCTATCTTTTGATGTTTGGTAAGAATAAAAGAAGCATGTACTATCTCTTACTTACTGGGATGGTATTTGGGACCTTATTTTTGACCATGAGCCAATTCTTGCAAGTTCTTATCGATCCCAATGAATTTTCGATGGTACAAAATTTCATGTTTGTCTCCTTCGCCAAGATGAACAGTAAGTTATTGGGCATTGCCGGGATTACCATGTTGGCAGCCATCGTCTATATCAGTTTTAACCTTCGATACCTCGATGTTATTGCACTGGGAAGAGATCATGCCATTAACCTTGGTGTCGATTACAACAAGATGGTCAAAAGATTTCTAATCTGTATCACCCTATTGGTTTCAGTATCCACAGCATTGGTCGGGCCCATTACTTTCCTTGGAATTCTGGTCTGTAACCTGACCTATGAACTTTTTAAAACAAGAAAACATCAGTATATGCTTCCTATTTGTGCCGTGATTTCTGCGCTCTGTTTAGTATTGGGGCAGTTTCTAGTGGAACAGGTCATCGGATTTACCACAACGGTCAGTATCATTATCAATTTTATCGGCGGTGTTTATTTTATGTATTTACTATGGTTGACGAGGAAAAAAATAAGTTAAGCTTTGACGCGATAGTCAAGCGCTATGGCAAAAAGGAAGTGTTGAAAAATCTTACCGGTGGTTTTCCACAAGCTAAGATCACCTCCTTGATTGGACCTAATGGTGCTGGGAAAAGTACCTTGTTGTCAATAATAAGTCGCTTGATTAAGCAAGATGCTGGGCATGTGGCTTTCTATGAGAAGGAGCTTTCCTCCTATAAAGGAGCTGAATTGGCAAAAAAACTATCCATCCTGAAGCAGTCCAATCACCTTGAGTTGAAACTTACCGTACGGGACCTCGTTTCCTTTGGACGGTTTCCTTATAGCCAAGGTAAACTGAGCGAATTGGACTGGAGGAAAGTGGATGATGCCATCGCGTTTTCGGATCTAATGGAATTAAAAGATTCCTTTATCGATGAATTGAGTGGTGGACAACGACAGAGGGCGTTCATCTCCATGATCATTGCCCAGGACACTGATTTTATCCTGCTCGATGAGCCCCTCAATAATCTGGACATGAAGCATGCTGTCCATGTCATGAAAACACTGCGGAGGCTCGTGGATGAGTTGGGAAAAACGGTAATCATGGTCATCCATGAAATCAATTTTGCTTCCCAATATTCCGACCAAATTATTGCGCTGAAAAATGGAGAGATCCTTTATAATGATCAAACCAATAAAGTAATCGATGCGAAAATCCTGCATGAAATTTTTGACCTTGAATTTAATATCATCGAAATCAACAATAAAAAAATCTGTAACTATTTCAATCTATAAAATGAATAAGATGTACATCAATATATTAAGGCAATCCATGGCAATGTTAATCTTGCCTTTTGTATTCCTATCCTGCCAATCTAATTCAACGAAGCAAGACGATAAGGTCGTGAGTGACACACTACATATTGAACATAAATTGGGCAAACAGATCATTCCCAAAAACCCCAAACGCAGCGTTGTTCTGGATATTGGTGCTTTAGAAACAATGAATGAATTAGGGATTACGCCTGTCGGGGTACTCAAGAAATTCCTTCCTTCCTACCTGAAGACCATCCATGACAATCCCGATGTGGCAGACGTGGGTTCTGTGATTGAACCCGACTTTGAAGCCATTGCTGCAACAAAACCTGAAATTATTTTTATTTCAACCCGACTAGAAAGATTTTACCAAGAAATCAATGAGATTGCCCCAACGGTTTTTATCGGAACTGACAATAAAAATTTTCTTCCCTCCTTTGAGAACAATGTCAAACTGATCGGAAAGATATATGGGAAAGAGGAGTTGGCGACTGAAAAATTGGAATCATTGAACAAGAAAATTCTTGCCGCCCAAAGCAAATTCCAACAGGATCCGCATCAAGCGCTGTTCTTGATCTACAACAATGGAAAATTCAGTGCCTTTGGTAAAGGTTCAAGGTTCGGTTTTATCCATGATGTTCTAGGCATCAAGCCCGTCCTTGAATTGCAGGATGAATCTGTTCATGGTCAACGGGTCTCCAATGAATTGATTGCTGAAGCCAACCCTGATTATCTGTTTATCGTCGACCGAAATGCTGCGGTCTTAGGAAAGAAATCAAGTAAAGAGGAAGTGGAAAATCAACTGATCAAACAGACCAAAGCCTTTAAATCAAATAACCTGTTTTATCTCGACCCCAATGTATGGTTTATCTCCGGAGGGGGGATAACATCAGTGGATTTGATGGTCGATGATATCGTAAAACTTATTCAATAACAAAAAATGGAAAAGCCAATCATATCAAAACATGTTTTTAAGGTAACGGATAAACAATCTATTACCCCACATTATATTCGCGTGGTCCTGAAATCAGATGAGGAGATAGACTTTGATAAATGCACACCTGGTGCAAACAATAAGATCTTCATCCCTCCGCATGGAAAGAAGGAAGTTCAATTTGCCAGTTTTGATGCGCAAAAAGGGGAGTGGGTCATGCCTGATGAAGACGTGAAACCTATTGTCCGCACTTATACCCATCGGAAATACAATCCCGAAACGCAAGAAATTACGATTGATTTTGTAAACCATGGTGATAACGGTCCTGCCTCAACTTGGGCTCGCAAGGCCGGCCTAGGCGATCAATTGGGGGTTGCCATGAAAATTAGGGAAACTGTGCATTATCCCAAAGTAGACTGGTACCTTTTGATTGGTGATGCGACAGCAATTCCAGTAATCTGTTGTATCCTGGAAAGCCTTCCTTCATCAGCTAAGGGGTATTGTTTGATAGAAATCCCAACCGAGCATGATTTTCATCCAGAACTAAAACATCCCGGATTTGAATTTCAATGGTTAATCAATCCAGAGCCAGAAAAAGGAAGTACATTAGCTACTTTGGCTAAAGAGGTGCAACTACCTAGTGATCAATCGAAGTTTGCTTATGTAGCCTGTGAGTACAGTTCTGTAAAAGATCTTCGAACTTATTTCAAAGATAATCTAGGTTGGTCCAATAAAGATTTTTACGCATTCTCATATTGGAAAGCCGGTGTCGCTGAAGATAAGTCCGCCCAGGACCGAAGGGAAGAAAAGTCAGAATAATAAAATCATATTGTTATTAGCTTTCTCAATCAAATCTTGAAAGACGAGAAGTTTAGGTATTAGAATAAATGCAATTTGAATATCATAGGGATGAAACCTGTTTAATCATTCCAACTTTTTTGCAGATTTCTTAAAGAAAAACCACCCCTAATCGCAATTATAACAATATTGTTATCCAAGGGGCTGTGATAAAAATGATGGCCTAATAACCTGTTTTCAGGCTTCCCATTCATTCTATTCCCAAATTTTTTAAATAATCATTTAAAAATGGGATTATCTGCTTAATGCCTTTCAATTATTAACCTAATTCAGTAGTTTAGCGACAGACTAAATACCTAAATATATGAAATACTGGATCATTTTGCTGCTCTCCTGCGGCATGCCGTTTTTTGTACATGCACAGTGGAATTATCCCAATTTCGATGCATTGACAAAACAAATTCAAGATGTATCTTCAAACAAACTCGTGGAAAGAACTTCCATCGGAAAGTCGGTTGGTTCTGAAGATATCCCATTAATTAAAATCCAAAATGGAAAAACTGCAAAACCCACATTATTGATTGTTGCCGGTGTAGATGGAAAACATCCTGCTGGAGTGGTCAATTCATTAAATGTGGCCAAACAGATCTTAGCCCTTCCTAACGATCAACTGAATGAACTATTGGCCAATAAATCCATTTGGATTATTCCTGTTCTAAATGTAGATGCTTATAAAAGAAATTCCAGTTCTGCAGCTTGGTATTCTGGAAATGCCAGAACCATAGACAATGATCGTGATGGTCGGATCGATGAAGATCCTGAAGTAGACCTAAATAAAGATGGTTTGATTTCACAGATGAGGATCAAAACGCCTGCAGGACCTTACCGTTCCCATGCCAATAATGCCGATTACCTGGTTTTGGCTGAACGTAATAAAGGTGAATCAGGAACATATGAACTTTATACCGAAGGACGTGATGCAGATCAAGATGGTGTAATCTCGGAAGATGGTAAATCAGGTGTCAACTTGGACAAGAACTTTACCTATGATTATCCATTTTTCGAACCAGAAACCGGGGATTATGCAGCTTCGGAGCCGGAAACCAGGGCAATCATCGATTTGATCTTCGAAAATCCTCAAATTGCGGCCGTATTGCACTTCGGCTTGCAGAACAATCTATCTGTACCTGAACAATTCGATCAAAGAAAAGCTTCGGAAAGAATTACGAAGTCTTGGACCAATAACGATGCACAAGTTTCTGCATTTGTGAGCAAGATCTATAATGATGCCGTAAAACCAATGGGAGAAGCTCCAAAAATGCCTGCTGGTAAAGGAAACCTAAGTCCAACGATTTATTACCATACAGGTAAATTCAGCTTTGTTACGCCATCATGGTGGATTCCGACCATTTCGGATACGACGAAGAATGCTGGACCGAAAGTGCCTGCAACAAACAACTCCGACCGTTTTGTGAACTGGGTTAAAAACCAAGGGATCCAAGGAGCAATCCTTCCATGGGCCAAGGTTAACCATCCGGATTTTCCAAATCAGGATGTGGAAGTCGGTGGTGTCGTGGAACGTTTTGTGAACAACCCTCCCGTAGCATTATTGGATGCTTCAGCAAAAATGCACAGCAACTTTGTGGTTGAATTGACCCGTTCGCTGGCCAGCCTGGAATTCTCAAGCCCGAAAGTGACCAATCTTGGCGATGATATCTACCGTATCGAAGTGAAAGTCTTCAATACGGGTGCCATGCCTGTCTATCCGGAAATTGCAGATAAGATTAAGCATGTTTCCAAAATGAAATCCATTATGGAATTGCAAAAAGGACAATCTTTCCTAAGCGGAAAACGCCTTCAACTTTATCCAACCCTTCAAGCTGGTGCTTCCAATACCTTCTCTTGGTTGGTCAAAGGAAAAGGTAAAGTACAGTTGACTGTTGGTTGCCCAACTGCCGGTGAGAAAACCCTAGATATTAACCTATAAAATCTGCCAAGAAATGAGACTATCATATAAAATATTATCACTTGCCTTAGCACTGAGTGTTTCGGCAGCCTTTGCCCAAAAGAAAAACGACGATGTCAGCAAGGAGATCGCCGGTCTACGGGCTGTTGGTTCGCCCTCCAATCCTAAAGTTCAAATGAATTGGAGCCGTTACCACGACCTTAAACAAATGGAACAGTTCTATAAGGACCTACAAAAAGCCTATCCTGACCTTATTAAATATGAGTCTATTGGGAAAAGTTATGAAGGCAGGGACATCTTTGTCCTGACCGTAACGGATTTCAAGGAAGGTAAACCCGAAAGAAAACCGGCAATGTGGATCGATGGTAACATCCATGCCAATGAATTGCAAGGGTCTGAAATATCCATGTACACCGCATGGTATCTCTTAGAAAACTATAATACTGTCCCGTTTATCAAAGATTTATTGAAGGATAAGGTGTTTTACATCGCGCCAACGATCAATCCAGATTCTCGTGAATACTTTATTTACCAACCGAACACCATGCACTCCTCTAGGACTGGTCGAAGACCATTTGATAACGATGGCGATGGACTGGTAGCAGAAGATCTATACGATGATTTGGATGGAGATGGCGAAATTGTCATGATGCGCCGCAAGTCCAAGACCGGAAGGTTTAAAGCCGATCCTGAAAATCCTAACCGTATGCTGATGGTGAAACCAGGTGAAGTAGGCGAATATGAAATGCTGGGTTTTGAGGGGATTGACAATGATGGTGATGGATTGGTCAATGAGGATATCACAGGAACTTATGACCCTAACCGTGACTGGGGATGGAACTGGCAGCCAAACTATGTACAGGGTGGTGCCCTCTACTATCCAGGAACCTTGCCTGAAACGCAAGCTGTCAAGAAATTTATCTATGCCCATCCGAATATCGCAGGAGCGCAATCGTATCACAACTTCGGAGGTATGATCCTGCGTGGTCCAGGAGCCGCAGATGATGAAAGGTTCTACTCAAGAAAAGACGTTCAGGTATATGATGCCCTAGGAAAGACCGGAGAAAAGATGTTGCCGGGCTATGATTATATCGTGATCCATAAAGATCTGTATACCGTGTTTGGTGGCGAGATCGATTTCTTGGCCCTGACCCGTGGTATCTTTACTTTCTCCAATGAATTGATGACTACCTACAAGCTTTTCAATGAAAAGTCCGAAGGTGGCCTAAGGAACAGTGATGAGTATTATGAGTTTGATAAGCTTTTGATGTTCGGAGATGCCTATGTGCCATGGAAAGAGTTTGATCATCCGCAATATGGTAAGATCGAGATCGGTGGAGCTAAGAAAAACTATACTCGTAACCACCCAGGTTTCTTATTGATGGAGGATGCACACCGAAATGCCGCATTTACCATTTACCATGCTTACCACATGCCTAAATTGGAGGTAATGGAATCCAGCATTAAACCTCTTGGTGGTAATCTATATGAAGTGAATGCAACCATTTGGAATACCAGGATTGTTCCTACACACTCAGACCATGATGTGAGACATAAGATAGAACGCCCTAACCATATCCGATTAGAAGGTGCACAGGTGGTAACAGGGATGCAGGTATTGAACGCTGACTTCAATGAAACGCTGGAGCAAAAGTATCAGCCACAGCAGATCGAAGTACCTACTATTGATGGTATGAGCTCCGTGAAGGTAAGATGGATCGTAAAAGGAAATCCTAGTTCAGCGAAGCTGATCGTGGATAGCCCTAAAGGTGGATACCTTGAATATAATCTGAAGGACGCAGCGAACAAGTCCTAATCAAAACAGCAACAATTTACAAATCGGTTTATACCTTGAAGCAGCAATCTACGGATTGCTGCTTTTGTTTTTTTTTTGGGGGAAGTAAGGTCATAGCGAAATCGTAATATGAGAAAACCATTGTTAATAAAGAAAGGATAGTTCTGAGATCTTTTGGAAAAAGCTCTCCTTTTCCAGGGTCACCCTGAGGAACGAAGGGTCTCGGAACCAAACATATCAAGTGTGTATTGGCGTACAGGTCCTCAATCGAAGATTGAGGATGACAGGGTCATGAGACAGAAACGTACATGCCCCCTTCACTTATCATTCAGAATGGTTTTAGCCTTTTTGTTATTATGTCTAATATTTAAAATAAAAACATATATAACACCAATATTGCTCAATCCTATAAGAAGGAACTCTTTTGTGTTTATGTTTTTTACTACATAAGAATAGATTACTAAAACTTCTAATAATATACAGCATATAAATGCTGTATATAAAAATGAATTTCTCATAATTTCTTATTTACGAGTAGGCTTCTGTAATAAGACATCCTACTATAATTCTATTGATCTATAATTACATATAATATAATAAAAACAGAGGAATATTACAGTTTATGACAAACATTATTTAAAGCCAATACCAAATAGGACTGATTAAATTGAATGTGTCAGCTGTTTTTTAGGTTGATATCCTGACCATGTTCGAGAATCATTCGAGACACATTCGAGAAAACCTTTAATAATATTCTAGCCATTTTCGGAATTTTCGGAATATGTCTCGAATAAGGTCAAAGCTATTCCCCTAATTTTTCTGCTGGTTAGGGTTCAGGAATCTTATAATGAAAAATTATTGAAGTGATTCTGTAGGATTTTACTCTTCATAGCATCTTCCAAGTCTCCAAAAGTGGATGGAGAATAGGGATTGGAGAACTGTCCATTTTCAATCTGGTAAATTACATCACAACTATTCTTCAGTGTCGAAAAAATATGTGAGGATATAAGGATAATTTTTCCTTTGTTCTTAAGCATCTTGATGATTTCCTCAAGGATTATAGAACTCTCCAGATCGATACCATTAAAAGGTTCATCTAAGATAATGAAATCATTCTGTTGAAAGAGAACGGCCATAATCGCCAATTTCTTTTTCATTCCTGTAGAATATTGGCTGATATATTCCTTTAAAGGTAGTTTAAAAATATTCTTTTCCTGAAGGTTTTTCAGCTTTATTTTCCGAGCATCCGCCATCAGATAGATATGTTCTTCTCCGGTGATCTTGGGTAAGAAATAAGGTTCCGCCGTTAAAAAACCGAGGTGATTCTTGATTTCCTTGTAGCCCGTCTTGATTTTTCCTTCATAGTCCTCCATTTCAGCCATGCACCTGAAGAAAGTAGTTTTTCCAGAACCATTCTCTCCGACAATGCCGTAGACCTTTCCAGGCTCAAAGATCACGTTGATATGCTTGAGGACTGTCTTGGAGCCATAGGATTTACTGAGGTTAATTACTTCTATCATGCTGCAGATTTTAAGTTTTGGATGGCTTTGTAATAATAGTAGGGGATGATGACCAGGACCAATGGATAAAAGGCAAGGCATAATCCTAGAACGATACTTTCTGAAATACTGACCTTTCTTGGAAAGACCGCATATTTGAGACAGATAGCAAAGGGAATCAGGAACAAACCTAAACCCCAAACAATAAGTGCCTTCGTGATGTCCTCTGGGAAGATAACACAGAGCGGAATCGCAATAGGCAATAACAAAAGACTTAACTGTATTATTCCTCTCGTGAATTTGTGGAGTAGAAACGCCACTGGTTTTCTGTTTTGGTTCCAAAGAATTATCCCTGGCTCTATGACTTGATAATAGAGGGTTCCACAGATGCAGATGCAAAACATGCAGAAGAGTGCTAGGTTTTGATTACCATAGGCTAAACCAATATATGCCAAGACATATAAAATAATCAGCAGAAGCCAGGTCCTTCGGAAACCGATAATAAATTCAAAAGGGTATTTCCTGAACGGAGTTGGAAAGGTGCCAGACCATAGGCTGTTTGTGGACACAAAAACGAAAAGTACAGCAATGGCCAATAGTACAAGGGCAAGATTAAGTTTGCCGAATATGATTAATAGAATGACCGTTCCAAAACTAAGGATCAGGTTTTCTAGGATCCTGATGAGATAATAGTCCAGGTTATTGAAGGTCATCTTGAGGAAGTCATTTCGCTGGTATTCAGCAAGGCTAAATAAAGCTTGAAAATTCAACAGGAATATGAGATAGGCTGCCCAATAGGGGTACTGTCTTAGTAAATAGAAAAAGGCGATATATACCAATGCGATTGCAGGAAAAATCAATAGCCATGGAAGACCGAAATCTTTCATCGATCTACAGATAATCTTCCACTGCAAATTGAAGTATGTCTTCATGCGCTTTAGGCTTTAGGCTTAACCTGTGTAATTAGTCAGAAATTTTCCTGTTATGTTACAGGAGTCAGAATAAAATAAGATTTTAAACCAAAAAAGCAGTGTTAACGTCGGTTAACACTGCTTTTTTATTATTTCTAGACCTCAAACAACTAAGAATATCGTCTTATGTCTATTGTCTAATTAAGAATTTCTTTTCAACTGTTCATCCAATAGTTGACGTTTAAGAAGTTGTTCTCTTTCCATAGATTTTTTTCTAAGGGTCTGAAGTTCTTCCTGAAGTTCATCTACGGTATGTTTGCTTTCTTCAGTGTCAACTTTAGCTTTTCTGAAGGCCGCTAAAATTCCAAATAAAGCAATCGCTAGCACAATGATGATCACCCAAACCATGGTATGGTAAGAGCTCTTGGAAAATTGGATTCCAAGGAAAGAAATGCTGTCGGTTTTTTGTTGTTCAGTTTGTAAAGCAGCAGATAGGTTGGTTACAGAATCTTGTAGGCTCTGTAGGCTACCTTCGGTAGAAGACGCATCGCCTTTCAATCCGGAAATTTGCTTTTTATAAATGCTCAAGGAGTCTTTAACGTTTTGACGGATGATATCAAGATTTGTCTTTCTGATAATCTTAAAGTCCTTGTCCTGGTTTCTAGATTGCAAATTCAAATAGACGAATTGGCTGTCTAGAGGAGCCGTTTTCAGTTTTTGTTGTAGGGTTTGTCCAAATAGGGGTGAACTAAATGCCCAAAACATTAAAAAAAGTGATAATAATCGCATAGTTATAGGGTATATTTCTTGCTTTAAGAGTCAAGTTTAGCAATTTAATTAGAATTACAAAAGAAATTCTAAAAATTGATTCAATAATACACTAATCTATTTATTTGATTAACCTTAGGTTAACAATTATTTGTCTTTCCGATTAAATAGGGAGGGTTATTTTGTAATATCTAATCCAATTCCTGAAACTGTTTCATCATTTGTAAAATACCTTCTTGTTTACTGCTAAGTATTGAATAATACCCAACTCTGGTTTATAGAATGGTAAAAGTTCTTAATAATTAGAGGTTTAAGATAATTTCGTTAAATTTATCATGATTATAAACTTCAGGACATAAATAAATATTATACCAAAAAATATTTTATCAACTCATTGATTTTAAGATAATTATTTGGTTGTCCTAAGCTCTAAAAGATTTATTCATTCCCGAAAGGGAAAATAACGCAATGTACAGATATGATTAATAAAACAGTATCTAATGCACAGCAGGCTATTGAGGGGATTCAGGATGGCATGACCATCTCCTTGGGTGGTTTTGGGCTGTGTGGGATTCCTGAGAACCTGATTTCGGCTTTGTTGGAAAAGCGGGTCAAAGACCTTACTTGCATCAGTAACAATGCCGGGGTGGATGATTTCGGTTTGGGCCTGTTGCTGCAGAACAAGCAGATCAAGAAAATGATTGCATCCTATGTAGGGGAGAATGCTGAATTTGAAAGACAGATGTTGAGTGGTGAGCTGGAGGTAGACTTAGTTCCACAGGGAACTTTGGCCACGCGTTTAATGGCTGGGGGTTATGGACTGCCAGTTATTTATACCCCTGCGGGAGTGGGGACCGAAGTAGCGGAGGGAAAGGAAGTAAGAAGGTTTACCTTCCATGGAGTAGAGAAAGATTATCTAATGGAATATGCTTTTGAACCTGACTATGCTTTGGTAAAAGCATGGAAAGGGGATACCGCGGGCAACTTGGTTTATCGTGGTACGGCCCAGAATTTTAACCATGCAGTCGCCATGTGTGGCAAGATCACCATCGCAGAAGTGGAGGAATTAGTGGAGGTAGGCGAGTTGGATCCTAACCATATCCATACCCCTGGCATATTTGTAAACAAGATATTCCAAGGTGCGAAGTATGAAAAAAGAATTGAACAAAGAACAGTAAGAAATAGAGAAGATAATGCGTAAAAAAGTATATATCGTTGCTGCCAAGAGGACAGCAATGGGAAGTTTCGGATCATCCCTGGCCACCGTTTCCTCCACTGAGTTGGGGGCTACGGTCATCAAAGCTGTAATGGACGAAATTAAATTGGAGAAGCACCATGTGGATGAAGTCTATATGGGTTCCGTTCTCCAGGCGAATCTGGGACAGGCACCTGCCAGGCAAGCTTCAAAATTTGCCGGTTTACCCGACCACGTACCTGCCACAACCATCAATAAGGTCTGTGCAAGTGGTATGAAAGCGATTTCAATTGGCGTGCAGCAAATTCTATTAGGTGATGCCCAAGTGGTGATCGCTGGAGGAATGGAGAATATGAGCCAAGTTCCTTTTTATGATACAGCAGCTAGATGGGGTGCTAAATATGGCGATCAGAAATTAACAGATGGCATCCAAAAAGATGGATTAACGGATGTTTATTCGGATAAGGCCATGGGGAATTGTGGTGAACTCTGTGCGGAAAAATATGAGATCAGTAGAGCGGATCAAGATGAATATGCCATTCAATCCTATACTCGCAGTAAAATTGCCTGGGAAACGGGGAAATTCAAGAATGAAGTGGTTCCTGTAGAGGTAAAATCTAGAAAGGGTTCGGTCATGGTTGATGAAGATGAGGAATTCAAGAATATCAACTTTGAAAAGGTCAGTCAATTGAAGGCATCCTTTAAAACCGATGGAACGATCACGGCTGCCAATGCATCGACCTTAAGCGATGGAGCTGCTGCGGTGATCTTGATGAGTGAAGAAAAAGTAAATGAGCTTGGCGTTAAGCCCTTGGCAGAGGTGATTGCGTATGCAGATGCGGAACAATCTCCGGAATGGTTTACCACCACACCAACAGCCGCTACCCAGAAAGTATTGCAAAAGGTCGGGCTTACAGTGGATGATATCGATTATTTTGAATTTAACGAGGCCTTTTCGGTTGTTGCCTTGGCCAATGCCAAGCTATTGGACATTTCTGAAGACCAGATGAACGTTTACGGTGGTGCAGTCTCATTGGGGCATCCATTGGGTTGTTCCGGTGCTCGGATCATCGTGACTTTAACCAGTGTTTTACATCAGGAAAATGGTCAGCTAGGACTTGCCGCAATCTGTAATGGAGGCGGTGGGGCAAGTGCCATGATCCTTAAAAAGATTTAACCTATGTTGGACAAATTTGGAATAGCAAAACGAATTGCTAAAGAGATAAAGGACGGCTATTATGTCAACCTGGGGATTGGTATCCCAACCTTGGTTGCCAATTATATCCCCGACAATATCAATGTAGTTCTGCAAAGTGAAAATGGTTTGTTGGGTATGGGACCTTTCCCATTTGAAGGTGAAGAAGATGCAGACTATATCAATGCCGGAAAACAGACCATCACGACCTTACCGGGCTCAGCCTTCTTTGATTCGGCCATGAGCTTTGGCATGATCCGCTCCCGAAAGATCGACCTGACTATCCTAGGTGCCATGGAGGTTTCAGAGAATGGTGATATCGCCAACTGGAAGATTCCCGGTAAAATGGTAAAAGGAATGGGTGGAGCCATGGATCTAGTGGCAAGTGCTGAAAATATCATTGTGGCCATGCAACATGTCAACAAAGCTGGCGAGTCTAAACTGCTGCCGAGTTGTACATTGCCCTTGACGGGTGTGAAATGCGTTAAGAAGATCGTCACGGAATTAGGCGTATTTGAAGTGTTGCCAACTGGCGGATTTAAGGTACTCGAACTCCATGATGGCGTATCCTTGGATATGGTAAAACAAAGTACCGCAGGTAAACTTTTTTATTAGAATAATGTCATAGACGAAGGTCTATGACATTATTCTAAGACATAAGACAATAGACACAAGACAATAGACCGTTCAGCGCGCTAGGTCTTGTGTCTGTTTTTTTAAAGTTTTTGTCATCCTGGACCGAAGGTTCAGGAACTGTACGGCAATACAACCCGTTAAATCAGTAAAACCATATTTATGCAATATTCCGATAAGTTTCAATCCTTTCGGCAGACGGTCTGATCTTGGTCCATCCTCTCATCCCTTCCATCCTGGTTCAAAACATGATCTTGGTCCATCCTCTCATCATTTCCATCCTGGTTCAAAACGTATGTATCTGAAACACTCCTCCCAATTTCGGTTAAGATTATATCATTTAATTTGTTATTAGATAGATTGGCTGCTGTATTATGATTATTGTATAAAATGTTTTTACAGTACAAAATCTGAAAAAACATTAACCTTTTTAATCTTTTATTTAAAGTTTCAGTGAAGATATGTGACTTAAGTTACATACAGCATGACAGTGCATAACAGTTGAATGAAAGAAATAAAATATCTTCGGAATAACTTAAAAACCTAAATCACTTTTTGATCACGTATGAATGCATTAGCAGGAGTAATATTTCATTTTATTGGTGGCTTTGCGTCTGGTAGTTTTTACGTTCCGTTTAAGAAAGTAAAGGGCTGGTCTTGGGAGGCAATGTGGATTTTAGGTGGTTTGTTCTCTTGGATCATTGTTCCTCCGATTGCAGCATGGCTGACAATCCCCAATTTTTGGGATATCATCAGCAATACAGAAAACCATATTTTAGGATATACTTTTCTGTTTGGTATATTATGGGGAATAGGAGGGTTGACCTATGGTCTAGGGGTGAGATATTTAGGGGTTTCCTTAGGGAGCAGTGTGATTCTGGGACTGAGTATGGTCTTTGGTTCCCTGATGCCTGCCATATATTATTTCTTCAACAGGACCGATGGGAAGCATGGCATTGATTATTTCTTTACGGAGAACGCTGGAATCTGTGTAATGGTTGGCCTGTTGGTCTGTGTGGTTGGGATCTATTTATGTGGGAAGGCAGGTGTGCTAAAGGAAAGAAGTTTGGGAGTCTTGGGATCAGAAGCGAAGGCAGACTATAATTTTGGGTTAGGGATCATTGTCGCTATCGTATCTGGGGTTTTGAGTGCCTGTTTTAATTTTGGAATAGAATCCGGCAAACCCATGGCAGAAGTTGCCAATAATTTATGGAAGTCTGCGCATCCAGGTCAAGGTGAGTTTTTATACCAAAACAATGTAACCTATATCGTAATCCTCTGGGGTGGATTTAGCACAAATTTTTTATGGTGCCTGTACCTATTGATCAAGAACCATTCGTTTGTAAATTATACAAAAAGGGATACGCCAATTGGAAAGAACTTTTTGCTCTGTGCCATAGCCGGGACGACTTGGTACCTGCAGTTCTTTTTCTATGGGATGGGCGAAAGTAGATTGGGCAATGGTGCGAGTTCATGGATCCTGCACATGGCCTTTATCATTTTGATTTCCAATGCTTGGGGAATTGCCCTCAAGGAATGGAAAGGAGTTAGTAAACCAACATATACAGCGATCATTGCTGGAATAGCCACTATCATTCTGTCGATTTGTATAGTGGGATTTGCGAAAACATTAGAATAATAAACTAAATACATATAACTGTGAGAACATACAAACACGTTAATTATTTATGGGACGATGAGTACGCTCAACAGCTTGCGGGTGATGAGGTAGCTCTGTTATTATACCGTTCTAACATTTTAGGATCGGATTTAAGGATTACCAATTACGGCGGAGGAAATACCTCTTGCAAGGTAATGGATAAAGACCCCTTGACCGGAGAGGAAGTAGAGGTAATGTGGATCAAAGGTTCAGGAGGGGATATAGGAACATTGAAGAAGTCCGGACTAGCTGCTTTATATGTAGATAGGCTACGGGATCTTGAAAAAGTGTACCGAGGGATAGAACATGAAGATGAGATGGTTGAACTGTTCAATCACTGCATTTTTGATCTAGCGTCGAAAGCACCTTCAATCGATACCCCATTACATGGATTTTTACCATTCAAACATATTGATCATCTTCACCCCGATGCAGCGATTGCCATCGCGGCAGCCAAGGATGGCAAGAAAATTACCCAAGAGCTCTTTAACGGGACCATAGGTTGGGTGGATTGGCAAAAACCAGGCTTTGACCTTGGATTGCAATTGCGTGAATGTCTGGAAGAAAATCCGGGCATCCGCGGCATCATGTTGGGATCCCATGGTCTATTTACCTGGGGCGACAATGCAAAGGATTGCTATATCAATTCCCTGGATGTGATTGAAGCTTGTGCGAATTACCTGGAAGAAAACTATGGTAAGAACAGAGCAATATTTGGTGGTCAGAAAGTAGAAAGTCTGGATCCTAAAGGAAGACAAGTACAGGCGGCTAAAATAGCGCCTATTTTAAGAGGGTTCTGTTCCAGTGAACGCCACATGATTGGTCATTTTACAGATGACCACCGTGTACTGGAATACATCAACTCCAATGATCTGGAGAAATTGGCACCATTAGGTACCAGCTGTCCAGATCATTTCTTGAGAACCAAGATACAGCCATTGATCCTGAACCTGGACAAAGATGAGGACTTGAATGATGTAAAAGCATTGAAGGAGAAACTTGCTCCCCTGTTCGAAGATTATAGGGCCATGTATACGGAATATTATGAAACCTGTAAACACCCGAACAGCCCAGCAATCAGGGATAGAAATCCGGTGATCATCATTTATCCGGGTGTAGGGATGTTTGCCTTTGCGAAAGACAAACAAACAGCAAGGGTAGCAGCGGAGTTCTATACCAATGCAATCAATGTGATGAAAGGTTCAGAGGCGGTAAGTGAATATACATCCTTGCCTAGACAAGAAGCTTTCAATATTGAATATTGGCTGCTTGAGGAAGCTAAATTACAGCGTATGCCGAAACCGAAAGCCTTATCAGGAAGGATTGCCTTGGTGACAGGTAGTGCCGGCGGTATAGGCAAGGCTATCGCCAAGAAATTTGCCGAAGAAGGTGCTGTCATTGTACTGAATGACTTAAATGCTGAACGATTGGCTGGTGCAAAAAAAGAATTTGAAGCTGCTTTTGGAAATGACAATGTAGTCTCTGTACCTTTAGATGTAACCAATGAAGAACAGATCAAAGTCGCATTTGAAAAAGCATGTTTAAATTACGCAGGTATTGACATCGTAGTGAACAATGCTGGGCTATCGATTTCAAAAACCATTGAGGACCATAGTACAAAGGATCTTGATCTATTATACGATGTTTTGGTGAAGGGACAGTTTTATGTCACTCAACAAGCTGTACATGTCATGAAAGCTCAAGGAATAGGCGGGGATATCCTCAATATTGTGAGTAAGAATGCGTTGGTAAGTGGACCAAACAATGCTGGATATGGCAGTGCCAAGGCCAGCCAATTACACCTTAGTCGCTTAAATGCCGCAGAGTTAGGTCCAGACAAGATCAGGGTCAACGTGGTAAATCCAGATGCGGTTATTTCGGACAGTAATATCTGGGCCGGAGGATGGGCCGAAGGAAGAGCAAAAGCCTATGGTATATCTGTTGAAGAGTTGCCGGCTTTCTATGCGAAACGAACTTTATTAAATGAGGTGATCTTGCCGGAAGATATTGCCAATGCATGTTTTGCCTTTGTTGGCGGTCTGTTGAACAAATCAACAGGGAATGTATTGAATGTAGATGGTGGAGTTGCCATGGCCTTTGTGAGATAAGGGCCGTTCCAATAACATAAAGCAGATACGATGAGAATTGCGAAAGAACAGATTGAAGAGCACAATAGGAAATTGGAAAGTAGGCATCAGCGTGCTTTCCAATTTCTGAAAGAAGATATTCAAGGGATTGAAGCTATTGTATCGAAGCTTGAAAAGTTTCAGGTTGCCATTCCTAGTTGGGCTCTGGGAACGGGAGGTACCCGTTTCGGGAGGTTTAGTGGTAAGGGTGAGCCTGGGACATTGGAGGAAAAGATTGAGGACGTAGGTTTATTACATGCCTTAAATCGGTCAAGTGGTGCCATTTCATTGCATATTCCTTGGGATATCCCTCAAGATTCCCAAAAGATCAGGGATCTGGCAGCTTCCTTTGACCTAAAATTTGATACGGTAAATTCCAATACCTTTCAGGACCAGAAAGGTCAAGCATTAAGCTATAAACATGGCTCTTTGCATCATGTGGATCCAAAGGTCAGGAAACAGGCTGTTGCCCATAATAAAGAGGTTATTGACCATGGAATAGCGTTAGGGTCGAAGGCGCTGACCGTATGGTTGGCGGATGGTTCATCCTTTCCTGGTCAATTGAACTTTCGGGAAGCTTTTCAAAATACCTTGGAAAGTCTGAAAGAGATCTATGCCCATCTGCCGGCGGATTGGAAATTGTTTGTGGAGTATAAAGCATTTGAACCTTTCTTTTATTCGATGACCATTGGAGATTGGGGGCAATCTTTGCTATTGGCTACAAAGTTGGGGCCTAAGGCATATACGCTGGTTGATCTGGGCCATCATCTTCCTAATGCCAATATTGAGCAGATTGTTTCTTTATTGCTGATGGAAGGAAAATTAGGTGGTTTCCATTTCAATGATAGTAAATATGCTGATGATGACCTCACTGCTGGGGCAATTAAGCCTTACCAACTCTTCTTGATCTTCAGTGAGTTGGTGGAGGGTATGGATGCCAGAGGGATGGACCATGTCAGTGATTTAGGTTGGATGATCGATGCTTCGCATAACTTGAAAGATCCATTGATTGATTTATTGCAATCCGTTGAAGCAATCTTGATTGCCTATGCGCAAGCGCTTTTGGTAGACCGAAAAGCATTGAAAGCGGCTCAACAAAATAATGATATCGTTAAAGCACAGAACATCTTGCAGGACGCATTCCGCACAGATGTCCGACCGATAGTAGCTGAAGCAAGATTACGGTCTGGAGCTGCATTGGATCCATTACAAATGTTCGATGAACTAGCTGTTAGGGATCAATTAGTGAAAGAAAGAGGTGAAAATTCAGTTGCTACGGGATTATAAAAAAATAAATGGGACAAAAAGAACGTATACCTGTTGTTGCCATTTTTGATGTTGGCAAAACGAACAAAAAATTGTTCTTATTTGATGAACATTATCAGATCGTCTTTGAAAAATCAGCACGTTTTTTAGAAACGGTCGATGAGGATGGAGATCCATGTGAAAATATTGAAAGCTTGAGGCTTTCCGTGTTTGATTCGCTACATGAGATTTTCCGTAAAACAGAATTTGAAGTTAAAGCAATCAACTTTACTTCCTATGGAGCAAGCTTTGTTCTGATCAAAGAGGATGGACAACCGCTGACTCCACTGTACAATTATTTGAAAGCCTATCCCCAGGAACTGAAAGACGAACTCCATAATCAATACGGGGGTTTGGAAAAATTCAGTTTAGATACGGCATCGCCAGATTTAGGGAGTTTAAACTCCGGTCTGCAATTGTTTCGGGTGAAGAAAGAAAGGCCTCAGGTGTTCAAGGAGATCCATTGTGCACTGCATTTGCCACAATACCTCAGTTTCTTGCTTTCTGGCAAGCTCTATTCGGATAAGACGAGCATTGGTTGCCATACAGCTCTTTGGGATTACCATAAGCAGGATTATCACCAATGGGTAAAGGATAATGGCATTGATGAAAAATTGGCTCCGGTAGTGGAAGCGGATGAAGTGTTCTCGGCAAATTTTCCGGGAAGTACTTTTGTGATCGGTTCTGGCCTTCATGATAGTTCATCGGCCTTGATTCCGTACCTGTTGAATTTTCATGAGCCATTCGTTTTGATCTCCACAGGAACCTGGTGTATCTCTTTGAATCCCTTCAACCATAGTCCACTGACTAAATCAGAGTTGGAGCAGGATTGTTTATTTTACCTGTCTTATGCAGGTGATCCTGTCAAAGCTTCGCGACTGTTTGCAGGACATGAACATGATGTGCAATCCAAACGTATTGCGGATAATTTTGCTGTTACGACAGCAAAATTCAGGAATATGGATATTGATTGGAATTTAATAGAGGCCTTACAAAAGAAAGAGACTTCGGATGAATTGGATGCTTTCTCAAAACTGGATCTAAATCAATTTAAGGACTATAAAGAGGCCTACCATTCCTTTATGTTGCACCTGGTGAAGGCGCAGGTACGATCGACCAACTTGATCATGGATCAAGGAAAGATCAGTAGAGTATTTGTAGATGGAGGATTCAGCAAGAATTCTATCTATATGAACCTGTTGGCCAAGGAGTATCCGCAGGTGGAAGTTTATGCTGCATCTATGGCGCAGGCCACGGCTGTAGGAGCAGCCCTAGCCATTCACGAACATTGGAATACCTTGCCTGTACCAAATGACCTGATCGAGCTGCGGTTCTTTCGGGCATAGTTTAGAATTTTCATTATAATTTTTTAGAATAAGTATAAGAAGGCCTCAGCAATGAGGCTTTTTTATTTTTGCGATGGTTGGGGGCTTATACAGCAAAAAGGCGAGCAACCTAGGGTTGACTCGCCTTTTTTATATGAAATGTTTGGTTTCTTAACGTAAATCTACGACTTCAAATCCTGGGTAATTTCCTTTGTTAAATTGGAAAGTCGAACCAGCAATTGGGCTGTTGACATACAGGCCGTTAATGGTATAAGTATACTTAGCGCCAGATTTGTCAAAGATGGTTACATCATGGATATGCTTGTTCTTGTTGATGCGGACCTGGATCTTGGAATAATTACTCTTTGCATCCTCAGGAGTAAAGTCAATTGCGGTCAACTTTCCAGCAGCAGCATCTGACTGATTGGAAGAACTTCCATATTTATATCCTGATTTATAGAAGGTGAAAATATTGTTGGGTCCAATGGATTGTCCAGAATTGTCAGCTTCAGAAACCTGAACTTCTTTATCTTCCTTAAGAACGGACCAAGTGGATTTGCCATCAGAAATCAGGTCCTGTGTAGGCAATGAAATCTTATACTGATTGGAAGGTTTGTTCAGGAACAATTTTCCTTTGTCAGTATAGTTCTCGCCATTCGCCTGCGTAGCTTTAAAAGTGAATTCGGATTGGATGGTTTTGTAGCCATCATATTTTTGGGACACTTCATCCAAGATTTTCTTGGTTGAACCATTTTGTCCGAAAGCTAATGTTGCACTAAATAGGGCAACAAATACATAGATAAATCTCATCATCATTAATTAATCTTTTCTTAATGTTTCCAAATATTGTTCCAATGAGTATTCATCGGGATAGAGCACCTCGCGTGCTTTACTTCCTTCAAAAGGACCTACAATACCTGCAGCTTCCAATTGATCGATGATCCTACCAGCGCGGTTATAACCTAATTTTAATTTGCGCTGAATCAATGATGTTGAGCCTTGTTGATGCATGACGATCAGCCTTGCAGCTTCTTCAAACAACTGGTCTCTATCGGACATGTCGAAATCCGCTAAGCCGGAACCTTCACCATTTTCATCAATGTACTCTGGTAATAGGTGGGCAGATGGATAACCACGTTGCGATCCGATGAAATCAGAAATCTGATCTACCTCAGGTGTATCGACAAAGGCACATTGGATACGGATAAGGTCACTACCTGTTGCAAGCAACATGTCACCACGACCAATTAATTGGTCGGCACCGCCACTATCCAAGATGGTCCTTGAGTCGGTTTTCGAAAGTACCCTGAAAGCAAGTCGAGCTGGGAAGTTAGCTTTGATGGTACCTGTAATGATATTCACGGAAGGTCTTTGTGTTGCAATGACCAAGTGGATACCCACGGCACGGGCTAACTGAGCAAGACGAGCGATAGGAGTTTCTACTTCCTTACCGGCAGTCATGATCAAATCGGCAAACTCATCAATTATAAGAACTATAAATGGTAAGAATCGATGACCCTCCTCAGGGTTTAATCGACGATTGATAAATTTTGCATTATATTCCTTTAAATTCCTTACCTGTGCATTTTTTAATAGGTCATAACGTTGATCCATTTCAATACAAAGGGAATTTAAGGTGTTGATTACTTTTTTCGTATCGGTGATGATTGGTTCATCCTCATTAGGCAGTTTTGCCAAGAAATGTCTTTCGATTTTCTTGAATAAGGATAACTCTACTTTCTTAGGGTCGACCAAGACAAACTTTAACTCGGCTGGATGCTTCTTGTAAAGCAACGAAGTTAAAATCGCATTGATACCAACCGATTTACCCTGTCCTGTAGCACCCGCTACCAATAAGTGCGGCATTTTTGCCAAATCGGCAATATATACCTCATTGGAAATGGTTTTTCCTAAAGCGATAGGTAAGTCCATATCTGACTTTTGGAATTTCTCGGTGGTCAAGATAGAACGCATCGATACCATTTCAGGCGTGGAGCTTGGTACCTCAATACCAATCGTTCCTTTACCCGGCATTGGTGCAATGATACGGATACCCAAGGCTGCTAAACTAAGGGCAATATCATCCTCCAAATTCTTGATCTTAGAAATACGAACGCCCGGTTTTGGGATGATTTCATATAAGGTCACCGTTGGTCCGATGGTCGCTTTGATATGTTCGATTTCAATGCTGTAGTTTCTCAGCGTTTCAACAATTCTGTTTTTGTTGGCTTCAAGCTCCTGTTGGTTGATCGTGATTTTACCGGAGCCATAATCTTTCAATAGATCTAAACCGGGGTATTGGTATCCTGAAAGGTCTAGTTTAGGATCATATTCTCCAAATTTCTCCACTAAGTCATTGGCTGAGATCGGTTTTTCTTCAATGACTCTTTCCACAGTAAGTGCAGGTTCTGCAACCTCTTCAGATTTCTTTACTGGGGCAGGAGGGGGATCAATGCTGAGCTCGATTTCTTTTTCCTGGTTCTCAACAAAGTTTGTGTTGGGCTTGATAGCATTCACATTCAATGGAAGAGATACCGTATTGTCCTCTTCTTTGTTGGACGTGAAATCAACACTGCCAATTTCTTCTTCTTCCTCATCAGGTACAGCATAGGTATCTGTAGCGATGTTTTGCTGTGTATTGGCCTTGATCTTATTGTTGACCGTGGTATAATTTTGATCATCTTCTTCAAATTCTTCATCCTCGTCTTCCAATTGTTTTTTGGAGGACTGGAATGAGAATCTTAAGTCGTAGTTGTACAGCAATACCAAGGCTGTCAAGAAAATAAATACGAGCAAGCCGCCGGTCCCTACTGTTCCGATTTGATTTTTTAGGATCTGGTTGGTCCAGAAACCAAATTTACCTTCAAGGATATGGGGTGTATTGGATATAAAATCTTGGGCGAAACCAAGGGTAATTGACAAGAGGATAATAGCTACAAGGGAATATATCACGGTTTTCCAAACAGGAAGGATCGATCTTTTGTAAAGGAACTTGTAACCGATAACAAATAAGACCAAAATAAATAGAAAGGAAGCGACGCCAAACCACTCATAGATAAATTGATTGGCTAATAGGGCTCCGAACTTTCCGAGTTTATTCTGAACGATTGGTGTTTCAATGGTTTCATCATGGATTTCTTCGGTAGTTTGCATCAAAGTGCTCCATCCGCCATTGCTTTGGGCGATGTAGCTTTGGTCAGATTGCCAAGTGAACAAATAGGAAACAAATGCAACGGTGAATAGCCCAGCGAGCAAAAGAAGAAATAAGCCTAATATTTTTAGAGCCTTTCTCTGACCTTCCGAAAAGTTGAATTGGTCAAAAGACTTGGTTTTTGCTCTTTTTTGATAGGAAATAGTAGTGTTCTTCGTCTTCTTAGTCCCAGTGCTACCACTACCGTTTTTAAATGTATTTAATTTAGCCATTAATTATGACGTGATTTACGTTAGTACAAACTTAAAAAAAACTTTTAGGATTCCATTGTGTAGGTCATAACACAACATGGTATCATGTCCTGTTAAAAACAATTGAAATCGATAAAGCTAATGCATAAATAGTTCATTGATTTGAATTCATTGAGCTGTAGCAATAAGCTCTCCAAATTCGTTGTATCTTTGAATATAAAGAATTTTGAAGTATGTTTCCAAGAAATAAATATTTGCTGCCTGTAATAGCGCTTTGTTTTACGATTTTTATGCAAGGTTGTGCCAAGGATGATGGCGTTGGACCTGAAAATCTGGACAGCGATAGTTTTTCAGGTATTGCTGCTTTCAATGCCATCGAAGGAACAAGTAACCTACAGCTTTTGATCGATGGGAAATTAATCAACAAGGACGACGAGAATTTTAGCACAGGAGGATACCTTAACCACCGTACTTTATTTCCAGGAAAAAGATCGTTGGAGCTGAAAACAATAAAGGGAGATGTTTTGTATGCCACAGAGAAAGTTTTTCAGAGTCCAAAAATTTACTCATACTTTTTTTATGGCACTAACAAAAGGGAACCGCTTGTAACAGAGGATGATGTGATTAAGCCTGAAACTGGTAAGATGAAAGTTAGGTTGGTAAACCTGGTGTCAGATTCTAAACTTAAATTGGACTTTCAATACCTGAATTCAAAAGTGACCCATGATATGGAGGATAGAGTCTTCGGATTGAATGAATACTCCTCGAAGGAAGATTTTAAGTTTGAAATCAGCTCCACCGACCGTAAATATGATAATATTGAAATAAATTTAGATGGAAAAGATCGCGCCGTTTTTTCGATCGTATTGTACTCCGATCAACAGGAAAATGCGGAGAAAAGGGAAATAAAATATAAAATATTGGAACTCTAATCGGATTGGAGGTCAAAAAGAAAGCCCGTAATCAAGTCGATTACGGGCTTTCTTTTTGATATAGCTTGATCTTTATGCTACAGTGATCAAGTAGTAGTTTTTCTTACCACGTTGAGCAATTAAGTATTTGTCATTGATTAGGTTGCTGGTGTTTACTAGCAATTCAATGTCTGTTAATTTCTCGCGGTTCAAGGAAACTCCACCACCTTGCAACATTTTTCTAGCTTCACCCTTGGAAGGGAAAACCTGTGTTTCAACCAGTAGATCCAAGATGTTGATGCCTTCGGCTAATTTTGCCCTGTCCAAGTTGGATTGAGGAACACCATCGAATACCTCAAGTACGGCATCATGGTCTAAGTTAGCTAGGAAAGAAAGGTCTCCGTTTCCAAAAAGGAATTCCGAAGTCTTAACCGCTGTTTCGTAGTCTAGTTCAGAGTGCGTACGTGTTGTGATGTCCTTAGCTAATGCCTTTTGAACAATTCTCAAGTGTGGTGCTGCATCATGTTCAGCGATAATGGCATCAATTTCTTCCTTGGTTTTCAAGGTGAAGATCTTGATCCAGTTTTTAGCGTCATCATCAGTAGCATTCAACCAGAATTGATAATATTTATAAGGAGAGGTTTTCTTAGCGTCCAACCATACTGCCCCTGATTCTGTCTTACCGAACTTCTGTCCGTCAGACTTTTTGATCAATTGCGTAGTTAATCCGAAAACAGTCCCTTGTTCTAATCTGCGAACGATTTCACTTCCTGTAACGATGTTACCCCATTGGTCAGAACCACCCATTTGGATTTTGCAGTTCTGGTTTTTCCAAAGATAATAGAAGTCATAACCTTGAATTAATTGATAGGAGAACTCAGTGAAGGAAAGGCCGTTTTCGCCTTCCAAACGTTTCTTTACAGAATCTTTGGCCATCATATAATTCACGGTAATCAGCTTACCAACGTCACGGATGAAATCCAAGAAACTGAAGTCCTTGAACCAATCGAAGTTGTTCACCATTTTTGCATCTGTTTCACCATCGCCAAATGTTAAGAATTTGGTCAATTGATGTTTCAGGGATGCAACATTGTGAGCTAACGTAGCTTCATCAAGAAGATTACGTTCAGCTGATTTGAATGAAGGGTCTCCGATCATACCTGTAGCACCACCAACAAGGGCAACAGGTTTGTGGCCTGCGTGTTGAAAGTGGATCAGGGTCATGATTTGAGTTAAATGACCAACATGTAGAGAATCGCCTGTCGGGTCGAAGCCGATATATCCCGCTACTTGTTCTTTGTTTAACAATTCTTCTGTTCCTGGCATGATGTCTTGAAGCATGCCTCTCCAGCGTAGTTCTTCTACAAAGTTCATAATATACCCTTAAGATTTTTATTTAAGTTGCAAAGATACGAGATTAAACTGTATCTTTCAGATAATTATTGTTTGATATAGCGGATGAATTTTCTCTCACATTTCTATTTTGAAAGGTTTGCAACTATCCCTGAGCGTGTTCTTGGCTCTTTGTTGCCTGACTTGTTGAAGAATGTAGATAAGTCCTATATCTTTCATCCCCAAAAATTCGAGGAACAGCTTTTTGCCCATCCCCTGACCATGGAAATATCCGAAGGTTGGTATCGGCATGTGGAGGTGGACAAGTTATTCCATAGCAGTGAGTTCTTTTTGAACCATTGCCATCACCTGAGACGTAAGCTGGACCCTGTATTGGAAGGTACGCCGATCCGTGGGACTTTCATGGCGCATATCGCAGTAGAATTGATGCTCGACCATTTGTTGATCAAGCATCAGCTTGTCAATGTTTCGAGATTATATGAACACCTGGAAAATGTTCACAAACCAATTATGAAAAGTTATTTGAAAACCATCGGTGTGGAAGATATTGATGGGTTTGTTGCCTTTTATGATAAATTCCTAGCATGGAAGTATATTTTTGATTATAAAGATCTTGATCAGATTTCAAAGCCACTGATCAATATTTCAAAACGTATCTGGACCTTTGAGACCCCAAAGGGAATACATGAAGGATTGACCGAGGTCTTGGTCGATTATTGCAATGAAGATATGAAGGACTTCAAGGATATCTACACATATATTCAGGATAACTTGACGTATTTGTCATAATTTTTTTCACTTTTGTTACTTGTCCAATAAATTAACTTAATATGGCTAATAGACTTTTCCGAAAGAAAAGCGTAGATCAAATTCTTTCAGACGCTGAACATGGTGGTTCTGGATTAGCAAAAATTTTAGGAGTTCGAGATTTAGTTTCCCTTGGTATTGCAGCCATCGTAGGGGCTGGTATTTTCAGTACCATAGGTTTGGCTAGCTACAATGGAGGTCCGGCTGTTTCGCTGCTCTTCGTTTTTGTGGCTTTTGCCTGTGTGTTTACTGCTCTTTCCTATGCTCAGTTTGCGAGTACCGTACCGGTTTCCGGTAGTGCATATACCTATGCTTATGTGGCATTTGGTGAATTGTTTGCTTGGATAATTGGCTGGGCCCTGGTGCTCGAATATGCCGTATCCAATATGGTAGTGGCCATATCATGGTCGCAGTATTTTGTGTCTATGCTGGAAGGCTTCGGGATACATCTCCCCAAATGGATGACCATGGCGCCAGGTTATGCCCTAGATGCGCATCAGAAGTTCCTGGAAGTAGGGATAGAGAATTTGGAGAAAATCGATAAGGTTGCTCTGCAGGCCTATGACACTGCGCCAAGGATCTTGGATATCCCGATTATCTTTGACATGCCTGCTGGATTGATCACTTTCCTGGTAACCTGGCTGGTGTATATCGGTATTAAAGAATCCCGGAAAGCCAGTAATATCATGGTGCTGATCAAGATCGGGATTATCCTCGCGGTGATTATCGGTGGTATTTTCTTTGTTAAACCGGAGAACTGGACTCCATTTGCCCCGAATGGTTTAGGAGGTGTAATGAGTGGGGTAGCAGCTGTATTCTTTGCTTTTATCGGTTTTGACTCCATTTCAACAACAGCAGAGGAGTGTAAGAACCCCCAAAGGGACCTTCCAAAAGCGATGATCTATTGTTTGTTGATCTGTGCCGTGCTTTATGTGGCGATCACACTTGTATTGACAGGAATGGTGAATTATAAGGAATTGAATGTGAAGGATCCATTGGCATATGTGTTCGAATACGTAGGCTTCGATCATATGGCAGGGATTATTTCGGTTACTTCCGTAATTGCGATTACGAGTGCTTTGCTTGTGTTCCAATTGGCTCAACCAAGGATCTGGATGACCATGAGTAGGGACGGGTTGTTATGGAAGAAGTTTGCAACTATTCACCCAAAATATAAAACGCCTTCTTTTGCAACGATCGTGACAGGTATCGTGGTGGCTGTCCCAGCATTGTTCTTCAAGATGGATTTCTTTGTCGATCTGACCTCTGTAGGTACTTTCTTCGCATTTATCCTAGTGTGTTGCGGGGTGTTGTATATGGATCATTCCGGCTTATCCAAACGTTCTAAGTTTAGAGTGCCATATGTCAATGGGAAATACATCGTAGGTATTGGATTAATTGTTGGCTTGATACTCGCTGTTAAGTTTAGTGGAGAGTCCATTTCAGATTGGATGAGTATGGGGTCTTCAGCGATTCTTTTGCATAAATCTTTAGTGATCGTATTTTGGTTGGCTTGGTTGGTGTTGAGTGTGTTGAGTTTTAAATATAACTTTTCATTACTGCCGGTCATTGGAATCTTGGTAAACCTTTACCTGATGTCTGAATTAGGGGCGAGTAACTGGATTATCTTTATCCTGTGGTTACTGGGTGGTTTAGCGATATATTTTGGTTATGGCTATAGAAACTCCAAGTTGAGAAATATCGACACAAAATAGATTGAGAAAAAAAGCATTAGAAAAGGCTGCCAATCATTGGCAGCCTTTTTTTATAATCTAGTAAGTTTTACTTCTCCCGTGTTTGGAATGGTCAGTGGCACCCGCTCCAATGTTACGAAGCTACTGTCGAGTCCAAATCCTTTCTCCTCGGAAAGACTGAATTTCTTCAGGATCTTATAGATCTCAAGGATGATCTTTTCATTCCATTTCAGGAAGTGGGTCTTAGAAATCACTTTTTCCAATACTACGAAATTGAAATCACCAGGAATATTATGTTTCTTCAAGGTTTCGTAATTACTTGTGATATCTATCTCACCCTTGTTTACCATATCTTCCACAACCTTACGGAACAATAAACTGATCTTCTGCTCCTCACGGAAACCTAAATGAAAGTCTATCCGGATAAGCTTACCAGGGATCAATTGGGTGACTTTATATTCCCTTGTATGTGGGTTGTCCATTACATCAACGTGAACCAACCAATACACATCGGCACGTTTGGGCTTCTTGTTGATTATTGAGTAGGTGATCTTAGCCTCTACCTCCGTTAAGTTATTGGCACTGGTCAAATAAACCAGGTGAGATGAAAACTGAGGTACCGTTTTGTCCTCACTAAGTTCAGATAGGATAGGGTAGTAGTCTTGGATATTGACGAATTTGACAAATCTGTTCTTGATCTTCCTTGCACCAAACCAGCTGTACATCACTATGAACAAGGTTAATGCAAGCAATAGGGTCAACCAACCACCATGTGCAATTTTACTGATATTACCCACTAAAAAGGCTAGTTCGATGACGGTGTAAACCGATGCGAATAAGCCAATCAGGATTGGGTTGATGCGTTTTCTGATCATGAATACGGTCATCAAGATGGTCGTCATGATGAAGGTCAGGTTAATGGCAAGACCGTAGGCTGCCTCCATATTGCTGGACTCCCTGAATATCAGGATGATCAGCATACAGCCCAGATATAGGATCAGGTTTACCGAAGGCACATAGATCTGACCTTTATGGTCACTTGGATATCGGATAGCAACCTTAGGCCAAATATTTAGTCGTACAGCCTCAGCAATCAAGGTAAAAGATCCTGAAATCATGGCTTGACTGGCAATTACAGCCGCAATGGTTGCAATGGTTACTCCCCATATAATGAACCAATCTGGCATGATCGCATAGAAAGGATTGACCTCACCGATCTGGGTTCCAACATGCTCCAATAACCAAGCTCCTTGACCGAAATAGTTGAATATCAACATCAGTTTCACATAGATCCAACTGATACGGATATTTGATTTTCCACAGTGACCCATATCTGAATAAAGCGCTTCAGCTCCCGTGGTACATAGGAAAATTGCACCTATGATGAACCAAGCATTGGGATAGTTGGCCAATAATTGATAGGCATAATATGGATTGATAGCTTTCCAGATTTCTGGATTATGTCCTAAGTATGAAAATCCTAAAACTCCAATTGTGGTGAACCAAATGAACATTAATGGTCCAAAGACCCGACCTACGATATTCGTTCCGAAACGTTGAATAATAAATAGCAAGGAAATGATGAGAACAACGACTGGTATGGTCGGAAAACCTGGGGTTTTGATAGCTAATCCTTCAACAGCTGATGAGATTGTGATCGCAGGAGTGATCATCCCGTCGGCCAACAGGGTACTACCCCCAATGATGGCTGGAATGATCAACCATTTCGCTTTCTTTCGGACCAAGGAATAGAGGGATAGGATCCCGCCTTCACCTTTGTTGTCCGCATTTAAGGTAATGATGACATATTTAACGGTGGTCTGCAAGGTAAGTGTCCAAAAAATACACGATAGACCACCATAGATCATGATTTCTTGAATTTCACCTTTGTTAAAAATTGCTTTGAAAACGTAGAGGGGAGAAGTACCGATATCACCGAAAATGATACCTAGACTGATTAATAAACCTGTCCAGCTTAGGCGCTGTAGGTTTTGTTTATGATCTCCTGACATATATTTAATTATGTTTGATATCTTGTCTAAAATTAGAGGCGAAATTACAACTTTTAATGCGACAACGTATTTTCTTGTTAAAAATTGTTAAAGGCCATAAAAAACTCCAGAAAAAAAGCTAAAATTAATTACTTTTGTATTAGGATTTCTCGAATTATTGTTTACATTTGATTAAACCATAACCTTTATCGAGTATCCATATTGAAACATGAAATTAGAATTTAGAAAAATATCACACCTTGCTATCTGTTCCCTATGCCTATTAGTCGGCTTAGGAGGCACTGCGCAGGCTTCTAATTCAGGAGTTTCAACCCCACATTATTCCAGCTTTTCAACACTTGAACCTTCTTCATTTGATATGATTAAGGCGAAAGAAGAAGACAATGACAAGCTTATCAATAATGTTAAAGTCTTCTACAACCCTATCTCAGAACAAATCTCTGTAACTTTCAAGCTCGCAAAGGTAAATAATATTACGATAAAAGTAATGGATGCCCTTGGAAATGAAGTCTTAAGTCTACACAATGGTAGTTTAGATGCAGGGATGCAGAACTTAAGTTTTGATACCCAACAGAAACTTTCCGAAGGTTTTTACTTCGTAAGAGTGTCTGGAGGCTCAGAAACAATCGTTAAGCGTATTTCAATCAGACAATAATCCAAAGATTAATATAAAATATTAAAGGCTCCAATTCTGGAGCCTTTTTAATTGCTGTAGAAATTTATTGACATTCAATATAAAAGCCCAACCGTCTTTTCGATGGTTGGGCTTTTTATTATGAATTTCTTCTTCTTATTTTCTGTCTGAGATCTCTACATATGGACGAAGGTTCTCGCCAATGTATACTTGTCTTGGACGTCCGATAGGTTCTTTGTTATCACGCATTTCTTTCCATTGCGCGATCCATCCTGGTAGACGGCCTAAAGCGAACAATACAGTGAACATATCCGAGTTAAATCCTAATGCACGGTAGATGATACCAGAATAGAAGTCAACGTTTGGATATAATTTACGGTCAATGAAATATTGGTCATTCAGGGCAGCTTCTTCAAGACGCTTTGCGATATCCAATACAGGATCTTGAACACCTAATTTTTCCAATACATCGTCACAAGCTTTCTTGATGATCTTCGCACGTGGGTCGAAGTTTTTGTACACACGGTGACCGAATCCCATCAAACGGAAAGGATCGTTCTTGTCTTTCGCTTTTGCTAAATATTTATCGGCATCACCGCCATCTTCTTTGATAGCCTCAAGCATTTCAATTACTGCTTGATTAGCACCGCCATGCAATGGACCCCATAGGGCATTGATACCGGCAGAGATAGAAGCGTACATGTTCGCATTGGATGATCCAACCATTCTTACCGTTGATGTAGAACAGTTCTGTTCGTGGTCAGCATGTAAGATCAATAATTTATGCATCGCATCGATTACCAAAGGATCGAATGTTTTGTCTTGGTTTACTTCACCAAAGATCATGTTCAGGAAGTTCTCGATATAACCGAAGTTATTCTTAGGGTAAACCACCGGATGACCTAATGATTTCTTTTGGATCCATGAAACGATCGTAGGCATCTTAGCCAATAGGTTGATGATTGTTTTATTTTCTTCCTCTTCCGTTTGGTTAGGGTTTAGGGACTCTGGGTAGAAAGATGACAATGCACCTACTAAACAAGATAATTGACCCATTGGATGAGACTTCGATGGGAAACCTGCGAAGAAGTTTTTCATGTCCTCGTGGATCATCATCTGTGCCCTGATATCGGAACGGAATTTCTCTAATACGTCTTTTGTCGGTAGCTCGCCATAAATCAATAGATAAGCTACTTCCAAGAAAGTTGATTTTTCTGCTAAATCTTCAATCGCGTATCCTCTATATCTAAGGATACCTTTTTCTCCATCTAAGAAAGTGATGGCGCTCTTTGTAGAACCTGTGTTTTTGAATCCTGGATCTAATGTAATGTATCCAGAAGAATCTCTTAATTTTGAAATATCTAGGGCTTTCTCATTTTCTGTTCCTGTGATAACAGGCATTTCATATGTAGACCCATTTAAGTTAATAGATGCAGTTTCAGACATAATCAAATTTCTTGTATTATTTGTGTTTTATACTTTTATCGTATTCTTACAAATGTATAAAATTGATTTCTATTTTTAGATGTATAATATGAATAATTATGACACAAAACAGTCATTTTAAGACAATTTATGTGTATTAATTAGATTACTTGTCCAATCAGGACAAATCTTTGTTCGCATAGCCCTAATTCTCCTTTTTTAACTAAATAGGCAGCCTAATCCGTTCATTTCCAGTGAGCCAAACAGATAAAATATGTTAAATAGTTTGGAAGTCTACGAAAAGTTCGTAATTTAGTGATAAATACGTAGAGCAATGGAAAAACTGACCGCACAAGAAGAAGAAGCCATGTTGTCAATCTGGCAATTAAACGGAGGATTTGTCCGCGAGATTTTGGATAATTTGAAAGATAAAGAGATGCCTTACACGACCTTGGCTTCCACTATCCGCAATCTAGAAAAGAAGGGCTTTGTAAAGGCGGTCAAATATGCCAATGCAAAGCGATATGAACCCATATTAAATGCAGAGGAATACAAAGCTAAATTTATGAATTCCTTTGTAGGAGATTATTTCAGGAATTCCTATAAAGAAATGGTTTCTTTCTTCGTGAAAGAAGAGAAGCTAAGCCAAAAGGAATTGGAAGAAATCATGGACATGATCAAGAACAATAAATCCTAAGCGCATGGAAGCTCTACTGACCTATATCATCCAAGTAAACCTGCTGCTGGCCTTAATCTATTTAGGGTACCAAGTACTTTTGAAGGACCTCACTTTCTACCGTCTCAATAGGGTTTATTTTATCTTCGGGAGCATCTATGCCTTTGTTTATCCGTTCTTGGACGTCAAAGCGTGGTTTGCCAAAAGCATTACAATCCCACAGGGGATTATCATGGAATACTTTCCATTGTTGGAGGACAGTAAAGAAGAAGGAGGGTTTTACCTCAGCGACCTTTTGGTTTATTTGCTAGCCATAGGAGGATTGATCCTATTGACCAGGCTGCTGATACAGCTCGGAAGCTTATTGCGTATCCATTGGCATTCTAAACCATCTCAATGGCGAGATTATATCTTCAGGAATGTCATTTTCCCGATTACACCGTTTTCCTTCTTCAATAAAATCTATCTGCACAAAGAGCAGCACCAAGATCTGGAGCTATATGATATTTTCAAGCACGAACAGGTACATGTGAGAGGCCATCACAGCATCGATGTTCTGTTGTTTGAAATAGTGTTGTTGTGCTGTTGGTTTAATCCCTTCGTATGGTACATGCGCAAAGCCGTACGTCAAAATCTAGAATTCTTGACTGATCAACAAGTTCTGGATAAGGGTGTGGACCGACAGACCTATCAATACTCGTTGCTGAATGTCACCAAGCAGGGTGCTTCGGTCGGCATCAGCAATCAGTTTAATTTTAAAACCTTAAAAAAGCGCATTATGATGATGAACAAAAAACGATCATCCCAACTGCAACTTGGAAAGTATGTATTCCTGTTGCCCGTCCTGATCATTGCCGGTATTACCTTTACGGTAAACCAAGCAGAAGCAAAAATTGAACGTGTCGTGGTCACTTTGAATGAAACTGACCTCAATCAACAGATCAAAAAGGTCATGATTCAGCATCCTAGAAAAGATACGACATACCTTGATTCCATCAAAGATATAAATACCAGGGCATTTGCAGACTATATTCAAGGTAAGCCTAGGTCTGGCGGAACTATCCGTTTTGTTGATATAACTCCGAGTAAGCGTCCTTTAGTGATACTTGATGGTGAAAAATTACCTATAAACTTCAATATAGACGCGATTAATCCTAAATCCATTAAAAGTTTGAAGGTTCTAATAGGTGCTGATGCAAAAAGTTATGGTGAAGAGGCCAAAAACGGAGTAATTGTTATCGAAACCAAGAAAGAAGACGATGGGAAAGGTCCTCAAGGCCCCAAAGAGCTTAGTGGTGAATTTATAGGTATGAAGGCGAATAATAATATTGATACAGACTCAGTGCCTGTAAAGGTCATTACAAAAGTCCAGCTCCAAGGAATCCCAAAGGACACGAAAATTATCATTGATGAAAAAGAGTCCAATCACGATGAGTATAAAAAACTGAACCCAAATGAATTGGAGAATGTTCATATTATAAAGGATTCCAATGGTGGGAAACCAACCATCAAGTTCACAACAAAAGAATTTGCAAGGAAAAACAATCTCCAATCAACAACTTTCTCTGGGAAACCTGTTTCCGAACCTCGGATCACCGTTAAAGGCCAACCTGCCTCTGGACCTGCAAGAATAACTGTAAAAGGAGAACCAGGTTCAGAACCTGCGAGAATGACTGTAAAAGGCGAGCCAGACTCTGAGATAACACAAGTAATCATAAGTAATCCTGGACATACTCAAAATAGCAAACCTGGAGCTGCCACGGTTAGAGGAACATTATCCAAAGATGGACTAAAGGATAAGCTTGTTGTCATCGATGGAAAGATCGCCAATAAGAAAGCTATTGACAAATTGGATAATAATCAAATAGAATATTTGAACCAGTTGGATCCACAAGGAGGCAAAGCCTTATATGGGAAAAAAGGTGAAAAGGGAGTGGTGATCATTGGGACAAAATCCAAATAAAGACTTTTATTAAATATTATTATTTACTAAATCAAATCAGGCAAGAAAGGCAACCCTAGGGCTGCCTTTTTATTATTTCAATTCCTTAAAGATCACAGGGCTGTTGCCATATAGCGGTGTCGAGCCGTCCCATTTTTCAATAAACTGCTGTTGAATCAGCAATGGTGACAAGGTCTGCTGCCTCAATTGATTGGCCTTGGCTTCAGCTTCTGCCTGGACGATCATTTTTCTGGCATCCGCTTCCACGACCTTCAGCTCGTTTTCAGCCTGCTGTGCCTTCTGTATGGCGGCATTTTTGGCATTGATAGCTTGGGTGATCGATTCAGGATACTGTATACCTGAAGTCAGTTGCTCCAAGATAAAGCCTTCGCCCTCCAAAAACTTGATCATTTTATCCTGTACACCATTTTCAAACTTCTCACGATTGCTAATGATGGAATCTGTTGAATACTTGTTGAATTCGATCCTATACACATCCTTGATGTGATTCACCAAAGTCATGTTTAATATCTCGTCCACTGGTCTTCTATATTTGGTAAAGATCTTCGGTGAGCTGCCTGTCAATACGCGCAGGGATAGGGTAGGGTCGACCGTAAAGACCGAACCATCCTTGGCATTTACCGTAAAGTTCTCGTAGTTGACTGTCTGAACATAGGTTGGAAACTCATAGATCGATTCAGTGACTGGATTGTACCAAACCCTTCCGGTAACAAGACTGACATCCTGAACACCTTTTTCAGAACCATAGAGTTTGACCTTAATACCTTCATATCCGGCGTCAATCCTTTCCGTGCAAATGATCCAAACTAGCAAAGCGATAATAAGGGTTGCCCCCAAAGCAATAAGATTTCTTTTCATAAATAAAATTGGTTGGTCTATTTTTTTAAGATATACATAATGAACTTATAGAGAATGGCAATCAGCAAGAGAGCCAAACAAACGCCCACAAAAACATCCCAATCTGATGCCGCACTCAATAAATGAAATGCCTGCGTCGATCCCCATATAAAGAAAACCAAGATGATCGGAATGGTAATGAAAGGTCGTATTCTATCCATAAATTATGTCGCGTAAATATGCTAATAATATACGAAAAAAAAGCCTAAGTCTTTAGGGAATCTGGAAGAGTCCGGGATTTATTTTGTGTTCAAGTTAGTCATGGTCAGCTCAATTCCGATATTGATAAAGCTGTTCACCATTTTTACGGAATGTTCGATCAGCGCGGGTAATTCCCGTTGTTCTTCCTTGTCAAAAGGACCCAATACATAGTCTACCTGTCTTCCTTTGGGATAATTATCTCCGATACCGAATCTTAATCGTGCATAATGTTGTCCGCCCACCGACCCTTCAATGGATTTCAGGCCATTGTGTCCAGCTGCAGATCCCTTAGGTTTGATACGCAATGATCCAAAAGGAATGGCCAAGTCATCCACAATGACCAAGACATTCTGGATAGGTACCTTCAGCTCTTGCATCCAATAGTTTACGGCTTTTCCGCTCAGGTTCATGAAGGTCGTAGGTTTGATCACAAAAACGTTGTGACCTCTTTGCTTGTATTCAGTGTAATAAGCATGTTTCAAGGTTGACCAAGACGTGCCGGCCTGATTTGCCAGTTCGTCTGCAACCATAAAACCTATATTATGCCGAGTATCAGCATACTCCCTTCCAATATTTCCTAATCCTACTATCAGATAATTCATGCCTGCAAAAATAGGATTTATATATCATTTGTTAAATATAGTTTACAAATGATAAAGCAATTGATAAATCGGATATCCAAATGATAAGGCATTTGCAATGTGTCCTAAATGTTGAATAAAAGTAAAATATTACTAGCATCACTGAAAAATGTGACCGTTGGAATTTTTTTCAAGGGATAAAAAAGACAATTTTGTCTTAAATACAAAACACATTATATGAAAACTACCTTTAACATTGGAACTCTTGCATTATGCTCATGCTTATTTTTAGCTTCATGTGACAATTCAGAACAACCTAAATCTGATTCTACCGATCACAGTTCACATGCTACCGAAGCAACAGCAACCGAAACTCCTGCTCCTGCAGCTGAGCCTGAATCTGCTGCTTCCGCAACTTCAAATACCATTGTGGTAGAGAGCAACGATCAAATGCAGTTCAATGTAAATGAATTACATGTCAAAGCCGGAGAGCCAATCAGTCTTACATTAAAGCACGTTGGTACCATGAAAAAAGAAGTGATGGGACATAACTTGGTTGTTTTGAAACTAGGTACTGACCCCATTAAGTTCGGAGAAGAGGCAATAAAGGCACAAGCTACAGACTATGTCCCTGCAACAGCTGATGTTCTAGCCCATACCAATTTAATTGGCGGTGGCGAAGAAAGCAAAATCGACTTTACACTTGAAAGCCCAGGTACCTATGATTTCATCTGTTCATTTCCTGGTCACCTTGCGGTAATGAAAGGAAAGATCATAGCCGAATAGTTTGAAACAATTTTTTGGATGGTCCCAAGCTATGGGACCATCTTATCATGCTAAAGCCTTTAAAGAATGAAAAGAGAGAAAAAATTATGGTGGGCCTTTATCCTCGTGGTAGTATTGTCATTTTCAGTACTGCTATACTACGGTTATGAGATCTACCAAGTTTCCCCGCCAATTCCAGAAAAAATCGTCGATGAATCTGGAGAAACTATTTTTACGGAACAAGATATTAAGGATGGACAGAATATTTGGCAAAGTATAGGTGGTCAAGAAGTAGGTTCCATTTGGGGTCATGGTGCTTATGTCGCTCCAGACTGGACTGCAGATTGGTTGCACCGCGAAGCCTTATATATATTGGACATCTATGCAAATAATGAATTTTCTAAACCATATGATGAAATAGGCGAAGATCAACAGGCCATGTTGGCTACCCGCTTAAAATCTAAGATCAGGAAGAATACCTTCGATGCAGCTAGGAATACCATTACTGTTGATTCTGATCGAGTATCTGCCATCAAAGCACTTTCTGAGTATTACAAAGGGTTATTTACCAATGATCCCAAATTCGACCAATTGAGAAAGGATTATGCCATTCCGGTGAATTCCATTAAGGATGAAGCAAGGATGCATAAGATGAATGCCTTTTTCTTCTGGGCTACTTGGGCGACAGTGACCGAAAGGCCCGATTCTAAGGTTTCATATACTCATAACTGGCCTAACGAAAAATTAGTAGGCAACGAAATGACAATGGACCTATTAGCTTGGTCAGGAGTAAGTATCATCTTATTGATCTTTTGTGTGGGTGCATTGGTTTTATGGCAAGTTATGGCCGGGGCAGAAGATGAACTGCTCTATCCAGCTGAAGATCCTTTGTTGAGACAGGGGGTTACACCATCCATGAAGTTGGTGAAGAAATACTTCTGGGTAGTCAGTCTGTTGATGCTGGTTCAGGTCGGTTTAGGGATTGTCACGGCTCACTATGGTGTAGAAGGGGATGGACTGTACGGAATTCCGATCGATCAATTCCTTCCTTATTCGGTTACCCGTACCTGGCACACCCAATTAGCCATCTTCTGGATTGCAACCGCATGGTTGGCTACAGGGCTTTACATTGCGCCAGCAGTTTCCGGAAAGGACCCTAAATTCCAGGTCTTCGGCGTGAACTTTCTTTTTATCGCACTTTTGATCATCGTGGTTGGTTCCATGGTTGGGCAATGGTACGGTGTCATGCAAAAACTGGACTTGGTCCAAAACTTCTGGTTTGGCCATCAAGGCTATGAATATGTGGACCTAGGAAGGTTCTGGCAGATTTTCCTTTTCGTTGGGCTCTTCGTCTGGTTAGCCTTAATGGTGAGACCATTGTTGCCGATCTTGAAAAATGGTGGCGAAGAAAAGAACCTGATCGTGATGTTCCTTATTTCCTGTTCGGCCATCGCCCTGTTCTATGGAGCAGGTCTGATGTGGGGCAGACAGACAAATTTAGCCATTGCGGAATATTGGCGCTGGTGGGTAGTGCATTTATGGGTAGAAGGTTTCTTCGAAGTATTTGCAACCGTGGTTATGGCATTCCTGTTCGTTCGCTTAGGATTATTGAAACCTAAGAGTGCAACTTCCAGTGTATTGTTCTCCACCATCATATTCCTGTCGGGCGGTATCCTCGGAACCTTTCACCATTTATATTTCTCAGGAACGCCAACTGCAGTTATGGCCTTGGGTGCCACCTTCAGTGCTTTGGAAGTTGTTCCGTTGACCATCATTGGATTTGAAGCCTACCATAACTATAAGATTTCAAAAGCCACAAAATGGTTGGAAGATTACAAATGGCCAATCTATTTCTTGATTTCCGTTGCGTTCTGGAACTTCCTGGGAGCAGGAGTCTTTGGATTTATCATCAATCCACCAATTGCACTTTATTTTGTGCAAGGCTTAAATACCACGCCTTTACATGGTCACACCGCATTATTCGGTGTGTATGGAATGCTTGGGATTGGCTTGATGCTTTTTGTACTTCGAAGCCTATATCGCGATGTCAAATGGAATGATAAATTGATCAAGGTCGGTTTCTGGAGCTTAAATATCGGATTGCTGGGAATGGCGCTCCTCAGTTTGCTGCCTGTAGGAATCTGGCAAGCCATTGAAAGTATTGGGCAGGGTATGTGGTATGCCCGTTCGGCCGAGTTGATGCAAGAACCTGGTATGGTATTCCTGAAATGGATGCGGACCCCTGGGGACATCGTTTTTGCCATCGGGGTATTTGCATGTGCTTGGTTTGTATTTGATTTAACACTTAAAAATAATAAACAATAAAATCATGGAAAACTTAATAAATGAAAAAATCGGTAATGTAGTGGCAAAGAATTTTAAAACAGCTGCTGTATTTACCAAGTATGGAATGGACTTCTGTTGTGGTGGCCAAGTTGCCATTGGAACAGTTGCCGATAAAAAAGGAATCAATAAGGATAGCTTATTGGATGACCTAAACAATGTATTGAATGAATCTGCCGGCGAGCAAATAGATTTCAATTCATGGCCTTCGGATTTATTGGTATCCTATATCGTAAAAACACATCATAGATATGTGCGGGAAAAAACACCGGTCCTTTTGGCTTACCTAAATAAAGTGGCTCGTGTACATGGTGAAAGACATCCTGAACTCTATGAAATCAATAAATTGTTCGAAGAAAGTGCGGTGGACCTAGGTCATCACTTGGAAAAAGAAGAAAAGATTCTGTTCCCATATATTGAAAAATTAGAGGAAACAAAATCAAATCCAGCAGCCTATGTTCAGCCAGGATTCGGCTCCGTTCAGAACCCGATCAGTATGATGATCCATGAACACGAAACTGAAGGTGGCCGCTTTGCAAAAATTGCTGAATTGACAGACAATTATACTGCACCAGAAGATGCCTGCAATACCTATCGTGTTGCCTTTGATATGCTCCGCGACTTTGAACAAGACCTGCATAAACATATACACTTAGAAAACAATATCCTATTTCCCAAATCCATCCGATTAGAGGAAAATACGAAATAAGATTCTCCATAAATTTTGACTCAATTTTTGCGCCAGCAAAAATCCTTAAACACCGTTGAATAAATTTTTTATTGAAAAAAGAGGCTCTCCCAAAGCCTCTTTTTTCCGTTTTTAGCCAGCTTTTATGGTGCATGATTTTCGTCAGGAATTTTGTCATGAAAATGTAATGAAGGCCACTTTTTTGTATGGTTAGTGTCATTTAAAAACACTCAATTTTGCGGTATTTTTAATTATTAAGAAAGAGGAAGATTAATTAACAATAATGCTGAAACATGAAAAACAAAGTCACTTTATTTAGTATACTATTGGGGGTTACCATGGCATTTACTGCCTGTAAGCATTCTGCAGAAAATAAACAGATCGATACGACCAAGATTCCGGTCAAAGGGGAAATCGTAGCGGAGCTTACTTCGCCACCCTTAGTGCCGAAACCTGTCGGTAAACGAGATGCTGCAAAACTAAAAGTAAGCCTTGAAATATTGGAATTAGAAGGTGAGATGGTCGATGGGGTTAAATATACCTATTGGACTTTTGGAGGTTCCGTTCCTGGCCAGTTTATTCGCGCCAGAGTAGGGGATGAGGTTGACTTTTTGCTTAAAAACCATCCCGACAACAAACTGCCTCACAATATTGACTTACATGCCGTAACAGGTCCCGGTGGTGGTGCTGAATCCTCATTGGTTGCGCCTGGGCATGAGGTTTCATTTTCCTTTAAGTGCTTGAACCCTGGTCTTTTTGTTTATCACTGTGCTACAGCACCTGTAGGTATGCACATTGCCAATGGAATGTACGGTTTGATTCTTGTCGAACCAGAAGGTGGATTGCCTCCAGTGGATAAGGAATTTTATGTGATGCAGGGTGATTTCTATACCGAAGGTTCCTATGGTGAGCAAGGCTTACAGGCATTTGATATGAATAAAGCCATCAAAGAAGAAGCAGATTATGTAGTTTTCAATGGTAATGTAAGTGCTTTGGTCAATGAAAATGCCCTTCAGGCCAAAGTTGGAGAAACCATCCGTCTTTTCGTTGGAAATGGTGGTCCTAACTTAGTTTCCTCTTTCCATGTTATCGGTGAAATATTTGATAGAGTACATGTGGAAGGTGGTGATCTGATCAACGAAAATGTCCAAACAACCCTGATTCCCGCAGG
Organism: Sphingobacterium sp. NPDC055346; assembly: GCF_053645235.1. NCBI lineage: Bacteria > Pseudomonadati > Bacteroidota > Sphingobacteriia > Sphingobacteriales > Sphingobacteriaceae > Sphingobacterium > Sphingobacterium sp. NPDC055346. The sequence goes on from NZ_JBSHMI010000007.1 coordinate 237,505, forward strand.
TGGTGCCGCCATGGTAGAGTTTAAGGTCGAAGTACCGGGTACCCTGGTGTTGGTGGATCACTCCATATTCCGTGCCTTCAACAAAGGTGCCTTGGGTATGCTGAAAGTGGAAGGTGAAGAAAACCACCAGATCTATTCAGGTAAAATCATGGAAGGAATCTATCTGCCAGAAGGAGGTACCATTCAACATATGCCTAAAAAGGCTAAGAAAACATCCGTTATTGCCAAAACACCAAATCAATCCATTGCAGATGGAAAAGCAATCTTTGGCAGAACCTGTTTGGCTTGTCACCAGAGTGAAGGACAAGGGATCAAAGGTGTATTCCCTCCATTGGCAAAGTCTGATTTCTTGAACAACAATAAAGAAAAAGCAATCGATGCGGTCTTGTTCGGTTTGAAGGGTGAGATAACCGTCAATGGCGAGAAATATAACTCAGTCATGCCTGGACAGGCTTTGTCTGATCAAGAAGTTGCCGATGTGTTGAACTATGTATATAACAATTGGGACAATAATAAGACTTTCGTAACTCCTATTAATGTGAGGGATCGTCGCGCAAAATAATATTGTTTGGGAGCTGTGATGTAGCTTCCCCAGACTCTAGGAGAATTGATGATGTGGAAAATTTTTAGATATCTACTGTTGGGCCTGCTCAGTTTTCATGCCGCCCAAGCACAAGATATGGTCCTGATTAAAAAGGGTAGCTATGTGCCATTATATGGTACTGCCGATAAGCGTCCCGTTGCAGTGAAAGCTTTCTATCTGGATGTCTTCCCTGTCACCAATCAGGACTACCTGGAATTTTTAGAGACAAATAAAAGCTATAGCAAATCGCAGATCAAAAAATTGTTTGCTGATAAAAGCTACTTGGCTTATTGGAAGTCTGATTTTGATTATGCACCCGCAAAGGCAAAGTCTCCAGTGACCAATGTGTCCTGGTATGCCGCCAAAAAGTTCTGTGAAAGTAAAGGAATGCGCTTGCCGACCATGGATGAATGGGAATATGCCGCGATGTCGGATGCCAAAACCATGGATGCCAGGACCAAAAAATCCTACAATCAATATATCCTAAGTTGGTATGAGACGGCTAAGACCTATAATAATGAAGTCGGGAGTACCTTTAAGAACTATTGGGGAGTATATGATATGCATGGATTGGTCTGGGAATGGACTTCCGATTTTAACAGTATCTTCTTGACTGGCGAGTCCAGGAAGGATAAAGGGGAAGATGGGAACCTGTTCTGCGGAGGGGCTTCTGTAAATGCCTCCGACCTGATGAATTACGCAGCATTTATGCGCTATGCTTTTCGGGGAAGCATGAAAGCTTCCTATAGCAGTAGAAACCTTGGTTTTCGCTGCGCAAGAGATGTAAAATAGATAATGATATGATGAAGAATTTATTAATGGCCTTGTTTGCGTTTGGGTTATTGGCTCAAGCTTGCCAGAATCCTGAAACGAGTACCCAGGTAGAGCTCAAACAGCCTACCCTGACGGACTCTCTTTCTGACCTCTCCGTTTATAACCTTCCCTCGCATTGGACCAACCAGAATGGGGAAGAAATGGAACTGAAAGATCTAAAGGGAAATGTCGTGGTCGCGGTCATGATCTATACATCCTGTAAGGCTGCATGCCCAAGATTGGTCGCCGATATGCGCCATATTGAAAAAACGGTGAAGTCCAAGAACAAGGACAAGATCAAATTCTTATTGGTCAGTATTGATCCAAAGGTCGATACACCGGAAAGGCTCAAGCAATTTGCCATTGAAAATGAAATGGATGGGGAGCAATGGATATTCCTGAGGTCCAATGAGGAAGATACTCGGGAGTTTGCAGCAACCTTGGCGGTGAATTATAAACAGATATCGCCAATTGATTTCTCGCATTCCAATATCATCAGCTTATTCAATGCTCAGGGCGAATTGGTTTATCAACAGGAAGGTTTAGGGGTCGATTATTCTCCAACCATAGATGCTATTGAAAAAGAAGCATCCAAGATCTAGGAAACATTTAACTCTTATATATTTAGTTTGAACAAAGAAGGCATCGATATTTCGATGCCTTCAATTTTTTTATACTGTGCCAGTAAATTATTTTTTACCACCTTTAGCAGCTTTCGCAGCTTCTTGCTCAGCTTGACGAAGAGCACGTGACATAGTAACGGAAACGATCGTATCGTCAGCGTTGTTTAATACTTTAGCATCAGTTAAAGCTACTTGGCCTACACGGTAAGATTTACCAACTTCAAGACCTTCCATAGGAACCTCGATTTCTTGAGGTAAGTTGTTAGGAAGAGCTTTAACGCGAAGGTTACGTAATTTTTGAACTAATTTACCACCCATTTTAACACCTGGAGAAGTACCTACCAATTTGATTGGAATGTTCACAGAAACTTCTTTGTCATCAAATAATTGTAAGAAGTCTACGTGAGTAACTTCGTCAGTTAATGGATGGAATTGAGCTTCTTGAACGATAGCTTTTGATTTTTTGCCACCGATTTCCAATTCTACGAAGATAACTTCTGGAGTGTAAAGAACTGGTTTCAAATCAGCTGCGGATACCGAGAAATGTGTTTGTTCTTTACCACCGTAAAGAACTGCAGGGATTTTTCCCTCGTAACGCAATTCCTTAGCATCTCTTTTCCCTACGTTCTGTCTTGCAGAACCGCTAATAGCAATTGATTTCATGTTTTAATATATTAAAATTTGAGGTGCAAAGATAATCATTAAATTGAATTGCTGAAAGATTTTTTGGCCCTAATGCGAAAATAAATTGCTGTTAATCTGTGGGCTACATCTCCAAAAAGAAGAAAGGATGCCTTTTTGAAGCATCCTTTCCCTTGTTCTATGAGAATAATGGTTTATTTAACGTCGAATAAATCCGAAATAGAACCATGTTCATTTACATTCTTGATAGCATTTGCAAATAGATCTGCGGTAGAAAGAACCTTGATTTTTGTGCTTTGAGCAGCCTTCTCCGGATTCAGTTGGATCGTATCGGTAACAATCATTTCTGATAATACGGAGTTTTCAATGGTTTCATATGCTTTACCTGATAATACAGCATGTGTACATACTGCGCGAACAGATCTTGCGCCATTTTCCATGATCAGGGCAGCAGCTTTTGAAAGCGTACCTGCAGTGTCACAGATATCATCGATCAATACCACATCCTGTCCTGTAACATCACCGATGATGGACATCGATTCAATTTCATTAGCACGTTTTCTGCGTTTGTCACAGATAACAACCTCTGCATTGAAGAATTTAGCAAAAGTACGAGCTCTGTAAGATCCACCCATGTCTGGAGAAGCGATCATCAAGTTTTCCAATTTCAATGATTTGATATATGGAACGAAGATAATGGCACCATCTAAGTGATCAACAGGGATATCGAAGAATCCTTGAATCTGAGCAGCATGCAAGTCCATGGTCATGATGCGGTGTGCACCAGCAGCAGTGATTAGGTTTGCGATCATTTTTGCTCCTATTGCAACACGTGGTTTGTCCTTACGGTCCTGACGTGCATACCCAAAATAGGGAACAACTACCGTGATGTAATGCGCTGAAGCACGCTTAGCTGCATCGATCATCAACAATAACTCTAATAGATTGTCTGTGGGTTGATTGGTAGATTGGATTAAAAACACATCACTACCGCGAACGGACTCGTTGTAGAATGGTTGAATTTCGCCGTCAGAAAACTTCGACAAAGTCATGTCTCCTAGGGGTTTTCCGTAAGATTTTGAAATCTTGCCTGCTAGTTCTAAAGTTCCTGAACCAGCAAATAATTTTACGGTGTTAAATTGCAAAGGCATGGTGAAATGATTTATTGGGGTTTTTATATTGATATTTCGATTTCTGCAGCATTTTAAAGCTTCTTTTGAGCCTGTTAACTTTATGTAGCCGCAAAGTTAGATAAATGTTTCAGAATATAAAATATGAATGGGGATTGCCTACAATATCCTTACATCCTTTTCGCTCTTTTTAATATTTTGATGCGTTTGTTATCAAGGAATTATATCATCTTGTTCTCTATGAGTAACACCAATAGTTCACTGCTGTTTTTGACATTGAACTTTTGCAAAAGATTCTTACGGTATGTATCTACTGTAAATTTGCTCAAGGATAGCTCAGAAGCAATTTTGCTGGTCGTTTTTCCCTGGGCCAACAATTGAATCAATTGCTTTTCCCGTTTTGTAAGTGAAGGCAAACTCTGCGTCTGCTTCGATTGGCTGGACAGGATGTTCTTGACCTCAGCACTCAAAGCGGTTTCACCTCTTACCACTTGATCCAATCCTTCCATAATTTCTTGCGAAGGAACCTCCTTGAGCAGAAAGCCCGAAGCTCCGTTTTCAAGCATCATGGAGATTACGCTGTACTCAGCTTGATTACTTAACCCTATGACCTTTGTCCTCGGACTTTCTATCTTTATTTTTTTGCAGACTTCCAGGCCATTGATGTCTGGCAGAGAAATGTCCAATAGGACAATATCGATATGATGATCATGCAAATAATTTAAAATAGAAAGGCCATTAGAGAAACAGATTAAATCATATTGCCTGTTCCATTTGGACAGAACTGATTTAAGTCCCTCAATTACGATAGGATGATCGTCGACTAATGCTAGTTTTTTCCTTCCTTCAGACATTTAATTCAATATTAACCGTTGTCCCTTCGGAAATCGTGGAATCCAATTCAAAAATTCCCTGCATCAGATCAATCCTTCTTCTGATATTGTTAATTCCCATCCCCATGTTGTTTTTCAAGATATCTTTGTCAAATCCTTTGCCATTATCCTCAAGCATTATGAAAAATTTATTTTCTGCCTGACTGCACTGAACCAAGATCTTACTAGCCTCAGCATGCCGGATGCTATTGGTCAGCAATTCTTGGATAATCCTATAGATATTTAGTTGTTTGTCTTTTGAAAGGCTGTCCTGGATTGTAAAGGAATGATATTCCACCTGTAGGTGTTCAGTGGCTAAGGATGCACAAAGATCTTTGAGTGCTATATCCAATCCAGACTGTATTAAGGTGCCGGGCATCATGTTCCTGGAAATGCCCCTGAGGTCTGATATCGAGTTTTCTAATTGCTTGTTGATTTCCTTCATCAATGCCGGCGTATTGCTCTCAGAGTCCATCGATAGTTTATACTTGATGGCTGATAAGGTTCCACCCAATCCATCATGCAATTCTCGAGCTATCCTATGCCTTTCATTTTCCTCAGCATGCATGACGGCCTGTGCCACCTCGATTTTATTCTGTTGCTCCAACATATTGAGCTTTATTTTATTCGTTCGTCTATTGTTTTGGAAAACATAGATCAAGAAAAGAACCAGCAAAAGCAGAATAAAACTCCCTACTGCTATTAAACTGTGTATTAACTGTTGATTTTTGTGGATTAAACTGATCTGCTCGTTGTCTGATTTGAGTTGGTTGATCTGCCTTTCCTTTTGTGATAATTGCAATCTTTTTTCCATGGCATTGATTTCCTTCCTGGAATCCTCATTATAGACGGAGTCCCTGATCTGAAAGGCCTGCCGCGCATATCTATAGGCCGATGGGTAATCATGAAGTTTCTCATAAACCTCGGCCAGTTTGGAATATCGAATAACCGTGTTGATGGCCGATTTATAGGGCTCGTATTTCATGCCTTGGTAAAGAGCGTCCTTAGCCTGTAGGAAGTTGTTGCTGCCAAAATAGGCCTTGTACAGCTGGAAGTAAAGCGCATTGATTTTATAGGTATGCGAATCGGATACATTGTCCCTCTTTGCAGATTCAATTGCGGGTAACAATAATTTTTTTGCGGCTAAGAACTGCTTCGATTCATTAAGGTGATTGGACTTAACGGCAATGAAATCATAGTAAAGGCTGTTGTCCCTGATTTCCATAGCGACTTGTTCCGCTCTGTCAATAAATATTTTTGCGGAATCCAGTTTTTTTAGGAATAGAAAATTCCGGGCGGTATTGACGAGTATTTCCAGATGATCTGCCTGATCTACGGGCGGATGAGCCTCCATGGTCTTTAATCCTTTGTGAAAATATTGGGAAGCAGTCTGGTAATCCTGATTATTCATGAGCATCATCCCGATCTCGCCAAAATAGAGTGCAGTCTGTCCATGGTCCTGTGCCTTTTGGGAAAGGGGGATGCTATGGTCGATCAAGATTTCCATAAACCTTTTAGGCTCTCCAAGGAACTGGTATTGCACCCCGATATTATGCCATGATTTCGCCTGAAAGGCAAGACTTTCCTTGCTGTGTGCCTTTTCAAAGTACTCAATAGCGGATTTATATTCCCGAATGGCAATTTCAGAATCTAGGTAAAAATAGATGCCTGCATAATAATGGTGGTAAAGACCAATCAGGAAATTGTTGTTCTGTATTAACTTTCTTCCCGACTCTAGGTAGGACTTGGAGAGTGTTGTATCTTTATAGTAATAATCAGAAAGCAAAAAGTTTGCTCGCGCTTTGATGCTGTCTGTTTTACCCGTTTTTTGTACATGGATTAAGCTATCCACAATCGGGTTTGGCTTTAAGGATTGCTGTCCTAATACCCCAATGCTGATATGAAGAAAAAGAAAAAGGTAGAAGCTTTTTTTCATGTGAGTAGCAAAAGTCAAATATGCTTAAATAACTCGCATTAAAAAATACCTAATAATAGGAGGGTACAGATCCATAATACTCTAATATAGCATTTCTGCATCGGTATATTTAGCTTATTCCTAGCTGGTATTAAGCAGATATTTTGGGTTATATATTGACCTTATTCGAGACATATTCCGAAAATTCGCAAAATGACCTAATCAATAGTCAACAATTCGGCTTAGTATTTTCGATGAATTCTCGAATATGTCTCGAATAAGAGTGGGATAAAAGCAAGACTTAAACTTCTGTTTTTTAGAATAAGATTAGATTGTATGTAGGTTTAGGATTGAGTAGATTCTGCTGAAATCCTAATTTTTTGCTATTCGTGTCAAATGGCTATTTGTTAGGGTTTTAAAAATTTTGGTATTTCGGTTTTCCAATAAACCAAAAAAGGCTCGAAACATTGTTTCAAGCCTTTTTTTGAGTTGCCCAACCTGGATTCGAACCAAGACAAACGGCACCAAAAACCGTCGTACTACCATTATACTATTGGGCAAACTTTTATGGTTTTGTCATCGGGTTGTTCCCTTTTGACGATGCAAATATACGTCGAGTTTTCTATTCTGCAAATAAAAAAGTGCGTTAATTATTAAATATACTGATTTTCAAGCCGATATTTTTTCACTTTATCTTTCATTAGACTATCGGTAGCTAAGATTATGGGTTTTTACTGCTAGAAATTAGAAACTATTTGTCTAATTATAATTTGTATTCCTTATTTTCGAAGCATAATTTTTAGAAAACCCTTCTATATTTTAGTATGAACTATAAAAAAATCAATAACCTGTTAGGATGGGTAGTGGGTATTATTGCTACACTGACTTACATTTTGACGCTTGAAAAGACAACAAGCTGGTGGGATACAGGTGAATTTATTGCTTCGGCGTACAAATTACAAATTGTGCATCAGCCGGGGGCACCCTTATTTTTGATGATCCAAAACCTTTTCTCCAACCTTGCCATGGGTGATAACTCCCGAATTGCATATTGGATGAACGTGGGATCTGCAGTATGTAGTGGTTTGACCATTACCTTTTTGTTCTGGACCATTACTGCACTTGCCAAGAAAGCTTATGTTAGTCTGAGTGCTAAAGAGGAAATCTCGGAAGGTAATCTGATCAAGATCATGGGAGCAGGGGTTGTAGGAGCATTGGCTTATACTTTCTCGGATACATTCTGGTTTTCAGCAGTTGAGTCTGAGGTTTATGCCATGTCTTCATTGTGTACTGCAGTTGTGTTCTGGGCCATACTAAAATGGGAAGCTAAGGCTGATGAGCCAGGGGCAGACCGTTGGTTGATCCTAATTGCTTATGTGATGGGGCTATCCATTGGGGTTCACTTATTGAACTTATTGGTTATTCCAGCAATAGCCTTGGTAATCTATTTCAGAAGAACGTCCAAAGTTACTGGAGGCGGTATTGCCAAAGCCTTGATCATTGGGGTAATTGTATTAGCAGTGGTTTTATGGGGAGTAATTCAATTTCTGATCAAATTTGCAGCTTTTTCTGACCTGTTTTTTGTTAACAGTCTAGGGCTTGGATTTGGTACAGGGGCTACTTTCTTCACTTTATTGGTTGCTGGTCTGTTGCTTTTCGGTATCTGGTATTCCTGGAAAAACGTAAAACCTATCTTGAATATTTCCTTGTTGAGTTTGGCATTCGTAATCTTTGGATATAGTTCATTTACCATGATCATGGTAAGGGCAAAGGCGAACCCAACTTTGAACAACTCTGATCCTGACAACGTATTTACCTTCTTAAGTTACCTGAACCGTGAACAATACGGCGATGAGCCTCTGTTAAAAGGAAGGTACTTTGATGCTAAACCCACTGATGTATTTGAGACAGGAAACATCTACCGTAAGGACGGAAATAAATATGTCGTAGCGAAGAAAAAATTCGATTATACATGGAGCCACAGTACCTTGTTTCCGCGTATATATTCCGATAAACATGAATCCTATTATAGAGAGTTCTTGAATTTAGGTCCGGATGAAGTGCCTACCATGGTCGATAACTTAAAGTTTTTCTTTGGTTATCAGATTGGACAGATGTACAGCCGCTACTTTATGTGGAACTTCGTAGGTCGTCAAAATGACCAACAAGGGCAGGGTTCATTTACCGAAGGTAACTGGATTTCGGGTATCAAACCGATAGATAATGCAAGATTGGGAGGTCAATATGCCCTTCCTACTTCAGAATTGGAAAATGCAGGTAGAAATACCTATTTCTTCCTACCATTGATTTTGGGAATCTTAGGGGCAATGTGGCAGTTCAAGAAACAGCAACGTGATGCTTCTGTAGTGACCCTATTGTTCTTCTTTACAGGTCTTGCCATCGTATTGTACCTAAACCAAACTCCTTTGCAGCCACGTGAACGGGATTATGCCTATGCAGGTTCCTTCTATGCATTCTGTATCTGGGTTGGTATGGGTGTAATTTGGATTGCAGACTTATTGTCGAAGAAAGTGAATGCCAAAAATGCGGCCATTGGGGCAACTGCCGTTTCCCTACTTTGCGGACCGGTTCTATTGGCCAGCCAAAACTGGGATGACCATGACCGTTCGGAGAAATTCTTGGCCCGTGATATGGCAAAGAATTATCTGGAATCATGTGCGCCGAATGCCATCCTGTTCAGTTATGGTGACAACGATACCTATCCATTATGGTATGTTCAAGAGGTTGAAGGGTTCCGTACAGATGTGCGTGTCGTGAACTTAAGTTTATTAAGTGCAGATTGGTACATGAAACAGATGATGCACAAGGTAAATGATGCAGATGCATTGCCATTGAACATCGATCCTGAGAAAATCAAGGATGGTGTTCGTGATGTAATCTACTTCAGTGACATGAATATCCCTGGCTATGTAGATGTTGAGGATCTATTGCAAATCATGCTTTCCGATGAACAACAATATAAGGTACAGTTGCAAAGTGGAGATTGGGCAAATATCCTTCCAACGAAGAATATGCAATTGAAGATTGATAAGCAAGCGGTAATAGCTAACAAAGTAGTACCTAAAGAGTGGGAAGATGCTATCGTCGATACCATGCAGTGGAATTACAGTGGAGGTATCGTAAGTAGAGCAGACCTTTCGATCATGGCTCTATTGGCAAACAACGGATGGAAGCGTCCTATTTATTTTACTTCGACTACTCCAGAAGAGAATATGATCGGTCTAGAGAAGTTCTTGGTTTCTGAAGGTTTTGCCATGCGCCTGATGCCAGTTGCATTAGCTGCTGAAGGTGAAGTTTCAGGACCGATTACCGATGTGGAGGGAACTTACAATAATATCATCAACAAATTCACTTGGGGAAATATCGCTCATTCCAAATACCTAGATCCAGATTCATACCGCTATATCAGCATGTATGCTGGTAATATCTTTGGCGAAACGGCTCAGAACCTATTGTCAATGGGCAAGAATACCGAGGCTAAGAAATTGGTGAACAATGCCTATGAGAATTTGCCTAAGCGTCCTTACTTAATGTCGGAAGTGTTCTCTTATACCTCCTTGATCGATGCCATGTACAAATCAGGTGAAGCCGAGAAAGCAAATGAAATCGTGAAAAGAAACCTGAAATTCCTTCGCGAAAATATGGCTTACTACATGAACATCGCTGAAACTAAGCCTAACCTTGAATTTAGAAATATGCGTTTCGGCTTGGCAGCTATCCAGAATTACCAAAGGGTATTGACGGATGCCAAACAACAAGATCTCTTAAAAGAAGTTAATCAGATCTTTGAAACTTATAGACCGTTATACGAAGCAGCAAGTCAATAAGATTTTTGCTTTGAAAGGGAAAAGGGTTGCCGAACGGCAACCCTTTTTTTGTGGGGGGATGTATTCGGGTATTTGAACCAGGATGGAAAGGATCGGAGGATGGGCCAAGATTTGGATTTGAACCAGGATTGAAAGGATTGGAGGATGGGCCAAGATTTGGATTTGAACCAGGATGGAAAGGATTGGAGGATGGGCCAAGATCGGGGAATGAACCAAGATGGAAAGGATGAGAGGATTGGCCAAGATTTGGATTTGAACCAAGATGGAAAGGATTGGAGGATGGACCAAGAGTCAAAATGGCCTTATCTATCTCTAGAAAGCACCTCCGATAACAATTTTTAATTTATTGAATTACGGTAAACCGTAAGCTTAAATATGTCTGTATGGCTACTTTTGCGGCAAATCAAACATAATTATTAATCATATGAAATTAGTATTTAATGCGATCTGCATTGCTTTATTATTAAGTTTTTCTGCCTGTGAAAAAGAAGGTGCTCAAGGTCCTCAAGGTGAACAAGGTCTTCCTGGTGCTGCAGGATCCCAAGGGATTAAAGGTGAAAACGGGAGTACCATTTTAAGTGGAACGACCGATCCTAGCAGTGCAATTGGGAAAGACGGTGATTTTTACCTGAATTTAAATTCTAAAAAGCTTTTTGGTCCTAAAAAATCTGGGAATTGGGGAACAGCGATAGAATTAAATGGAAAGGATGGACTTAATGGTCAGAACGGTCAAAATGGACAAAATGGGGCAGATGGCTTAAATGGTACTAATGGGACAAATGGTAATACCATTCTAAGTGGAAAAGCTGTTCCAAGTTTTTATTCCGGTAATCTAGGGGATTTCTATATTGATCTTTCAAAAATGGATTTTTATGGACCAAAAACTAATAATGGTTGGGGGTCCCCAATTTCTTTAAAAGGATCTTCAACCCTACAGAAAAGGGTCTTAATTAAAGAGAATTTTGATTATTCAAGGAATTGTGATGCATGTTCTGTTTATTCTACGACTTGGATACCTGGTGTTTCTACCTATTCTTCTACTACTGCGGATGTCTATATTAATGTAGGAGAAATTCAACAATATTATAGCAACGGGATTGTAACTTATGAGGCAAGGATAAATGGAGGTGAATGGTTTGTTCTGGATCCAACTAATAAGAAGCAAATCATTAAACAATATAAAGTAGGGGTTCGCGAGTACATGTTGATGTTTGCTCCATCAATTATCAAGTATTATAATAGTTCTGGTCAATTATTTATTGGGTCTGACAGGATGGTCTCTATTCCAGGGACGTATTCGAAGAGTCAATTAATGAGCTATTTAGACGCAGAAATGAAGGTAGATATTAGGATTACTTTATTGCCTAAGGAGTCTATTGAATACTTGTCCAAAAATTACCCGAATCAAAAGATTAATGATTCATTTGTGTCAAGATATTTTGGTATGAGCGATAGATAAAATTATGAGAGTTTAAAATAACGATGGCCGTCTGAAAAGATGGCCATCCTTTTTTGTAGAGAGAATTAAAAATTTGGGCTAAATTTATTGGAAGGTGATGACAGCATGTTGGCAATGAAAATAAATTAGCGCTTTTATTTTTAAATATAGAACCCTATCGGGGTTCCATTATTTTAGCAAACATGGCACGTTAGCCTGGAGGTCGCGCAAAAACGATGTTCGATTAATCGAACATCGTTTTTGCATTAACCCTATATTGTTTAAAACCATTGCTAAAATAATACATCCCCGCTGGGGATGTATGGCGGATAAAAATATCCTTCTGATAAATAAATATGGGCCTGAAAGACTACAGACACAGTTCTAACTAACATGTTCATTGGTAGTTTGTTGATGATATCCTGGTTTAAATGTATAGGGCTAATCTCTTGATGAGTATAAAGCCTGCAATGGCGTACAGTTCGTTAACCTTCGGTTAACGATTACAGGACATTAGCGGCGGCCGTGTTCGATACGCCTTTTCAGAAATACGTCCAAATATGGTTTTGCGTGCCAATGTTATTTTAAGATCTTGGTCTATCCTCTCATCCTTTCCATCCTGGTTCAAATCCAAATCTTGGTCTATCCTCTAATCCCTTCCATCCTGGTTCAAAACATCCTTTGCATCCTGCATCAACTAAACCATCTTACGCTGCCTTATTTTTTCCAATCCAATGTGGCTTAGATTACGATTTTTGGAAAAAATGCCTTAAGTTTGCCTAAATAAATCCATAGATGAAACAATCGATATTATTAGATGGACCGAAGTTTCAGATTACGCTCAAGCGATTGTCTCAACAATTAATTGAAAACCATGGAGATTTCTCCAACGCTGTAATCATTGGAATTCAACCTCGAGGTACCTATTTAGCTGAAAGATTAGTACAGGAAATCAAAGGAATGACCGGAGTTCAAGTGCCATTGGGTATTTTGGATATTACTTTCTATCGTGATGATTTCAGGATGAAAGGAGCCAGTCCATTAGCTGCGAACAGTACGGTAATTGATTTTATTATAGAGGGCAAGGATGTCATCTTGGTTGATGATGTACTGTGGACCGGAAGGACTATCCGTTCTGCGATGGATGCGATCCAAGCATTTGGTAGGGCGAACAGAATTGAATTAATGGTCTTGGTAGACCGTCGTTTTTCGAGACAGATTCCTATCCAACCGGACTATATAGGTATACAGGTCGACTCCATTGATTCGCAAAAAGTAATTGTAAGCTGGAAAGAGGTGGATGATAACGATAGTATTGTGTTGATCACCGAAAAGAAATAGAAAGATTTTATTGTTTAACAAATGTCAACATCTGAACAACTTAGTACCCGCCATTTATTAGGTATCAAGGATTTAAATAGCAACGATATCCAATTGATCTTGGATACGGCTGCAAATTTCAAAGAAGTACTGAACCGACCAATCAAAAAGGTGCCTTCTTTGCGAGATATTACCATTGCCAATGTGTTCTTCGAGAACTCCACCCGTACCCGTCTTTCTTTTGAATTAGCTGAAAAGCGCCTGTCTGCCGATATCGTCAATTTTGCAGCATCCTCTTCTTCGGTAAGTAAGGGTGAAACGCTGATCGATACGGTGAACAATATCTTGGCCATGAAAGTGGACATGATCGTGATGCGCCATCCTTATGCAGGTGCCGGTGTTTTCTTGAGCAAACATGTGGATGCCCAGATCGTGAACGCTGGAGACGGTGCCCATGAACATCCTACCCAAGCTTTATTGGATTCATTTTCTATCCGTGAGCGATTAGGTGGGGTTGAAGGAAAAAAAATCGCCATTATTGGAGATATCCTTCACTCTAGGGTAGCATTGTCCAATATTCTTTGTTTACAGAAACAAGGAGCTGAGGTGATGGTCTGTGGACCAACTACCTTGATTCCAAAATATATTACCTCCCTTGGTGTGAAGGTTGAGCATGACCTCATGAAAGCTTTGAACTGGTGTGATGTAGCTAATATGTTGCGGATCCAGTTGGAGCGTCAGGATATTGCTTACTTCCCTTCATTGCGTGAATATTCCATGTTGTACGGTTTGAACAAACAGATCTTGGATTCATTGGATAAGGAGATCGTCATCATGCACCCTGGACCAATCAACCGTGGGGTGGAAATTACCTCGGATGTAGCGGATAGCAGTCATTCCATCATCCTAGACCAAGTAGAAAACGGAGTAGCCGTGAGAATGGCCGTTCTGTATTTGTTGGCAGGGAAGAGGGGGTAATTTCTAATTAGACATAAGACAATAGACATAAGACAATAGAAAAGGTATTGGGATTTTATTTGTCCTAATTTGAATTTTTCTTATAACTCATTAGATAAAAAAGAGCCTAGAATTCTATAATTCTAGGCTCTTCTTATGATGGTCGGATGTGCAAAACTTTCCGGTCGAAATATTACATGTTGGAACAACTTTTGAACTTTGTCTATGGGGAACTTTGGTGTAATTTTTTTGATAGATTGGAACAAGATTTTTGCTATAAATGAGATTAATTTTTGATGGAGGAATTGGAAATATATCCCGCTTTAGTTTAGGGATTAGTTCTACTGTCTTATGTCTTTTGTCTGATGTCTTTCTCCTTTTGTTAAATAAAGTTAAATAGCTCAGGTTATCCACAGTTGTTAACAACTTTTGAGGAAAACATTGAAGTTATCCATTAATTTCGTAGGTTGAAGGCTTGTACCATCTTGTCAAGGTGTTACAGCACGATTTTCAATAAAAATACTGACGCATTCATTTTAAGGAGTATTCAATCATATGTATAAAAAAATTTACCAGTTAGGTGTGGCGATGAGCTTATTGAGTACACCGGTATTGGCGCAACATTCTGCATGGCAAGAGGTGAATAAAGCCTACAAGGATGGGCTGGAGTTGTATGAAAGAGGGAAGTTCAGTTCTGCTGCAAAACAATTTGATAAGTTTGAGGAGATCAGGACGAAATCATCACTTCAGTTGGACGAAACGAAGGAATTAAGCTTACTCAAAGAGAATGTTCGATTTTATCAAGCTGTTTGTGCTTTAGAGTTGGGAGAAACAGATGCTGAGAGCCGCTTCTTGAAATACATAAAAGATTATCCAGCAAGTGCAAATTCCAAAGCAGCCTATTTCCAGATCGGAAAGTCCTATTATGCTCAAAAAGACTATCCAAAAGCCATTGAATGGTTTGAAAAGATTGACAGTAAGAATTTAGCAGGAGCGGAGAATACCGAATACCGTTTCAAATTGGCCTATGCAAAATTTATGACGGGAGACTATGAGGCTGCTAGACCTGTTTTCAACGAACTGAAAGATCTAAGGGGACAGTACCAAGAGGCTTCTATCTATTATTCGGCTTACCTAAGCTATTTAAACCAAGAATATAAAACTGCACTGAATGAGTTTGAGCGTCTGGAAGGATCAAAAACTTATGAGAACAGTTATCCATATTATATCACAGCCTTGTACTTCTTGGATAAGCGTTATGATGATGTATTGAGTTATGCATTGCCTAAGCTAGAAACCACTAAGCAGGAAAGTGAGACAGAGATGTTGCGTATCATCGCAGCAACCTATTTCATCAAAGGTGACTTGGAGAAATCGAAAGACTTTTACGATAGGTTCCAAGCACAAGACCAAGGTAAGACCCAAAACAATCAAGATAGCTACCAAATCGGTTATATCAACTATAAATTAGGCGAGTACGAAAAAGCTATCTCTGAATTAGAGAAATTGGAAGAACCGGATGCCTATTTCCAAAGTGCCATGATCACTTTAGGGGATGCATTCTTGAAGACAGGCAATAAGCAAAGCGCACGGAACGCATTCTTCAGAGCTTCAAAATTAGACTTTGATCCACAATTAAAAGAAGAAGGTTTGTTCAACTATGCAAAACTGTCCTATGATCTAGAGTTTCACCAAGTAGCCTTGGATGCGATCAATGAGTACATGCAGACTTACCCAAGGTCAAAGCGCCAAGAAGAGGCGAAGACCTTATTGGCAGAGGTTTTATTAAGCACCAAAAACTACCGTGCTGCGGTGGATGTTTTGGAAGACTTGCCTAATAGAGGTAAAGATGCCAATGCTGCATACCAAAAAGTAACTTACTACCGCGGATTGGAATACTACAATGAGCGTGCATTTGAAAATGCCATTTCTATGTTCATGCGTTCTGAAGCTAACCGCAATGATGAAGAGATCTATGCATTGGCGACCTATTGGAAAGCAGAAGCGATGTATGAGGTCCGTAAGTATAAAGAATCTGTAGCTGCATTCAATAAATTCTTGCAATTGCCGGCAGCTAGAAAAACAGAGGTTTACAATTATGCAAATTATGCTTTAGCATATGCTGCCTTTAGAGCAGACAATTATAGTACGGCTGCAAATTACTTTGAGCGTTTCCTAGCCGGTGGCGGAAAAGATGGCATCGACCTGAATACCAGAAACGATGCGATGGCACGTGCAGCTGACTCGTACTTAGCTATCAAAAACTACAGCAAGGCAGCAAACTATTATGATCGTTTGATTGCTTCTGGAGCGCAGAGTCAGGACTATGCTTTGTTCCAAAAAGGTATCCTGTTAGGTCTTCAGGGTGATAATAATGGCAAGATTTCAACTTTGAATTCGGTAATGGCGAAATATCCAAAATCGAACTATGCGGATGATGTGGCATTTGAAATCCCTTATACTTATTTCTTAATGGGTGATCATGACCGTGCGATCGATGGTCTGCAAAAAATGGTTGAGCAATACCCAAGAAGTTCATACGTTCCTAGAGCATTGACAACGATCGGTCTGGTACAATATAACAAGGATGATAACGATGCGGCATTAGCTACTTTCCAACGTGTGGTAAACCAATATCCTACTACGGATGAGGCTAAACAAGCATTGGCATCTATCGAAAACATCTATTTGGATAAAGGGGATGCTTCGGGATATATCCGTTATGCTACAAGCACTAATATCGGTGACCTAAGCACAGCTGAACAAGATTCTCATACTTTCTCCATAGCGCGCACCTTGTTTGACCGTGGTAACTGGCAAGCAGCTGTAGAAGCAGTGAATGCATACTTTGATAAATTTCCTAAACCTATTCAAGAGAAACATGCTCGTTTTATCCGTGCAGAAAGTAACGCGAACCTAGGCAAGGATACCGAGGCAATGCATGATTTCAATATCATCATGAATGATTGGACTTCGGCCTATACAGAGCGTACCTTGATCTCGGTTTCTAAACTACACTTGAGAAATAAAGCTTACAATGAAGCTGTACAGGTGTTGAAGAAATTGGAGTTGACTTCAGAATACAAGGAGAACTACGGATGGGCAGTAAACAACCTATTGGTAAGTTACTACAACATGGGTGATTATGCAGAGACATTGACCTATGCGAATATCATCAAGAAGTACGAGAAATCTTCAGAAGAGGATATCGCAAAAGCACATCTCTATGCTGCAAAAGCATACCTATCTACTTCAAAAGGGTCTGAGGGTATGAAAGAATTGAACCTGGCGGCTTTGAAATCTAAAACAGAGACTGGCGCTGAAGCGAGATTCTTGGTTGCGGAACAACAATTGAAAAATAAAAATTACGATGGTGCAATCAAATCTGCACTGGATATATCTGATTCCTTCTCTTCATATGACTATTGGGTAGCGAAAGGATTTATTGTAATGGCTCAGGCTTATGAGGGCAAGGGCGATAAATTCCAAGCTAAATCAACATTGGAAAGTGTAATCGACAATTATGAGAACACAGAAGATGGTATTTTGGATGAAGCGAAACAATTATTGGAAAAAATTAAATAAGAATAGGAAAAGATGAAGTTGAATACTGTTTTTAAACAATCTGCTATATTAACCTTAATGTTGGGGATGGGTGTAGGGGCATATGCTCAAAAAAGAGATACCACCGACCGTCCCGTAACATTGGATTCATTTGATATCGTTCGTGATTATAGACCTATTCTTGCTGATGCAGTAAAAATCCGTCGTAGTCCTGACATGTCAAACAAAAGAGAATATATGCCTAAGTTAAACTATGGCAATGTTCCTGACAAAAAATTAGACATCAATACGGGCCTTAGTGAATTACAGATCATGGAAACTCCATTTTCTAGAATCATGGACCATAAGAGTAATTATGTGAAGTTTGGTGCGGGTAACTTCAATACCATCTTGGGTGAAGCTTACTTTGCAGTGGAAGATTACGAAGACATCCGTTTTGGTGGGTTCGCAAAACACTTAAGCCAAAAAGGAAATTTGGAAGACCAGAAATTCTCGAGACAGGAGATCGGTATTTTTGGTCGCCGTATCTTACCTAAGTTTACTTTGGATGGATTAATTGGCTACAATGGTTATGGGACCCGCTTTTATGGTATTCCAACTAACCAAGATGGATCTACCATCAATCCGACCCGCGAGGCGCAGCGATTCAATGATATTTACTTCAGTGGAGAGTTGACCAGCAATTATGATCCTGCGAATGAGGATGCATTAAGCTACTCGGTAAAGGCGGATGCCTATACCTATAAGGATAAATTTGAGGCTGGTGAAAATTCCGTTGCGTTATCAGGTTACTTGAACAAACGCTACCGTGCATTTAACGCAGGTGCGAATGTGGCCTTGGACTATAACGGTCTTAAGGGAGTAAACACCTCAACCGGAAAATTAAATAACTCGATTGCTTCGATCAATCCGTATATCCGTTTCAAGGGAGATAACTACAACATTACCTTGGGAGCAAATATCGTTTCTGAATTTGGCGATAACTCTAGGTTCAACGTATTCCCAGAAGCAGAAGTTGATTTTGCTTTAGCGCCTGAGTACTTCTACATCTTTGGAGGGGTTACAGGAAATGTAGAAAAAGGTTCGTTCCGTGATTTTACACGCATCAACCCATATCTAGGTCCAAATGCCAACATCCAAAATACAGTGGAGCGTATGAATATCTATGGTGGTATCAAGGGTAATGCCGGTGCGACATTTGGATATAAGGTAAAAGGTTTCTACAGAAAAGTAGAAAGCATGGCCATGTTCGTGAACAATATGGAGACTCCGTTCAACTTTGATCTGGTTTATGATGGAAATGGAGACGATGCGGTTAAGCATGTGGGAATCGAAGGAGAGATCAATGTGAGGTTATCTTCATTGGTGAACTTGGGTGGTCGTCTGAATATTGATCAATATACCATGGTTGAGCAGGAAGAGGCTTGGCATATGCCGAAAATGCGTTTAGCGGCAAATGCAAGATTCAATATTTCTGAGAAATTGTTCATTGATGCAGAGGCATTGTTCCACGGAAACGCCT
Organism: Sphingobacterium sp. NPDC055346; assembly: GCF_053645235.1. NCBI lineage: Bacteria > Pseudomonadati > Bacteroidota > Sphingobacteriia > Sphingobacteriales > Sphingobacteriaceae > Sphingobacterium > Sphingobacterium sp. NPDC055346. Next base: position 256,732 of record NZ_JBSHMI010000007.1, read on the forward strand.
ATGCTCAAGAGTTCACTTACTTAAATGGTGTGCCTGATGGCAACCCATATAAAAAGGAAACCATTCCATCGTTCTTTGATCTGAGCGCTGGAGCAGAATATAAAGCAACGAAATACCTAGGTGTTTTTGTAAAGGCAAATAATATGTTGAATACAGAATACCAACGTTATTTATACTACCCTAAATTAGGTTTCAACATTTTAGGTGGTCTAAATTTTTCGTTTTAATCTAACAAACTTTAAATTTGCAGCAGCAAAGGAATAAATGGATTTAGGAAGATACATTCATCAGCTATTAAAGCATAGAAACGAGGTGTATGTGAAGGGTTTGGGAGTTTTCAAACGCATTCACACGCCTTCTGTATATGATGATCGCCGCGGAGTGTATTTGCCTCCAGTGACATATTTGGAATTTGACGGGAAATCTACTGATGGTGTTGATTTTATTGATTACATCCAACAGTCGAAACAAACCTCTAGACAATCGGCAGAGGCTGACGTGCATGATGCCGTATTGAATCTGTTGGAAACCATTAAAGAGAATGGATCGGTGACCTTGAACCATTTGGGGCAATTGATCAAGCATGGCTCATCTCTGGTGTTTAAAGCTGAGGATCTGAGCGGATTCCAATTGCAGCCGATAGAAGGAGCAGCGAGTCCGGTCCCTGAACAGGTGGAAGTCGTTGAACCTACGACCCCAGAGCCTGAAGCGGAATTGTCAAAAGAGGAAGAGAAAGAAGAGATCGTTGAAGAGCCAGTAGTCGCTGTGGCAGAACAGGAAGTCGTACCAGAGGTTTATGAGGAGCCTCAGAGCACTGGTAAATCAAAATGGTATATTTGGGCTGCGGTCTTGGCTATTGTTGTCATTGCTGGTTTGTTTTATGTCAACCATACAAACAGCTCAGGCAAAACAGAGGAGAAGGAAGATAGCGTTTTGAATGCCGGTATCGTAGAACCTGACACCTCCGTTGCAAAACCTGTGGATACAAGCGGTACGGCGGCGGCTACTACGGTAGACAGTACAGCAAATACAAGTACAGGTAAGAAGGTGTACAATCCTTTGATCCCTGCAAATCACACTTATCAGATCGTTATAGGAACGCATGCTACTTTGGCTCAGGCCTATGAACAGGCGGAGTCATTTAACAAGGCGGGAATAGAATCTGTACGGGTAATTCCGAGCAACCTTGCACATAACAAGAAGAAAGTGATCTGGGATTCTTATGAAACAAAAGAACAGGCGGATTCTGCCCTGAAATATGTGAGGAAACATTATGTTGCGGATGCTTGGCATCAAAAAATAAACAAGTAAATCAATCAAACAGCACAAAATACGTTAATAAACTATGTCATTAGTACAAAACCCTGCAATCGTTGATACCTTGAATCAAGTACAACAACAACCGGTAGCATTAGCTACAACAGACAACCTTAACCTGCTTGAACTTCTGATGAAGGGTGGGTGGATTATGATTCCAATCTTATTGTTATTTTTCTTGGGATTGGTCATCTTTTTTGAACGATACATTACCATTCGCAAAGCCAGTAAATCCGAAGGCGGATTATTAGCTTCTGTAAAGAGCAGTGTATTGTCCGGAAAAATCGATTCTGCTATGGCTGCTTGTCGTTCCAACAACTCGGCATTATCAAGAATGTTGCAGAAAGGTTTGACACGTGTAGGTCGTCCGATCAAGGATATTGAAGGCGCGATTGAAAACCAAGGTAAATTGGAAGTTTCTCGTTTGGAGAAAAACATCAATATCTTGGGTATCATTGCCGGTATTGCTCCCATGTTAGGTTTCGTAGGAACGATCTTTGGGGTAATCCAGATCTTCCGTGATGTAGAGATGGCCGGTGGTATCGATATTGGTTCGGTATCTGGAGGTCTTTATGTGAAGATGATCGCATCGGCTTCGGGTCTGACCATTGGTATCTTGGCTTATATCGGTTACCATATCCTGAACATGATGGTAGAGCGCTTGATCTTGCGCATTGAGACTGATGCAATTGAATTTATCGATTTATTGGATGAGCCTAGCATGTAAGCTAGACCTGGTCCATCATTGAAAGGCTAAAAATGAATTTACGTAATAGAAGAAATAAACCCGCTGCAGAAGTACATACAGCTGCCCTGAATGACATCATGTTCTTCCTGATGTTGTTCTTCCTGTTGGCTTCGGCAGTATCTAACCCACAGGTGGTAAAGTTGCTTTTACCAAAGTCCAGTGCTGGGGAGCAGTCGGTGGCTAAGAAGACCATGACGATCTCGATCACGAGTGATCTGGTTTACCATGTGGACAAACAAGCTATTCCATTGGAGAACCTGGAATCTTATATCCAATCCAATATTGCTACTGGTGAGGAATTGACCGTTATGCTTTATGCAGACAGTACAGTGCCTATCCAGAATGTAATTTCGGTAATGGATATTGCCAACAGATTGAAGGTCAAAATGGTATTGGCAACAGAGCCTAAGAAAGATTAATAATTTATTATTAAACGTTTTGGGCTGTAGAAGGTCGAATTAGAAGAGATCAAGGAAAATGTACTACAATCAATATCGAGAAGATAATAATCTTCCAAAGGCTTTAGGTATTTCATCACTGGTAATGGCTGGATTGGCCGTTATTGGTTTCTTTATTGTATTTGGTCAAAATCTTCCTGAATACGGTATGGGGGGTATCATAGTAAACTATGGTACATCTCCAGAAGGAATGGGAGATGATTACATGAGTGTCGATGAACCATCAATGGATGAGAATGCCAACAATGTGAAACCGGACAAGATAGACCCGAATTCAACACCTATCCCTACGCCTTCTCAGCAGATTGCTGATAAAGCAGTAGCAACCCAGGATGTTGAAGAAGCACCAGCAGTTCCTAAAGCGGAGAAACCCGTAAAGGCAAATGCAGAACAGGCTACGGCGGAGAAAAAGAATGCGACACCAGCAGTGAATCCTAATGCTTTGTACAAAGGCAAGAAAAATAATGCGCAAGGTACAGGTGATGGTACTGGTTCTACACCAGGGAACCAAGGTTCTAAACTTGGGGATCCATTAGCTAGTAACTATGGAGAAGGTGGTTCGGGATTTGGTGATGCGATGTTATCACTGGAAAACAGACGTTTTACGGTGCCACCGAAGATAGATGACAATGGCCAGCAAACCGGTATTGTCAAGATTGAATTTACCGTGGACAAGAGTGGTAATATCGTGCGTGCCAGACAGGCTAAAGGTACGACCATTGCGGACTACAGATTAATTGAAAAGTGTATCCGTGCAGTTGAACAAGCACGATTGAATGCACTGCCTAATGCGCCTCAGACCCAAACGGGGCTAATTACCTTCAGATTTAGAGTAAGATAATTCTAATTATATGAAAACATTTGCAGAGGTAATCGAGTATTTGTTTGCTCGATTACCTATGTTTACTCGTGATGGAGCCAGTGCCATCAATGCCGATGTAGACAAAACTCTTTTGCTATGCCAGGCTCTTGGCAATCCCCATCAAAAGTTTAAATCAATCCATATTGCCGGAACCAATGGTAAAGGTTCTACTTCGCATATGCTTGCTTCTGTATTGGCAGCGTCTAATTTGAAAACAGGTCTGTATACTTCCCCCCATCTCGTGGATTTTAGGGAAAGGATCAGGATTGATGGTCAGATGATCCCTGAGCAGCTTGTTGTTGAATTTGTCAATGAACATCGAGTGCTGATTGAAGACCTTAAGCCTTCTTTCTTTGAGGTGACTGTTGCCATGGCATTTGATTATTTTGCTAAAGAGCAAGTTGATATTGCAGTGATCGAAGTAGGGCTAGGAGGAAGATTGGACAGCACCAATATCATTATGCCTGAGCTGTGTGTGATCACGAATATCGGAATGGACCATATGAATATCCTTGGTGATACATTGGAGCAGATAGCAGGGGAGAAAGCGGGAATAATCAAGCCACATGTGCCAGTGGTTGTTTCTGAAAAGCAGGGTGAGATAGAACATATCTTCATTAATAAAGCTAAAGAAGGGGATAGCCCGATCTTTTTTGCTGAAGACTATTATGAGGTTCATCAGGTTGAGAAGAAGCAGACAGGCTTGGATATCACGGTTGAAAACAAGAAGACAGAAGAATGTATCACTTGGCAATTGGATCTTTCAGGTTCATATCAAAAGAAGAATATCCTTGGAGTGCTGAAGGCTATTGATCAATTGAGGGCTTTGGGCTTTGAGTTAGGTGAAGAAGATATCAGGAAAGGTCTTAGTCAGGTCCAAGAATCTACAGGTTTGAAGGGAAGGTGGCAGACCTTGTCAACTGATCCTTGGATAATATGTGATACTGGGCATAATGAAGATGGGATAAAGGCTGTGGTTCGTAATCTGAGCACCTTAAATTTCAATAACCTTCACTTTGTCATTGGAGCAATGAAGGATAAAGATCTTTCACACATTCTACCTTTATTACCAAAACAAGCGACCTATTATTTTGCTGCACCCCAGATGCCTCGTGCAATGAAAGCAGCGGAACTGGCTGAACTTGCACATTCATTCGGCCTGAAGGGTGAAGAATATGCTTCGATTGATGCAGCTTATGAAGCCACCCTAAGGAATTACCAAGAGGGTGATCTCATATTTATCGGTGGAAGTACTTTTGTTGTTGCGGAAGTATTGACTAATCATTTTTAGTCAATTCGCCGCGAAGACTCTGCTGTACCCAATGTGCGACGTCCTCTTGACTGTCCAATTCACCTTGAAGGTACATAAGCTTGGTTACAGCAGTTTCAAAGGTCATGTCATACCCATTGAGCACTCCAATGCATTTCAAGCCCTGAGAAGTCTCGTAACGACCTAATTCTACAGAACCCACCTTACATTGCGAAATATCTAGTATATTCTTTCCCGATTTGATGGCTTCTTGGAGCAGTTCCAGGAACCAGGTATCCGTCATGGTATTTCCGCTACCAAAGGTTTCCATCACAATGCTTCTTACATCTGAATTCAATACCGCCTTAATGGTTTCGGGACTGATGCCAGGAAACAGTTTAAGAACCCCAACACGGTTGTCGATATGATAATGGCAGATAAAATCCTGCCCAGCATTATTGGCCAATACCTCATCATTGTATCGGATATGGATTCCAGCCTCGGCCAGTACGGGAAAGTTCGGGGAACGGAAAGCTTCGAATTTATCGGAATTGTATTTAAAGGATCGATTACCCCTGAAAAGTTTATTGTCAAAAAGGATACATACTTCCTGGATGATGGATTTGCCATCTCTCTTGGCAGAAGCAATCTCCAATGCTGTCATCAGGTTCTCGCGGGCATCCGTACGGATTTCCCCAATGGGTAATTGGGAACCGGAAAAAATAACAGGTTTCTGTAGGCCTTCCAATAGGAAGCTCAGCATGGATGCAGAGTAGGCCATGGTATCGGAGCCATGTAGGATTACAAAACCATCATAAAGCTCGTAATTGTCCTTGATGATCTTGGCCATCTCCAACCAGATGCTTGGACGCATATTGGAAGAGTCGATGATAGGCTCAAAAGAGTGCACAGTCAGTTTATAGTTCAGGCGACTTAGATCAGGTAGGTTCTTTTCAATCAGTTCAAAATCGAAAGGAATAAAAGTTCCGGTTTCTGGATCTTTTACCATACCAATGGTGCCACCGGTATAAATGATAAAAATATTGTACATCAATTAAATCTTAAATACTTGTTTAGAATTGTTGGTAGTTATTTCCGCGATCTTCTCAATTCCCATCTCATGTAAGTCTGCAACCTTTTGGGCTACATATAGCAGATAACTGCTTTCGTTTTCTTTTCCTCTGAAAGGTACGGGAGCCAGATACGGTGCATCTGTTTCCAGTACAATATGTTGTAATTGGATTTCTTTCACAACGGCATCCAAGCCTGCTTTCTTAAAGGTAACCACGCCACCAATTCCTAGTTTGAATCCTAGGGCAATAGCGCGATGAGCCTGTTCTAAGCTGCCGGTAAAGCAATGGAAAATGCCAAATAATTTCTCATCGGCCATTTCATCCAGTACCTCAAAGACTTCATCAAAAGCCTCCCTGCAATGGATAGATATAGGCAGTCCAAGGTCTTTAGCCCATTGGATCTGTTTTCTGAAAGCCTCTTTCTGGATTTCCAGAGTGGATTGATCCCAATATAGGTCGATCCCTATTTCACCAATGGCATAAATCTTAGACTCTTGAATCTTTGCGTAGATCTGATCCAATTGTTTTTGATAATCATCTTTTACATCGCAAGGATGTAAACCAAGCATAGGGAAACAGTTTTCAGGATAGGCTTCAACGGTTTGGAAAACCTTGTTGATGGACTCCACATCGACATTCGGAAGAAACAGTCTGCTGATACCATTCTTAAAACATCGGTCAAGCTGTTCTTTCAGTTTAGGGGTTCCAGCTTGATAATAGATATGAGTATGCGTGTCGGTTAAAGTCTGATTTTTCAGATCAATTTGCTCTTCCATGCTGCCAAAGTTAATATATTGTTAGTTAATCTGGTTCTATGGAATAAAAAAACGCAGTTCTCATAATGAAAACTGCGTTTTTTTATAAATTTTGTAAAAGAACTCCTTATTAGTTAACTGGAGTTTCTACTGGAGCACCTGTTGGAGCTATAACTTGCGGAGTATCACCTTTTGGACCAGGGATAATATCCAATACTTCTACGTCAAATACCAATGGAGCATACGGTGGGATCAAGTTACTTTGCTGACGCTCACCATATCCTAATGAAGATGGGATAATCAACGTAGCTTTGCCACCTTTTTTCAATAATTGAAGACCTTCAGTCCATCCTGGAATAACAGGAGTATGACCAACACGTACGCGCAATGGCTCGTATTGTTTCATTGGGTGGAAGATACCTTTTTCTTTAGCTACCTCAGGGTTGCTAGTATCGAAGATTTTGTCGTTTGTCAAACCACCTGTATAGTTGATAACTACTGTATCACCAACAACTGGGTTTGCGCCAGTACCTTCAGTTTTGATTACGTATTGAAGACCAGTTGCAGTTTTCTTAGGTTGCAATTTGTTTTTCTCAACGTATTTAGCAATTTTACCTTCTTCAGATTTTTTCAGACCTTCCATTTCAGCCAAGTAGTATTTGTTTACTTGTTCGAATAAAGCTGAATCTGTTAAGCTTCCTTTTTTGAAAAGTTTCTTAACCTTGATAGTAAATTGAATGTATTTATCTGCGAAGTCAGGTTTTGGTTGGCCTGTTTTAGCAGCCATAGTATCTAAGTCCAATTTGAATGTTGCACTATCACCTTCACCTAACATTTTCAAGATCGTGTTGTTGTCACCAGCGTATCCGCCTTGAACCAATGAATCAGGGATTACAGGGGCGATCTGTGGCAATCCTACATCATAAGTACTTGCCAATAAAGAGTCACGGTCTGTTTTAACAACAATATCCATGGCTAGAACATCTCCACCTACAGCTTTTTCACCACCTTTGTCTTCGAAGAATTTATATTCTAGACCACCTTCACCTTTTTTGAAACTTTGGCATGATGAAGCTAGAAAAAGACCAGCTAATGCTGTTAATACTAAAATCGATTTTTTCATTTTTTTATTTATAACGCTTATTATATTCTATTTTAAATAACTTGAGTACTCCGGAAGGATAGATTTGAATTTTGCTACCACATCTTCCAACTTCTCTGTTGAATTGCCACCCGCGGCATTCAAATGCCCTCCACCATTGAAATATTTCCTGCAGATCTCATTGCAAGGGATATCGCCAATCGAACGCAAAGATAATTTAATTAATTCAGTTCTATCAATAAATAAACCGGCTAATCTAATCCCTTTTATCGATAATGCATAGTTCACCAAACCTTCGGTATCTCCGGTGCTGACATTGAATTTCAAAAGATCATCTTTGGTCAATGAAAACAATGCCGTATTGTATTCGGGAATCACCTCCAAACAGTTCAAAAGGCTATAGCCTAAGAACTTTAAACGGTTTTCTGTGGAACTATTGTATATATTCTCATGAATTTCCCAATTCTTTGCCCCTGCATCGATCAGGTTGGCAATGATATGGTGAACCGCAGAGGTGGTAGACCTGAAACGGAATGAACCGGTATCCGTCATGATCCCTGCATATAAACATGATGCAATTTCAGCAGTGATGGATTCTTTGTCGTGGTAGACATCTGCAATAAAGGTGTAAACCAACTGTGCCGTTGCTGCTGCGCTGGAGTCCCAATACTCAACGGTTGCGAAATCTTCTGGATCTAAATGATGGTCAATCATCCATTTCTGGCCTTTTGCCTCACGGATTATGGGTTCCAGAATATTGGTCCTCGAAAGGGCACTATAATCTAAACAGAAGATTATTTCTGCTTCATCAAATAGTTTTTGGGATTCCTCAGGTTGATCAGGAAAGTATATTAGGTCTGCAAAGCCAGGCATCCAGCTTAAAAAGTCTGGAAAATCAGATGACAGCACAACATTCACCTCATGGCCTTTTCCTTTAAGCCAGTGATATAGTCCTAATGATGAGCCTAAAGCATCTCCATCGGGTTTATGATGAGTGGTAATTATTATCTTTTTAGGTCTGGAAAGCTCTTCTAAATATTCTTCTCCTTGTAGCATACGTTTTTTGTGAATGCAAACCTAATGAAAAAAAGTTTGCAATTAAAAATTTTTACGGCTTAATATCTTACTTTATTTAAATTATCGCCAATCTAAATCAATTGAAAATTAGTCTGTTAATGTCGGAACGCGTAGATTTTGTAATCTCGCTTTGTCGTTAATAAATAATTGCCAGAATTGTAATTGATTTTGCCGTAATAGAACAGTGGTAAACCTTCCACAGGGAAGCCGTCTGCCAATGATCCATTTTCAGCAAATAGATAGACTAAATTCTCTTGGTCTGCAATTCCAAGTTGAAACATACTGCTGGAAACCGGGAAGAAATTAGGTTCTGCATCTATATTTTGGGTGAACGTATAGTCATAAAGTTGTCTTGGGCTGTCTCCAAGTTCTAAAACCTGAAGGTAGGAGCCATCTACTACGATCAATTCTGGAGCAGTGGTACCATTGATATTTTCAAAGTAAGCATCATAGCCTTTTTTCCATTCCCCATTCAGAACGACCTTGCTTGTTCCATCTGCCTTTATTTGATGTAATTTACCCTCATTATCTGTGCAATAAAACTCATAATTATTTTCCTTGTTCACTATTCCCATCGAACCCACAAACGTAACATCCCCTGGAATGTCAATTTCCTTTGTTTTATTGCCAGTTTGGTCAAAGAAATAAATTCTTCCGAAACTGCTGGCAACCACGGCCTGCTGGTCAATAAAGTGAATTGGTCCAAGAAGTTCACCTTCTATTCTTGCATTGTCCCATCCGCTGACCGGTCCGCCTTCCATGTCATATGCCATTATTCTGTCCTTTGCAGGGATCAAAATGATCTGTTGACCACTGAACTCCGCGATGGTTGGACTTCCTGTAGGTTCAGAAGAAACACTGGTGGAGAAGCCTTGTAATGTTTTTCCACTGGTATCGAATCGATATAATCTCCTTCTGTCGGTAACCAATAACAGACTCCTATCGGCCAATTGTTTTGCCTTGCCAACAATTCTACCCGAAAACACGGAGGACCATAGTTTATTCCCAGAAGGATGGATGGCATGCACTGTATGGTCTTGTTCCTGTACGAGGATGAATTGGGAAGTATCGGAATGTTCAAAAACATAAGGGCCATTGATCAACCTACTGCCCATATCATAAGTCCATTCGGGAGTCACTCCCAATCGGTTTTTACTTTTATAGATGGCGTAGAACCTGCTGATGAAATTCCCTGTATTTCCTGATAATTGTAAAGACCAAGAATAAAAATCCTGGAATCCATATTCATCATCGTCCCTGAACTTACGGCTATATTCAGATTTCAAGGTGTTATTGATGAAGTTGCCGGCGTTTTTAGTATTGATAAAGAAGGTGACATTGGCCTCGTTGCCCTGTATCTGTTCATAATTCTTAAAACCTAGACTCGCAACCAACAAATCCTTGTTTTTCCATTTGCGCACATATTCCTGCACTGTAGATAATTGATTTGCCATGACTAACATATCATTGATACGTACGAAATATGGTCTTGAAAAAGCTTTAAGTCCTTCCCCAAAGTAACGATAAGGAATATTGGCGAATCTAAATCTATAAGTACTATCACTTACGTTTTCCGCAATATTATCGATGATCTCATTCAGTTTGCTGCTGTCCTGAATGGTGACGAAACCTAAATAATCAGAATTGCTCTGCTCAGCAACAGCAAAGTTGCCAGCCAAGGTTGACTGGAAGTCTGCCAATAGACCTTCCCGATTGTTGTTGATTTCCTTGGCTTGTCCCTGTAATTGCTGGAAGTTATCCTGTTTGGATTGCCAGATCGCTAGGTCTTCAAACCAAGATTTGGAATCACTGAAAGAGTACTCCACATACATCATGGTATTTGAAGGGAAATAATTGTATAAGCGTTGGTTGGTTTTGCTTTGGTTTGCAAAAAGTCCAATATACTCGCTATCCTTATCAACCAGCTGACTTTCACCCGTCAGCATCAGGGCATCTTGTTTGAAATTGATGTTCCAAACGGTTTCTCCCTTTAGATTTACAAATTGCCTTAAGAAATCACCGGGGCGATTTTCCTTGAATACAGAAATGAAGGATGCGATGTTTTGTTGGGGAACATAAATGGTAAATGGAGCATTCCGATTGTTATGTTCATTAAAGAAGGTAACCTGCTCTTTTTTAAGTTTTTCAACTTTCTTGTCATTTACTTTGACCAAAAGTCCCTTGTTGAAACTGGAGAAGAAGGTATTTTCCTGGTAGGTCACATAAAAAACGGAGTCCAGTTTTTTGTCATCCTTGAAAGTCGTGTCCTTTTCGATGTTCTTGAATTCATAGATGCGTATTCCAGCTGTATCGGCAATATTTACTTTATATTTTTTGCTCAGGGTAAGGAAGGTCTGATCCAATACAGATTGGTCGACTTGATCCATGCTATGGATACTAAACAAGGTGCTTATTCCTTTTTTCTCTGGATGGAAAGACATCAAGATTTCAGCTCCTCCAACCAATGGAGACAGTTCTTTGTTACGAAGTAAGTTTTGTTTCAGTTGTTTGAGTTCATGCATGGCGTGTTTGCCCAACATGGCTTCAAAAATCTCAAAATCCTTGAAGATATTGTCTGTTGTTGCATCATTTAGGAATGATGCGATTAAATAGGTGTCCTCCGGCAAATGCTGTACTGGTCCTACGTATTCTTGTTGTTCCTTGTTTAAATCCCCAAAGTAAAATACCGACGCAACCACCACCGCAATAAATAGAAGGATTGAAACAATTATTGTATTTCTCATGGACGAATAGTCTTCCTTTTGTTTGTTTTAGTGTTCAATATAGACAAAATTGCAAAAATAGGAGTGCTTTTTAAGAAGTTATTTTATACATTTATAAACGAAAAATCATAAGCGATTATTTTAGCTTTATTTATGAACAAACAAATTATCCTAACTGCTTCTTTTTTCGGTTTGTTAGCTGTAATACTTGGTGCATTCGGTGCACATGGTCTTGAAGGTAAGATTTCTGAGAAACAACTAGAAACTTGGGGTACTGCAAATCAGTACCATTTCTATCATACCTTGGCACTTTTATTCCTATCCACATTTTCTAGAGCAAAAAGCCAGTCCATTAAAGTTTCGTATATCATGTTCACTATCGGTATATTCCTTTTTTCAGGGTCCTTATACCTCTTGAGCACAAGAAACCTACTTGGCATTGAAAATATCTCTATTATTGGTCCGGTGACTCCTTTAGGAGGACTATGCTTTATGGTCGGCTGGGTTGCCTTGTTCATTGCAGCAATGAGAAATAGAGCTTAATCTGTATTGACTATTCTCAAAATAGAATTGTAAAAGGCACCATTGGTGCCTTTTTGCTTAGCATGGCTGATTTATGTCGAATAATAAATCAATAACAGGCAAGCATGATCCCAATACTGAATGCTATTAATAAATACTATTATTACCTTTGTTTATGTCTCAACTGGATTTAACGGCTCCTGGTCGTGTCACTTATTTTGTAGAGGTTATTTTGCCATTGGCGATTGCTAAGTCCTATACCTATCGAGTTCCTTTTGAATTGAATGATAAGGTAGCAGTAGGAGTTCGGGTGATCGTACAGTTCGGTAAGAACAAGATTTATTCAGCTGTGGTCAAGAATATCACGACTGAACCTCCTCATCAATATGAAGCCAAATATATCTTAGATGTTGTAGACAATGATCCCATTGTCAATGAAACTCAATTGCAGATGTGGGATTGGATCGCAGAATACTACATGTGTTATGTAGGTGATGTGATGCAGGCGGCTTTGCCAGCAGCCCTAAAAATGGCCTCTGAAACTAAAATCGTCGCATCAGACGACCCTAATTTAGATCGTTCTTCGCTTTCAGATAAAGGCTATATGATTCTTGAAGCCTTGGATCTTGCTGGTGAGTTGACGGTAAACGATGTCATCAAAATCTTAGGTCAAAAAACGGTATTCCCTTTATTGAGGAACCTATTTGAACATGGATATATCCTGATCTCTGAAGAAATCAAGCAGAAATATAAGGCAAAAACCAAAGCTTTTCTGAGGTTAGCTTCCGAATTCAATGATCCGGAGGGTAGACGGGAATTATTGGATAGTTTAAATCGAGCTCCCAAGCAACAGGATGCAATCATTGCATTTCTCCAACTTATCAAAACAAAGAATGATGTCAGCAGACAGGATATCATGGAAGTATCCGGTTCAGGAGCTGGTGCAATAACCGCCCTGATCGATAAAGGTGTCTTTACAGTTGAGGAAAAGTTGGTCAGTAGATTTGAGGGTACTGATGTTCTGTTATCTCCAGACTTTAGTTTTAGTCCAGCCCAAGAACAGGCCTTTGATGAAATCAATAATTCCTTTGCTGAGAAAGATGTTGCCTTGCTCCATGGAGTAACGGCTTCTGGAAAGACCCAAATTTTTATCCGTTTGATTGAGGCTGTGCTTCGAGAGGGTAAATCTGCATTGTACCTACTACCGGAGATTGCCTTGACAGCACAGATAACTGAACGCTTGAAATTGCATTTTGGGGATCAATTGGGTGTTTACCATTCAAAATTCAATGACAATGAGCGTGCAGAAGTATGGCATAAAGTAAATAAGGGTGAGTTTAAGGTAGTCATTGGCGCGAGATCCTCTGTTTTCCTTCCTTTCCATAACCTAGGGTTGATTATTGTGGATGAAGAACATGAGAACTCCTATAAACAATATGATCCTGCTCCAAGGTATCATGCACGAGATACGGCAATTTACTTGGCTCATCAGCATCAAGCAAAAGTACTATTGGGTTCTGCTACCCCTTCAGTGGAGAGCTATTACAATGCTAAGGCTGGTAAATATGGTCTGATTGAATTGACGGAACGATTTGGTGAGGCCAAGCTGCCGACAATCGAAATTGTGGATATTGCCGAAGCTGGCCGAAAGGAAGAGATGTACTCTTATTTTAGTCTGAAGCTATTGAAGGCCATTGAAGAAACTGTTCAAAATAAAGAGCAGGTGATCCTGTTTCAAAATAGAAGAGGACATACGCCATTTTTGCAATGTGGCACTTGTGGTTATGTGGCTAAATGTGTGAACTGTGATGTTAGTTTGACTTACCATAAAACCAGTAACCTGATGCATTGCCATTATTGTGGCTTTTCAGAAGAACTGGTGCAGACTTGTCCTGCCTGCGGATTGCCAAATATGCAGAGCAAAGGTTTTGGAACAGAACGAGTGGAAGAGGAGTTGGAAATCCAACTGCCTGATCTGCGAATTGGACGCCTTGACCTGGATTCCACGAAAGGGAAATATGGTTTTGATAAAGTCATTTCGGCTTTCGATAATCAAGAGTTCGATGTGCTGATCGGAACGCAGATGATCACGAAAGGACTTGATTTTGGTAATGTCAGCTTAATTGGGATTATTAACGCCGATGGAATGATCAACTTTCCAGATTTTAGGGCTTATGAGAGGGCATTCTCTTTGTTCTCACAGGTCTCAGGGCGTGCCGGAAGAAGGCAGTCGGAGGGAAGAGTGATTATTCAAACCAATACTCCAAACCATCGCATCCTCGAGCAGGTCACCAATCATGACTACATGGCCATGTTTATGGCTGAAATTACGGAAAGAAAGAATTATCAATATCCACCTTTTTATAGATTGATCAAGCTTGATGTAAAACATACCGATCAAGATCTTGTACATGATGCAGCAAAGAGATTAGCGTCCCTACTGAGACAGCAGTTAGCTGAACGTGTCCTTGGGCCAGAACCCCCGCTTGTCGCTCGGGTAAGGAATAACTTTATTCAGACCATTACCTTGAAGATTGAACGGAAAAACATTTCTATTTCGAAAGTAAAGGAACTCATCAAACAGGCATTATTGCATTTTGAATTGGATAAGAAAAACAAGGGCGTCCGCGTTCAGATCGATGTAGACCCTTATTGATTGGATTTCAATAAATCACGCTTTTTAATCTGCTTTTCTGCCTTTCTTTTTTGCCCTTTTACCTTATTGCGCCAAACCACAAATCCTGTAATTGGTAAGCTCGCGCAAATTAAAGAAATAAGAAAAGCCAGGATTTTCGTTGGCAACCCAGAAATATTGCCCGTATGAATGTCGTAATTTAATGTCCCAATTCGGTCACCGGCTTTTAAATTTTCGGAAGAAGTTACCTTTTCAATACTGTTTTCTTTTTTATTGAAGTAATACCATCTAAAATCACCAGTCTTCATTTCCGTCATCCTGATCTGAACATCAAAAGTTTCGTCTTCTTCTTTACTACTTCTAATGGACATCATTCCAGCATTGGAATACTTTTCCAATAGGAAGTGGAGCGCATTATCAAGCTGTTCACCCTCTGGATAATAGTTGGGGATTTTAAAAGGTTCTCCTTCAAGCTTCTTGATTTCAGAGCCATCAAAGGAATTGAAAAATGAAATGTAGGCCTTTTTAAAGGAAGGATAGGTAAAAACCAGACCCGTGATAGCTAAAACCAATGAAATTAGAAAAGAATAAAAGCCTAAAACATTGTGCAAATCATAGTTTAGCCTTTTCCATTTCGATTTCCAATCTATCCATAAACTGCGTTTCAACGGTTTTCCTTTCCATCTTTTTGGCCACCAAACCACCATTCCAGAAATTAGGATGACGACAAAAATTATTGTTGAGATTCCAACAACCCATGTCCCGTATTTTTTGCCCAACAACAGGTTCATGTGCATCTGCAAAATAACTTGGAAAAACTCGGTTTTCGAATTCTCCACAAAGAGTAGATCTCCAGTGTATGGATTTAAAAAGATCCTTTTATAGGTCTTGAAGTAATTCCAATAACCAAATGCATCGGGATCAATTTCCTGAACACGAAAAATCCAACTCCTGTTTTTTTCCGGATACAGATCAACCCTAGAAATGGACTCGCCATCATTTAATTGTTTGCTGGCAATTTCTTTAAGTTGACTTAGGGGGAGGGCATCACTAGAATGATAGCGTTGATCTAAAATATATCGATCAGGATAACAAACTAACTTTAGCTCATCAAAGAACGTGTATACACAACCAGTCAGGCCTAAAATGACAACAACGATTCCTGTTGTGAGGCCTAACCATTTATGCAACCAAAGGATGAAGCTTTTTACCATTTAAAATCGATAATTAATATTTAATGATGCGGTAGTCCCAGTACCTTTTACATATTCTGCATCCACCGCCCTGTACTGACTGATGACCGGGTAATAATCCTTGTTCAATAGGTTTTCCACACCAAGTCCAAGTCCCCATTGTTTGTTGATCCTGTAGCTCGCTGATAAGTTGAAGAGGTCTATGGTTTTGATCGGACCTTCGCTGTTTTTGTAAAGGCCTTTATCATTGCGTTCAAAACGATCTCTAGAACCTGTATGTATCCAATGTAATTGTAGATTTAATGCATCAGTCGGTGTATAGATCAGGTAGGCTGTAGCTTTGTTCGGAGCTATCCTCGTGCCGTTGAGGTAGTGAGATACCTGTTCAGAGTCCTCTGCTTTTCCTTCCACGTGAGCAAATGTTCCGCCTATGGTCCATTGCTTGGAAAGCTCGGCATTCAAAGTAAATTCTAGTCCCTGTACTTTTTCAGGTAGGCGCTGTGCCACTAAATATCCGCCAACATCTACTAATTCAACCCCCATCTTTGAAGTGCTATAGTAATAGGATGCCGAGAAATTGAATATACTGTAATGGCTAGAAAATCCTATCTCGTAGTTATTGGTGATTACTGGGTCAGTTTTGATACTATCCAGATCATTGTCGGTTGCCCTTCTTACGATTCTTCCCAACTCGTTGATGGCAAAGCCTTGGGAGAAGCTAATGAATGGATTGAAAATTTCATATTTATTGTATCGAAGTCCAGCGTTGAATGTTGCACCTTTATAGGGTATTTTTCCTCCAGTCACCGCGATACTGCCTTCGTTGTTAGGACCTGTAGCGATAGTATTGAAATCCTTGATTTTCACCGTAGCATTTTCATACCTTACACCTCCCTTTAAAATCAGGTTTTCTAACACATCAATACGCAATTGAGCATATGGCGCTATGTTCACCATATTCATATCTGGGATATAGATGCGTCCATCCGTTAAATTTTGGTCAGTTACATCATTCAGCAGGTCTAATCCGTAGGTGATATCGGAATTGGCATTGAATAGCTTAAAGGGTGTGTTCAGGTTAAGCCTTAAACCTTTTTTCTCTGAATTAATTTGTGTTTGCCCCGGGCCATACCAAGCAGTTCCTTTCTCAATATATCTATTCATTGAGCGAAAAGTATTATAATACAAGGAAGCCTGAATGGAAGTAGAACCTATTAAATTATTATTGAAATAACTTAACATGGCATTATGGTTATATGGAGTACCTGTAGGTTTTCCTGGATCTTCACCTTTGATTCCAATAGTCGGTGTTTGCCCATATTTACCGGTTTGACTAATGTACTTGGCATGTTGGGAACTGTTGAAAAAATTATACAAGACAGTAACTCCTGAATTCTCATTAATATCATATCCTACCTTCAAAAAGGCATTGTACTGATGTGAATTCGATAGACCGTCCACCTGACCAAGAGCAATGCCATCGGCATCCCGCTGGAGACCATTATACTCAGCTGTACCACTGATTGTATAATTCCATTTATCTGCCCTTCCAAATAATGTTTGATCAAATCGATATCCAATCGTCTCTGAAGAATGTAGAGGGTTTATGGTGCTTCTAAGATTACTGCTTCCAGAAATTGCCTTGTTTGCATCCTTATTGGTTTTTGTAATATAATTGATAATACCTCCGGCAGAACCATTACCATAAATGGATGTTGCCCCTTTGATTACTTCCACTCTTTCAATTACTGAAGGATCAATAGATCTGATATCTCTAGCACCATTCATTAACGGAGTAGACTGCGGAATTCCATCAATAAGCACTAGAACAGACCTGCCCCTTAGGGTTTGTCCGGTATTGGTTGCCTTATTGCTACTTACCCCTAAACCAGGAATGCTGTTACCCAAAATATTGGAAATATTCGTGTTGATTTGGCTTTGAGCTTCAATCTCTTTACTCGTTAATATCGAAATGGAGGATGGGACTGTTGAAATATGTTCAGGTTTGCGACTTGCTGTAACTACGATCTCATCTAAATCATTTTTTTCCTGCAGGGTAAAGATCAGTGGCTGTTTTACAGTGTCAGGTGAAACGGTATGAAATAGGGTTAAATAGCCCGAATGGCTGATCTGTAGGTTTAATGGTAGTTTGAACTGTTCATAATTGATAAGGACTGATCCATTATTATCTGTTTTTCCTATGGTTTTTCCATTTACCTTAATGTTAACATCGGCTTGTCTACCCGAGTTTTCATTATTTACCTGGATTTCCAGTTGTTGGGCGGTTAAAGAAATTGGAAAAATCAGGAACAGTAAAAGCTGGGTTTTCGTTAACAATTTGTATAGGTAGTGCATCTTATTTTTATTTAGAACAATTATAAATTGCGCCAAATTTATATAATCTCCCCTTATTTACAAAAGCCCAGATTAAATAATATTATATTTTTTTGTTATTAAGCTATTTACTCTTGGCAATCCGCCTAATTTATATTTCCCCCAGGTACAAACTATTTGTACAATTATAGCTGCCGTCATTAGATAAAAAAGCAACATACATATGATAAATCGCATTCTTATTGTGTTTCCTTAAGAAGAGTTGTTGTTGTCTTTCCACTAAAAGGTTCCCATTTACCATACCGTAGATTTTATTGGGCCCATTAATTTCCGGTTGAAGTAGGATCATGATCCTATAACCTTCCATATCATAAGCACTAGATAGAACTTTATCGTAATCCCAAGAAATCCTAAATGAATCCGAATCATGACATAAGTTGATTTTGACATCCTGGATCGGATTTTCAAAACCTCTACTGATACTGAATTTCTCCCAATTCAGTTCAAACCTAGATTCCTTTTCAAGAACGGAATGTTTAAAATTATACGACATGGCAGCTTGATAGCTGGTCCATCCATTATGATAATTTTTAAACCCTAACCGGATATAGGGGAGGATCTCCGCAATGTATGCTTTGAGAAAATTAAATTTGGAGTCTGACTTTTTCTTTGGAAAGATCCTTTCCTTGGTCAATCTTAATTGAGTTGGGTTTGTCGCGATTGGACTTTTGTTACTACTGTAAACAAAAAATCCCACCTTTCCATTAAGTGGGATTTTATTTCCATTTTTTAAAGTTGCCATATCACACCTGTTTGTTCTATTCTAAACTTACAAAACAACAGCCTTCAAAGCAAGTTAACATGAAATTAAATTTCTTTTAAGTAAATGTTATTAATCTACTTTTTTACTCTTGATACTTTAAATGGTTTCTTCACAGCCTTTTTTGCGGCTTCCTTTACAATCTTCGCCTGTAGATCCGTCACCTTTTCGGGTTTATAGTCTGTTTTCGTGGGATCAAGGTCGAAAAGTTTAGCATACCAAGTCAGTGCAGCCGCAAATCTACCATAGTCCAGGTTCAAGTGATAACCATCGCGAGTGAATTGGTCACCAATGGAACTGGTCCTTCCATTCTGGATGGTAGTGCCATCAGGAACGATAAAGGCATAATCACCAGTTTTTTCTAATCTCGACGTGACGCTCATGATGCTGTCGTACATGTTTTTCTGACTATTGTCATAGTTAGTAAAGCCTTCATGTTTAGAGTCCTGTTGGTAGGCCCATGTTTGGTGATAAACGAGTTTGGTATCTGGATGGACATGTGCAAATACATACGTCCAAAGGTCGGTTAAGGTTTGCATAACGACATTGTACTTTCCAGAAAGTGGTGAAGCCTGTTGCAAACTTACATAATCCCAGTTTTCATCTGCCAAGGCATCTTCAATACTGGTCTGTTCCGTAGTCTTTTTGGAACCGTCCATGCTTATTTTTCGATAGCTGTATGCTTTCAGGTTATTGTGGGCATTTTTAAGGTGCAGGTCTAGTGGCGCACCTCCGATATATAAATTGCCAATAACAATCTTTTTGCCTGCAGCAGTGGATAACTCATGTAGGTAATTTTCTAGGGCATCCTCGGAGAAGCTATTCCCTATCGCAAGAACCTTCATGACATCATCATCGTTCGGAGAAGTCTCCTGAGCAAGTACTACTTGAAACTGCAGTAATATGATAAACAGATAAATAGTCAGTTTTTTCATTCTATCAATTTTTTGGGTGAGGGCCAGGAATATTATTTTTTAATTTCCTAGACGTATAAAAGTACAAAAAATAAAGCTTAGGGATATTTTCTTTCTCATTTTTCAGAACCGTTCTGAGCTTGAATGTTTTGCATTTTAACCTTAATAATATGGTAAAATAAGGGTAATTTTGAGACATATGGCTTATAAGTTTATAGACAATTACCGGGAACAGGGCGCAAGGAAGCAGTTGGTGAAACATCTCGAAAAACGTGGGATTGAAGATAAGAAGGTGTTGCAGGCAATTGCAAAAGTCCCTCGTCATTTCTTTTTTGATGAAACCTTCTGGAACCAAGCTTACCGGGATATTGCATTTCCAATCGGTGATGGCCAGACGATTTCCCAACCCTACACCGTAGCTTATCAAAGCCAATTGCTGCACATCAAAAAAGGTGATAAAGTCCTGGAGATCGGTACGGGTTCTGGTTATCAGACCTGTATCCTTATGGAATTGGGAGCTGATGTGTATACCATTGAGCGTCAGGAAAACCTTTACCATCGAACCATTCAGGTATTGCCCTATATGGGCTATAAGCCAAACTTTTTCTTGGGCGATGGTTCCAAAGGTATCCCCGAAAAAGCACCCTATGACAAAATCATCGTAACTGCCGGGGCTCCCTTTGTACCTGAAAAAATGCTGAAACAACTTCGTTTGGGAGGTCTTTTGGTTATCCCTGTAGGTGATGAGAAATTCCAAAAAATGGTCACCATCCTTCGAGTAGGTGAAAACGACTTCGAAAGAATCGAACTCGATACCTTCAGGTTCGTGCCTCTTGTAGGGGATCAGGCTTGGTGAGTAAGGACAACAGACATTAGACAACAGACAATAGACGCTTAAATGCGTCTTTTTTTGTCTTAAAATTAAGGTAGGATGTATATATAGACAGTTCAGGATTACTTAATTCAATTTTGATGCTTGATTTAGGTGAAAATAAGCAGGATTAATAATTGCAAAATGCTTTTAAACATGCATTTTCTATAGTCTGTTGTCTGTTGTCTGTTGTCTTTTCCCTACCTTAGCTCCTATGAGTGCAGATTTCTACCAAAGCAATGTCAATAGGACCAAAGAGGAAATAAAATCATTAGAGAAGCAAATCAATAAAAATGCCTTTCTCCGTTTGGGGCTAATGGTCCTTGGGGCTATAGGTATTTGGCAACTGTTCTCCCTGAACAATATCTTTCTGGTCTTGGGTGCTTTTCTATTGGTTATCTTTCTCTTTGCATTCCTGGTATATAGACAGGCAAAGGTGGATCGAAAACTGCAGGAGGCTAAAGTCTTTTTGAGTGTCAATGAAAATGAACTGCATGTTCAAGACCGTAAGAAGAACATGTACGATGATGGGGAGGCATTCGAAGACCCTAAACACCCCTATAGTTCAGACCTGGATATATTCGGCCCTAATTCCTTGTTCGAGCTGGTCAACCGTTGTGCGACAAAAGATGGAGTTGCGGTTTTGCATTCATGGATGGACGCTCCATCTAACAAAAAAGAGATATCTGCAAGGCAGGAAGCGGTTCAGGAACTGAAAGCAGACCCTGAACATCTGCAGGCTTTCCAAACCAAAATGTTGTTCAATCTAGGCTCCAAGATCAACTTAAGATCCTATATCTATAGCTATTTCCACGATAAATCTTTCCAATTTGGCAACGCCTTCTATAGAATGTATGTTCCCATAGTTCCATGGATATTTTTGGCTGGAATCTTGTTTTCTGTGTTTGTCCATAATATCGGAGGCTATCTCCTAGGCTTAGGCATCATCCACCTGTTATGGACGATGGTCCAAGCCGGCAAGGTCAGCCATTTCTCCAATAAGATCGATAAGATTGGCGTATCATTGATTGGATTTGCCGATGCCATCAAATTGATGGAAGATAAAAAGTATACAGCTGCCTTAAATCAGGAGCTTCAAAAAAAGATCGAAGTAGAAGCTCAGCAAAAGAAACTTTCCAGTATCATCAATGAACTGGGTAAGTTGATCGATAAATTGGACGTACGTAATAATATGCTGATAGGTGCCATCCTAAACATGCTTGCCCTGTGGGATTTTAAGCAGGTCATGGCCATCAGCAAATGGAAAGATCAATATGAAGATTCCATTCTGTCCGGTTTTGACGCTGTGGCAAAATATGAAAGTCTGGTTTCTTTATCCATCCTTGCGTACAACCATCCAGATTGGACACAGCCAAGTATTTTGGAGGATTTTGAAAAAGACCAACTCTTTGCTGAAGATATCAATCATCCCTTGATCCCAGCCAATAAATCCATCGCTAATGATTATGATGCCCATGACCATAAAATAGCGCTCATCACAGGCTCCAATATGGCCGGTAAGAGTACTTTCCTAAGGACAATAGGTATAAATGCGGTATTAGCCTATACTGGTGCTGTAGTCTGTGCCAAGAAGTTCGCCCTCCCTATCTATCAATTGGTGACATACATGCGGATCAAGGACTCCTTGAACGAGAGCACTTCAACCTTTAAGGCCGAATTAGATCGCATGAAATTTATCTTGGAGCGGGTACAGGATATTAAGTCAAGCTATTTCTTGATCGATGAAATGTTAAGGGGAACCAATTCCGTGGATAAATATTTAGGATCAAAAGCGATCATCAAGAAGTTGATTGAACTACATGGACGCGGAATGTTGGCCACCCATGACCTTCAACTTTCTGAACTCGTTAATGATTATCCGGGATACCTTAAAAATTATCATTTTGATATACAGGTGCATGGTTCTGAAATGTTGTTTGATTACAAATTAAAGGATGGTGCATGTACCATCTTTAACGCTTCGATGCTGCTGAAAGGCATCGGAATAGTCGTAGAAAGCGAAAAAGTTGATTAACTTTGCGGCTCAATTCATAAAATGACTATTCAAGAACGTATCGATCAAAGTGAAACACGAATTACCATGACTGTGTTTCCTTCCCTTACCAATCATCATGACACCTTGTTCGGTGGTAAAGCCATGGCGATCATGGATGAGGTTTCCTTTATGTGTGCTACACGTTTTTGTAGAAAATCCCTAGTTACAGTATCTACAGACAAAATCGATTTCCATAAAGCTATACCTTCTGCAAGCATTGTAGAAGCTGTAGCCCGTGTAGAGACCGTCGGAAGGACAAGCCTAAAGGTTTATGTAGAAATCTTTAGAGAAGGTATGTATGAAGATGGTCGCGAACTGGCGATCCAAGGCCGTTTTACCTTCGTAGCTTTGGGAGATGACAAAAAGCCTATTCCAGTCTTGGAAGGTTTGGATGTAGAATAATTCCTATTCAATCTTTGCCCTTGCATATTGAGGTGCCCAGCTCTGCTCTACGCCCAATTCTTGGGCCCAAGTGTAGACAAGGTGGGGATGACGCAAGAATTCCCTGCCCAATAAAATCAGATCTGCAGCACCTCGATCTAGGATGTCCTGTGCCTGTTTGGCACTAGTGATCAAGCCTACAGCTCCTGTCCCAATCCCACTGGCTTGTTTGACCTGATCGGAAAAGGGTATCTGATAGCCTGGTTCAACTGGGATTTTCTGGAAGGATACAGCTCCTCCAGAAGAAATATCAGCCACTTCAACAGCTTTCCCTTTCAAGAGGTGGGTCAATTTAACTGTCTGTTCAATGTCCCAACCGCCATCTGCCCAATCGGTCGCCGATAAGCGGACCCATAGCGAATGCTCAGTTTTTAAAACTGATTTGATGGCATCTACGATTTCCAACAGAAACCTGACCCTGTTTTCGAAGCTACCTCCATACCCATCTTCCCTGAAATTGACCAGAGGTGAAAGGAACTGATGGATCAAATAGCCATGGGCGGCATGGATTTCTATGATCTGGTAACCAGCCTCAACTGCTCTTGCTGCTGCGTCCTTAAATTGGGCAATGATTTCTTGGATCTCGCTCTGGCTTAAACCAATGGGTGGATGTTCTTTTTCATGGTATGGAATAGGAGAGGGAGCAACAGTCTGCCAACCATGTTCCTCATCTGGAGAAAATTGTTTCCTGCTTATCCACGGCAGATCCGTACTTGCCTTTCTTCCAGCATGTGCCAATTGGATCCCCGCTAGGCTTCCCTGACTTTTAATAAAATTGGTTATCTGTTTGTATTTTTTGATATGCTCATCCTTCCAAATCCCGAGATCGCCATAAGAAATCCTGCCTTCAGGACTTACTGCAGTCGCCTCTTGGATCACTGCTCCTGCACGTCCAATGGCAAATTGGCCGAGATGTACCAAATGCCAATCATTGGCAAAGCCATCAACTGCACTGTATTGGCACATTGGCGAAACAACGATTCTGTTTTTGAGTTCTAAATGGGAAAGTTTTAATGAAGAGAATAGGGAAGGGCTTGTCATCTGTTTTTCTGGGTTTAATAAATTCGACCTTTCATTAAATTTACAGATCATTTATCAAAAAAACAGCATAATTAGGGTTTATTGACTTTCAGAAAGCAATTGAACCCAAAAAGATCAATTTTTTATTATTCATTCCGGATGACCTCAGGTAATTCCTTCAGTTCTTCCTCCGTAAATAACCGATAGTGGATCTTGAACGTTTTTCCCATAGGGGTTTCCAATGAAAATCCTCCTGGTCCAAACCCATCCAGTACATCCAATGTAAAATGTGAAAACTTCCAGTATTCGAAAAGATCGCGGTCTACCCAAAACTCAAAACCTTCGACCAGGCCTATCATGGCATCGTTCATCCTGGGGTAAAATCCACCCTTTTCAAAGCACTGTGGTTGGGTTCCTTCACAACAGCCACCTGCTTGATAAAACATCAATGGGCCATGCTTTTCCTCTAATTCCTTGATTACGGCTTTCGCATTTTCGGTTACATCTATCCTTGAGATCATAATTCTAGCAGTTTTAAGAAAGGGGTTATAGAGCATAACCCCTTTTCACACATTTAACTATTAAACTCTATTAAAAGAATCCAAGCTTTTCTTTGCTGTATGAGATGAGCATGTTTTTAGCTTGACGGTAATAGGCTAACATCATTTTGTGGTTCTCACGTCCTATGCCGGATTGTTTATAACCACCAAATGGAGCACCAGCAGGATAACTGTGATATTGGTTTACCCAAACACGGCCAGCCTGAATGGCTCTAGGGACCATATAAAGTTCATGGGCATCACGGGTCCATACACCTGCTCCTAAACCATAAATGGTGTCGTTCGCAATGGCGATGGCCTCGTCTACATCCTTGAAGGTCGTAACGGCCAATACAGGGCCGAAGATCTCTTCTTGAAAAATGCGCATCTTATTGTTCCCTTTGAATAAAGTAGGCTTGATGTAGTAACCGTCGTCGATATCTCCACCTAAATGGTTTTCATCGCCTCCAGTCAATACTTCTGCACCTTCCTCTTTTCCTAATTTAATATAGGACATAATTTTGTCCTTCTGTATTTTGGAAGCTTGGGCTCCCATCATCACGGTTGGATCCAATGGGTTTCCAACTTTGATCTGGTTCACTCGTTCAATGACGCGCTCTATAAACTTGTCATAGATGGACTCTTGGATCAATAACCTAGATGGACAGGTACAAATCTCACCTTGGTTCAGGGCAAACAATACTGCTCCTTCGATTGCTTTGTCCAAAAATGAATCATCTTCGTCCATTACAGACTCAAAGAATACATTCGGTGATTTACCACCTAATTCCAAGGTAACCGGGATAATGTTCTCCGTAGCATATTGCATGACCATTCTACCTGTAGCAGTTGATCCAGTAAAGGCAGCTTTCGCTACTTTCGGATGGGTCACTAGATGCCTACCTAATTCTGATCCAAATCCATTTACTACGTTTATTACTCCCGGAGGAAGCAAGTCGCCAATGATTTCCATCAATACCATGATGGATGTAGGCGTACTCTCTGCCGGTTTGAGGACTACGGTACAGCCCGCAGCCAAGGCAGGAGCCAATTTCCATACGGCCATCAAGATCGGAAAGTTCCAAGGTATGATCTGTGCCACTACACCGATTGGCTCATTAACGATTAAGGATACCGTTTTGCTATCCAATTCAGATAATGATCCTTCTTCAGCTCGGATCACTCCACCAAAATAACGGAAATGATCAATTGCCAATGGAATATCGGCATTCAATGTTTCACGTACTGCTTTTCCATTGTCAATCGTTTCTACAATGGCAACCTGTTCCAAGTGCTGTTCAATACGGTCTGCAATCTTGAATAAAATATTGCTGCGTTCCGTTGATGAGGTCTTGCTCCAAGTTTCAAAAGCCTTGCTTGCTGCTTCAACAGCTTTATCAATATCCTCCTTTGTGGAATGGGCAACCTGTGTAAATGGTTTGCCATCTATAGGGGAGATATTGTCAAAATATTTTCCTTGAGTGGGTGGAACGAAGGTTCCATTAATGTAATTATCGTAACGCTCTTTGAACGTTGGTCTATTTAATGCGCTCATAGTTCTGTGTTTTTAATAGTTTATATTGGACTCTTTCTCAAATTTACCAAGAGGCAATTTTTTTATATAGCATTATCGTCGCTAATCATAGCATAATATTTTCAAATAGCTTGTTTTTTGATTTTGTTTACTTTTTTTTATTTTTGGTTAACAGCCAATTATAAAATAGAGTAGTATGGGAAAGAATAATTTAGTCCGAGAGCTTCCTTATTCGTCGGAGAGGGAATTGAACACGTTGGTTGAAAATAGACGTGCGTATACATTGAACAATTTTGAGTTGAATGTGTATGAAACTTATCAACCGAGCCACTTGGTACCCCTACAGTTTAATGATATGGTCATTATCAATATGCTGAAGGGAAAGAAAATTATGCACCTCGAAGATGTGCCTGCCTTTGATTATCTCCCTGGAGAAACCCTCGTGCTCCCTGCTGATAGATCCATGAAAATTGATTTTCCTGATGCAAAGATAATGGAGCCCACCCAATGTACGGCCTTGTTGATTTCTGCCGATAAAATCGAGGAAACCATTGATTACCTGAATAATGCATACCCTAAAATAAATAATAGCCTTTCTTGGGATTTCTCCTGGAACAAGTTCCATTTGGTAAATACCGATGAACTGGCAAGTTTGACCAATAAATTATTTAGCAATATGATCAGCGACGATCCTTTTAAGGATGTACTTGCAGATCTATTGTTCAAGGAGCTGTTGATTAGGATTATTCAGCAACAGCAATTAGGCGAACTGGTTGAACCTCATTCAACAGCTAATGATGAGATGTCTAACCTGAAAAGATATATTAGGGAAAACCTAACGGAAAGAATTACCATTGAAGACCTAAGCCGAAAGGCTAACATGAGCAAGGCTACGCTCTTTAGGATGTTTAAGGATGAATATGGGATTACTCCGATGGAGCTCGTCATTCGGGAACGCTTGCGGAAGGCAAAGGAAATGCTGAGTGCGAATATGTCTATTAAGGAGGTTTGTTACGCTTGTGGCTTTACCGATGTCAATTATTTCAGCCGATTATTCAAGGCTCGGGAAAATATGACTCCAGGTAATTACCAGCGAAAAATAGATATTAGCGTTTCATAGCGCGGTCCAATTCTCTCTTACTTTCACGCTCTTTAATGGTTTCACGCTTGTCGAAATCTTTTTTACCCTGTGCCAGGGCGATCTCTACCTTGGCAAAACCTCGATCGTTGATGAAGATGCGCAATGGTACAATGGTAAAGCCTTTTTCTTCTCCCTTTTCACGCAATTTCTTCAGCTCTTTCTTGGTTAAGAGCAATTTACGGTCTCTTTTGGATTCATGGTTATAGAATGATCCAAATGAATATTCAGCAATGTGCATGTTACGGATGTAAAGGCCATCTTCAAAAAAGGCACAGAAACTATCATTGATGTTTGCTTTGCCTTGACGGATGGATTTTATCTCGGTACCCAGTAAAGCTAAGCCCGCAACATACGTGTCAAGTAGGTGATACTCAAAGGATGCGCGTTTGTTTTTAATGTTAACCGTTGATGAAATTGCCATTTTTATTAATTATATTGAAGCACAAATGTAAGAATTTATGAAATTTTGCAAAATTTCCATGTAATATACACTAAACATTCTCTTAATATTAATTTAATTTTATGATATTTATATGTCAAATGAAACATGATTTGAGGTTTAAGTTTTGTATGTTTGCGTCGATTTTTTGTAAAGAAAGGTAGTAAAAAGTAATATAAACATGATTTAATTTATGTGAATAGAACTTGTTTTGTACCTTTGTGGGATTTTTGACGTTTTTTGTTAAAAGTTCAAAAAGTAAATATTATTGAGAAAATAGATACCTGACGAATGAGCAAGGGAAAATTAAACGAAAGAACTGCGCGGTTTTTAAATGGCGAGTTAGGAGATATCAAGTCAAAAAACTTATATGCTTATTTTAGACCGATCCAATCTAAACAGGATACCGAAGTAAAAATTGACGGCCGCAGAGTATTAATGTTTGGTTCGAATTCTTACCTAGGACTGACGACCGATCCTCGAATTATTAAAGCTTCTCAGGATGCCCTTGAAAAATACGGTACTGGCTGTGCTGGTTCCCGTTTTTTAAACGGTACGTTGGATATCCACGTGGAACTGGAAGAGAAACTTGCTGATTATGTCGGCAAGGAATCAGCTATCCTTTTCAGTACAGGTTTCCAATCTAACTTAGGACCCCTTTCTTGCTTAACGGGTCGTCATGACTACATCCTTTTGGACGAACGTGATCATGCCTCGATTATCGACGGCTCCCGTTTGTCATTCTCAAAAGTTATTAAATACGCTCACAACAATATCGAAGACCTGAGAGATAAAATCTCCCGCCTTCCTGAAGAAAGCTTTAAGTTGATTGCAACCGATGGTATCTTCAGTATGGAAGGTGATATCGTAAAATTACCTGAACTTGTTCAAGTAGCTAACGAGTTTGATGCTGCAATATTATGTGATGATGCCCATAGTTTAGGCGTAATCGGTCATAACGGTGCAGGTACGGCAAGCCACTTCGGTCTGACCGACCAGGTTGACTTGATCATGGGTACTTTCAGTAAATCCTTGGCTTCATTAGGCGGTTTCGTTGCGGCAGACAGTGATACAATAGAATTTTTGAAACACCGTGCCCGTTCATTGATGTTCAGTGCAAGTATGACGCCTGCTTCTGTAGCTTCAACATTGAAAGCATTGGAAATTATCCAGACAGAACCTGAGCATATAGAAAGATTGTGGGCGAATACCAACTATGCTAAAAAATTGTTGTTGGAAAACGGATTTGACCTTGGTGCTACCGAAAGCCCAATCTTACCTGTTTTCGTTAGAAACAACGAAAAAACATATATCGTTACTAAAATGCTTCAGGATGACGGAGTTTTTGTAAACCCTGTCGTTGCTCCTGCTGTTCCTGCTGAAGAATCCCTGATCCGTTTCTCCCTGATGGCTACACATACCTTCGATCAAATCGATGAAGCTGTCGAGAAAATGACCAAAGTGTTCAAAGCATTGGAAGTTGAAAGTTTTATTAGTGAATAAAATCAGATAAAAGTGATTACTATAGTTCCTGTTGAAAGCAAAAAACAAAGAGCAAAATTTATCGATTTTCCTCATGACCTTTATGAAGGAGATCCAAATTATGTTCCAGAGCTTTTTGTTGCACAGGATGATATGTTGAATCCCGCTAAACACCCGTTCTATAAGCATTCATCCGTGCAATTGTTCTTGGCTTATCAAGATGAAAAGATTGTCGGGCGGATCGCAGCAATTTACAATACAAACCATAATCAGTTTAATAATGTAAATGAAGGGCAATTCGGTTTCTTTGATTGTGTAAATGATCAGGAGGTTGCCGATAAATTGTTCCAAGCTGCTGAAGCCTGGGTGAAAGGAAAGGGTGCAAACAATATGGTGGGGCCCATCAACCTGTCAACCAATGACAGCGTGGGTCTTTTGGTTGAAGGTTTCGATAGGCCTCCAATGGCCATGATGCCTTATAATCCTCCTTATTACCAAGATTTGATCTTAGCTGCCGGCTTCGTTAAGAAAGTGGACCTGAGGGCTTACCTGGTAAATAAGGAAAACTCAAATAAACGCTCTGTTCTCCTTTTGGATAAATTGGAAACTAGGCTGAAACGTTCTGGAATCATTCTGAGGGAAATCAACATGAAAGATTTCGCAAGGGAAGCTGACAAGATCAAGAAAGTCTATAATAAAGCCTGGGATAAAAACCTAGGGTTTGTTCCCATGACAGATGAGGAGTTTATGCATACCGCAAAAGATTTGAAAATGATCGTTGACCCTAAGTATTGCATTGTGGCAGAAAAAGGGGATGATATCATTGGATTTGCGCTAGGTATTCCAAATGTCAACGAAATCCAGATCAAGATCAAACGCGGCAGGTTGTTCCCAACCGGTATCTTCAAGCTATTGTTTGGCTTGAAAAAAGTAAAATCTGTAAGGGTTTTAATGTTAGGGGTACTGGACAATTACAGGAAATTAGGTATTGAAGCCTGTCTTTACGGACGGATCATCAAGAATGCAATCCCATCGGGAATCGTCGAAGCGGAATGTTCCTGGATGTTGGACCACAACTACCTCATGAATCACGCTATTGAACAGATCAACGCTGAATTTTATAAGCGCTATCGCCTTTTCGAAAAAGCGATATGAAAAAAAAGATTTTCATAACTGGTGCGAGTGGTTTTGTTGGCTCTCACCTTGTTGAGGCTGCCCAAAACCTAGGTCTTGAGGTGCATGCTGCGGTTCGTAAATCCAGCAAAATCCAAGATATACAGCCCTATGTCGATCAGTTTGTCTATCCCAACCTGGGAAATCAGGAAGAATTAAAAGCACTTTTCGAAAAAGAACAGTACCATTATATCATCCATGCCGCTGCAATGACTAAGGCTAAAGATGAAAATATAATGCGGGAAGTCAATGTTGGCTATACAGATGCTATTCTGTCGGCGGCAACTGCGGATATCATGCCTTTGGAAAGGATCAGTTACGTAAGTAGCTTGGCAGCCATCGGTCCGATTCCCTACACCAGTGACCAATTGATCACCGAATCAACGCCATATCGCCCATTGACGGTGTATGGCAGGAGCAAGGAAGCTTCTGAATTGATGATTCAGGATAAATATCCCGATGCCCCAATTTCCATATTCCGCCCAACGGCCGTATATGGACCCCGCGAAAAGGATATTTTTATCCTTTTCGATACAATGAACAAAGGATTGGACCCCTATATCGGGAAAAATCCACAGAAATTGAGTTTTATCTATGTCAAGGACCTTGTAGACGTACTGTTGAAAGGTTGCATGGTAAAACAAGATGGACTCCAGACGTATAATATCAGTGATGGCGAGGTCTATTCCCGATATGCCATGGCTGAGATTTTCAAGGAAGTCCTGAACAAACGACTATTCAGAATGCATGTTCCTTTAAGTCTGGTGAAAAGCGTTGCCGAACTCTCACAAAGACTATATCGCAACTCATCCAAAACTCCCGTCATCTACCCTGAAAGACTAAGAGAGCTAACCGCAGAAAACTGGGGTTGTGATATAACACATGCAATGCAGAACTTAAACTTTGATCCCCAATATAAATTGGATGAAGGATTGAAGGAGAGTTTATTTTGGTATAAAGAAAATAAGTGGCTCTAAATTTTCAGTTGAAATGAGTGGACAAAAAATTAATAAAAAGCTTTTTCAAGACAGAAAGCGTACTAATATTTTAAGTAATCCGGAACAGAAGTTAATATCCTATCTCGTTCCAAAGATCCCCGCATGGATATCTTCTGATGGCCTGACTGCCATCGGTCTTTTCGGTTCTTTTATGATCCTGGGAAGTTTCTTGCTTGCGGAATATGTGAACATTAATTTCCTTTTCCTGGGTATCGTAGGTTTCTTCGTACAGTGGTTCGGAGACTCTTTGGACGGAAGGATCGCTTTCTATAGGAATAAATCCCGTAAATGGTATGGTTTTGCGCTTGACATCGTCATGGACTGGATCTCAACCGTGATGATCGGACTAGGTTATGTTTTTTATGCAACCGGTGATTTTAAATACCTTGGCTTTACCTTGGTGGCATTATATGGATGGGCGATGATCATCTCCCAATTGAGGTATAGGATCACCGACAAGTATACGATCGATGCCGGATTATTAGGCCCGACCGAAATCCGTGTCATCATCAGTTTGGTCATGGTCTTGGAAGTTATCGTTCCTGGTTCCATTAACTATTCGGTATTGCTGATCTGTATTATCCTGTTCTTCATTAATATTACCGACACCAAGAAATTACTGGACCTTGGGGATGCAAAGGATCTGGAAGAAAAAGCAAACAAGCTAAAGGAAACAGAAATTAAAGAATAAGACATGTCCGACAAACTAAGGGTATTTCTCAGAGCACAGCTGTCCGCTTTTATTGGCGGACTTTCTGATTTTGGGATATACACGTTTTGTTATACGATACTGAAATTTTCTGCCCCCTTTTCCAACGTGATCTCGGGAAGCTTGGGTGCCATTGTTAATTTTACCATCAACCGGTATTGGTCCTTTGGGAATACACAGAAATCCATTGGTAGCCAACTGTGGAAGTTTATCATCGTTGTTGTCGGTAGCATTACCCTTAAATCCTTGGGGATCCATCTTTTGGTAGACATCTGGCATTTGCACTTCCTGCTGTCCAAACTTATAGTGGAGATCATTGTCTCTTTAGGGTTCAATTATACGCTCCAAAGGTTTTGGGTATTTAAGCAGTAGTTTATATATAGATAAGATATAAAGGCCATCTTGAAATATTTCAAGATGGCCTTTTTGTTTTTTGTTCAGGATGCTGGAGGGGAGGGAACCGGTTTTTGTTTCTTTTTGGATTGGAATTGAGGTGTTTTTTTGTGGCTCTCCTTCGGGACTCGTTCGGGGCATGTTCGGGAATGGTCCGGAGAGAACAGGTAAACCGGCCGGAGCGTACCCG
>NZ_JBSHMI010000008.1:0-44255 GCF_053645235.1 Sphingobacterium sp. NPDC055346
CTACCTTTGCATCACTTCAAACAACGAAGGGTTCTCGATAAAAGAACAACGATTCCGTAGCTCAGCTGGTAGAGCAATACACTTTTAATGTATGGGTCCTGGGTTCGAATCCCAGCGGGATCACTTCTTGGGACAAGTCTAGAAAAGATAGACTTGTCCCATTTTTTTTGCCTTGTAACTTGCTGTTATTCTGATAAATAAGAGCAATTGCAGAATTTAGCCTTGGAGTTCGATGTCGTGTTCCGTCAAATTCCAAAAATTCGGGGAACATCGAACTCACTATAAGCCTTTTTTCTTCAATATCGCCGTTTTCATAGCGTCTATCAATGTTTGCGACCTTTTTTAAGGTGGAAGCCACTAAGTCTTTAATCTCTGTTCCCACAACCGCCAAGTCGTTTAATCTTCTTTCGAAAACTTCAATCTTGCCTTTGGTCAATCTCTTTACTTCTTGGAAATCGTCATCTGCCATTTCTCCATCGGCATTCTTTAAAAGTGCGTTTTGATAGCGTTTGTTCAACGCATCAATCTCGCTTATGATATTTGTCCTTTCCGTGTTTTGGGCTTTGGTTTTGTTATTGAAGTCTTTTATAAAAGCTTCAATAAAGACATCGACCATACCTTCTTTTGGCGACATATACTGTAACTGTTTAAGAAAAGCTTCATTTGCAGGTTCTGCCCTAAACCGTACACCGCATGAGGAAGTACAATGATAATAGTTATAGTAGTTGCCCATCTTTCCTTTTGAAGCACTTCCAGTCAGCATACGTGTGCATTTAGGGCATTTGAGAAAGCCTCGAAGCGGTAGGTTCTCCATAGCTACAACTTTAGGCTTTACTTCCCTTTTTCTCCCATCGAGAATATCCTGGACATCGGCAAACGTCTTTTCGCTGATTAATGGCTCGTGTTGCCCTTTGACAAAATATCCCTTTTCCTCTTTGTAGGGAGGAATGAATATTTTGCCACAGTACAAGGGGTTTCGGACGGCTACCCAAAAGTTATTTTTGCTGAACCGACCTTTTCCATCGGCTTTCTCCCGAACCATTTTCCATATCTGTTCCGTATTGAAGTTATTGGAAACGATTTGTTCAAACGCCCACTTTAAAAGCGGAGCTTCAAATTCATGGGGTGCAATGAATTTCTTTTTGCCCTCTGTTATCTTATTGACATACCCCAAAGGCGCTGTTCCCATATACCGCCCTTCTTTTTTCGCCCTGCGCATTCCGTGAAAAACATTTAACGCACGCCTGTCGTTTTCCACTTCGGGTGAAGCAAGATAGAACGCAAGCATGATTTTATTTTCGGGAATGGTAAGGTCTAAGGGCTGTTCGATTGCCACAGGTTCAACGCCATGTGTACGTAACTGGTTAATCATTTGGTAGGCATCCCCTGCGTTTCTACTAAACCTATCCCATTTGGTAAATAGTATTATCGACCCCGCTTTATTGTTCTTTGTTTTGCGTAGGTTGGATAAGTATTTCTGCCATTCCGGACGTTTGAAAGATTTTGCCGAATGGTCTTCTATGTAAACATCCCTTACCGGAATGCCTTTTATCTCACAATATTTTCTTAATCGGTCTTCTTGGTCACGTTGCGAATATCCCTTGTCCGCTTGCTCGTCTGTCGATACACGTATGTATAAATCTGCCTTTCTCATCACAACAGTTTTCTTTGTTCATTAGATTAAAGTTTTCCTCTTAGATATTGGTTAACTGCAATGTCAGCTATCTTCTTGACAAACTCCAAGATGGTTTTTGCTTCCTCTAAATCGACCTCTGTTCCTTTCTTTTTCAAGATTTGCACAACTCTTTCGGGAGTTAAATCGTTCGTTTTTTCTTTCTCCATCTCAACTCATTTTTGCCTGCTAACCGTGCAGATTAATCCGCATAAACAAACTTATCGAGTTGATGGAACGAGCATTAGAATATGTCTTCTTACTGGATTACTTGGCTTAGATTGGCGCGTGGCATTACAATAGCCAAAGCACATTTACGGCATTCGCTTCACTACTGACCGCAAAAGAGCTTAGGGCTATGATTGGGAATAGGAAATTGAAGATGTCGTTCCACAGGTTGGGCTGTTCCACTCCAAACTTCAATCACCTGTAGCCGTACTAACAGATATTAAATTCTTTCTGAACCATTTTCCACACACTATCCTCCTTACTTCCACAATTGGTTTTAATGTAAAAAGCGAGTATGCCTGTTGTTCACGTTTCATGGAGCAAAGGTTGGACGTGTTCTTAACGGAGGCAAAAGGTCATGCAAGTTTGAAAAAAAATCTCCACCCGTTGGGTAGTATTTGTTTTCCAAAACCTTGTGCCTCCTAAACACTAACCTAAACTGCTCCCGAAACGAAACACAGCATACTCCGGCTCTTTACACGAATAAAAAAAATGTCAGACATGAGAATTAAAAGCATTGGAAATGGTATTGAAACAAAACAACAGCACCACCTCTCATTGCCGAATAAATCAAAAACAATTTAAAACGGTAAAGAAATGATACAACAAATAAACACATCGGAAGCAAGGGTATATGTCGGCACATACAGAAAATACAATGACGGTTCAATCTTCGGGAAATGGCTTGACCTTTCCGATTATGCGAACAGCGAGGAATTTTACACCGCTTGCAAGAAGCTACACGATAACGAGGAAGACCCCGAATTTATGTTTCAAGACTACGAAAACATACCTAAGGGCTTAATCGGTGAGTGTTGGATAAGTGATAACATATTTGAAGTTTTGGAGGCTTTGGAAGATATGGACGAAACCCGAAAAGAAGCATTCCTAATATGGTGCGACAACGGACACCGTAAGCTATCCGAGGGGGATATAAGCGACCTAATAAGCGACTTTGACGATGACTATATAGGCGAATACAAGGACGAGGAAGATTTTGCCTATGAACAGGTTGAGCAAATGGACTTACCCGAATTTGCAAAAAGGTACTTCGATTATGAAGCTTTTGCCCGTGACCTGTTTTGTGGTGATTATTGGAGCGATGGTGGTCATGTATTTTGTAATTCGTGAATTTTAGGGAACGGTGCGCCGTTCCCATTTTTATTAAAATCTGTTCGGGCAAAAAAGACAGATCCTCCCCAGGTCGGAACAGTCTTTTTTGCGAAAAGTGGAACACCCCCTTGGTCAAATGCTCGCATCCCGCAGTTTCCTCCATTGCATTTTTCAAAAGAGCTGTGCTTGAAACAGACTACTTTCTTTCGTGAGTTGAGACGAAAAAGAAAGTAGCAAAGAAACCTACGTTTATGATTGACTTTTAAAGTATTCCATTGCTACCCCCCTAATCCCCATGCTGAAATATTTTTTATTTTCACTCAATGCTTTAACGGCGGTTAGCATTCCATCGGGGTCAGCGAATTTCAGTATATAGCCCGAAACACCTGCCTTTAGCATACTCGTTACACTTTCCTCGTTATCGTCCGTACTGGAAATTAGAACTTTTAAATCGGGGTACTTTTCGAGCAAAAGTTTAGCAGTAGCAAAGTCTTCCTCTATGAGACAGACATCCGGCAACTTGCCACCCTCTTTTATTTTTTGTAGGGCATCCTGCCCGTAACCCGATTGGAACAATACCGTATATCCCGAATTTTCAAGTTGCTTTACAGACATATCCCGAAGCTTTGGATTGTCATCTATGACCGCTACATAGACATTGTTTTTGTTGTCTTTTCCAGTATTCATAATATCTGTTTTAAAAGTAGCGACCTGCAATAAAAAAAGCGCAGGCAACTACACTTACCGATACTGGGGCACTGGTATGCCTGACAACGAATAAGCGAGCACCCACGCCTATGGCGTGAGTATTCCTACTTATTGTCTCGTTGTCTTAAAAATTACCAGTTTTCAGTATCGAGACTTAAAGCAAAAACACTTTAAGTATTTTAATATTTTCTATTAGCAAAGATAACGAAGCGATTTATTATACACAATATTATAATCGTGTCCTTTAAGAGCAAAGTACACTACATTTTAAGTCTACTAAAAAATCCCGCCACATCGGGCAGGATTTTTCTGTCTTTAATCACGGCTGTTAAACTGGAAACTGACTTGCTTTTCGTTTCCGAAATTGTCCGAAATCCAAATATCAAACGCCTGTGATACGGTGGATTGCGAGGTGTAATACAACCTAAATTGTGTCTGTGGCAAGAGGTACAGGTCATTGGGCATATACGGCGGTTCGCTGTAATACCGCAATGCTCCCTGTCCGTCAAACTGGAAATAGCGGATAAAGTATTTCGCATCGCTGAAATTGGCCGACCGTTCAATGGTAATCCGTATTTCAACGGTCTGCCCGTTCGTCACCTCTTTGGGTACAGGCATTACCTGTACCTCAAAAGGGTAATTTTGTTGTATGTCGATTTCGTCTTTTTCGCAGGAGGTCAGCACCACGGCGCAGACCAACATTGCCAAGAGCATGAACATCGCCTGTAAATGTAGGCGGTATTTTCTGATTGATATTTTCATCGTAAATCAATTTAAAAGTTAAACCTTAGTCCAATCCCTGCCGATGGACGGAACTGTTTTAAATCCGTACCCCAAAGCACTTTGGTACGTCCTTGCAGGAGCAACACAAAGCGGTCGGACAGGTACGTTTCGAGCGTGAGCCGTCCGCCTGTGCCGTAAACAAAATTGTCTCTGTCGAGGATGGTCGAGCCGTCCGGTAGCATGGCTTCGCTCCGGTTAATCGTTTCATAACCTGCAACGGCTGTTAGCCCTGCATTCAGCGTGATGGTCTTTCTTGCATCGCCCAATAGCTGAAGACTGTAACCCACCTCGCCCGTATAGGTTTCGAGCGGTATCTGTACATCCCTGTAACCGGAAAGCTGATAGGCATATTCCGCACCCCATATCCAGTAACTGCCGTTCTTTCCGTTCACGGTCAATGTCAAATTCAGATAGTAATTGTCGCTTATATCTTTGGACAACATACCTGCGTTTATCTCCAATCCCTTTTGTTTGGGGAGCATACGCTGTGCCTGTACTGCCGTCATACTTAGCATGGCAAGCACCACGGCAAAAATGTATCTTATCATTGTTCTTTCCTTTTGGGTTAATTAATCTTTAGGTGCATATCGCTTATCAGTTTGGCGTGTACGAGGTCGGAGTTTTCCACCTGCAACACCTGTTGCCTGCCACCGTTCTTTTCAAAGATTTCAATCACGAGTACCTTGTCATCCGTGATGGTAAACTGGTCAAGCAGGAACACGTTTTGGTCGGTGCTGTTACCCGTAATTTCACCGAGCGTTTTATACATCCGCAACGGGTTCATTGCCTTTTCCTGCACCACGGTACGCTTGGCGACTTTTTTGTCCACTACCTTGAAATTCACAAAGTCAATGTTGAACGGTACATTGCTTTTGTTACGCAGTTCCGTATGGAAATAGAATTTTCCGTTGTGAACATAAATACCTTTCAGCAGGAATTGTATGCCGTAGCTTTTCGACCCGATATGCTTTACAATCCGTTTATTCTTTTTGTAAATCGTTTCCATGAGCAACCCTGCCAGTGACGGCGAATTGCCTCCCAATTCCTCAAACAGCACATCGTTGCCGTTTTCCCTGTCCGATGCCTTTTGCATCGTCAGCAAATCATAATTCAGCGTTGAGGGATAAGCACTGTAAAAGACATTGAAATTGTAAAACCGACCATCGTCCGTGATGACCGAAAAATTGGTTTCCTCGTCAAAATCCCTTACGCTTGCCTTAATACGCAGTACGTTTTCCGCATCTTCGGCTTTGCCTGCGATAAGGTATTCACTGCCCAAATCCACGTAGCGGATAGCGGACGGGAATATGAGGTGCGAGGTCTTGCTGTACGTCACCTGCATTTCGTAAGGCTCGACCTTACCCATGCTCAATTTTGTTGTACTGGATGCCACTTGCTGTGCATTTGCACCTGTAATAAAGGCTATCAAACAGACCATTGCCATGAGGCTTTTAAATATTGCTTTCATTTTCTTTTTGATTTTAGTTAAACATTAATTTTTTGAAACGAGGAAAATCTGATGACCGGCTTTGACCGTTACTTTCGGTGTCCTTACTTTCTTGGAGAAGTAACCCGATACGCCCTGCACCACACCACGGGAAAGGTCGCCTGCCATCTGTTGCCCTGCCGAGCGTGTCATCATGATAGAAGTACCGGAGGTTTGGCTCATGTTGGAAGCTATCTCGCTAAGGGCGTTCATTTCGGGAGAATATGGTACATATAGCCCTTGCTGTCCGTCCACATCATACACGGTTATATCGACCGGAATAATGTTGCCCTCATATTCGATGGACGTTACCTTTAACTGCAACCTGCCACCTTGAAACTTGGCATTTGCCGTCAGTACCGTTCCTGCCGGAATGGAACGGACGGGAGTTTGCGCTGTTTCCAACAGGCGCAACCGTACACCGCTTTCGCCCATCACGACCTGCGTTTTCTGTACTACCGCCTTGATACTGTTTTTCGGCTGTATGACCTGTTCCGAAACATCTGCCGTATAAAAGCCACGGTTTCGGGTTTCGTTCCAGTTTGCCAAAAAAGCACTGTCGGTCGGTTCACGATACAATGCGGAAACCGTATTTTTCCTTACAGGGGTGAATGCCACAAAATGTTCCTTTTGCGAGGCACTCTTTGCCGAAGCTGTTGTGTCCGCATTACCTGTCTGTGTTGGAGTTGAGGGCAGGTAACGGGATGCCATTTCGTATGACTTTTCCATCAAAGCCAACTGGTCATCCACGGTCGTTACGGGCGGTACGTCCTTTTCTGCCAGTTGTTCTTTCAGTTCCTCAACCTGCCTGCGGAGTTCCTGCATTTCGTAATCGCTGTTGTCGTAGAACGAGGTCAGCGTACTTTGTGCATTGCGGTAACTGTTCAGGGCAGGGTTGCTGTTCCTACGTGTACCACCGCCGTAAGCGTAGCCGTCTTCGTAATCCTCATCCGGTAGCTCCGCTTCCGGATCGGCGGTACTGTCCTCGCTCCAATAGTCGGACAGTGACAGGAGCGCATTACGCTTTTCCTCCATTTTCTGTTCGAGCATTTCCTGTTCATAAGCCTTTTGCTTATCGGATTGAAGCCCGGCATCGCTCGCCTGCGGTACGACATCGTTCAGACCAATATCCTCAACCTTTTGCTTATCGGAATATGGTTTGAAGATTAAATACATACAGCCGAAGAACACCACGCCCATAAGAGCAAAAATGATAGGCTTTTTTAGCTTGTCGGCTTTGTTCTGCGCCCCTTCTTGGGTCGCATCCATTTCGTTTTCCGTTTCCTTTTTTCCGAACAGAAAACGGATTTTGTCATTATTGTTCTCTTTCATTGTTTTTACGTTTTAAGATTTTGTTAATACTGTCCTGCGGAGAAACCGAGGATTTGTTTTGCCTGTTAATTGGGTTTTCGATATGCTCAATGGTCATGGTATTATCGGACTGTGCTACATCGTAGCACACTTTTAACAGCACGACAAAGGACAATAGCGCATAGCCCAAAAAGAGCAGTAGCGTATAGCGATGCTGTTTTTTAACAGGCATCGTCCGCCACTGTCCATCGAGCTTGTCAAGCCAATTACTGATTGTTGTTCTTAGATTTTTCATGCCTTAATCCGTTTTAAAGGCTGAACCGCTTCCGCCTGTCAACCGTCTTTTGCTCCGGTGCATCGCTCACCATAGCGATTGCCTCCCTTGCTTTGGGAACGGTAACCACGGACAGGTCGGTCAATTCCGATTGTTTCAGTAATTGCCCGAATTGGTCTTTTCTTGCAACTTCCATTTTATTGAGGAAGAATTTGCCGTTTAGGTACTTCACCCACATACAGCATTCTACATACGGCTTGTCTTCGCCTGCCCATTGTAGAAAGCCCGTCAATAATAACTGTGACTTTGGTGCGCCCTCCGTACCATTTCGGCAGTTTTCGAGGTATTCACTTATACTGTCTTTCAACTTTCCGGCATACGCTCCCTGCGTATGGAAATAGCCGTCATATCCTTTTGCGGTAAGGATTTTGGCAAACGTGTTCAAATCTGATATTGCTTCCATAATCTTGATTTTAGCGGTCTATAACTTCTACGTCTCTGTTTTCCAACACGGCAAACTTTTCGATATTGAAACCCTGTGGGTTGTTGTCCGAGCGGACGGAGTTCACGAGATAGCAAGAGGTCACAAGGCTTCGCCTTGTGACGTTGCTTGACCGGATGATAAATTGTTTGGCATACGTTCTTACCGCATACGGATAGGTATCGAAGTTGCAGACCACGCTGTCCACTTCGATACGCTGTTGCACATTCCCCGAAATGATACGGTTGTAGTACCCTTTTTCCGAAAGGTCTTTGTAATAATCGAACGCCGATTTGTCAGCAAGATTAAAAGCTCTTTTCATGTTGCTTTCGATGGCGTTCTTATCCGGTGCGAGCGTAAAGAACAGTTCATGGAAACGCCTTACGTGTTCCCTTGCCTCAACAGGTCTGTTGATGCTTGCATCCTGTGACAGTGCCAGCATCAAGGATTTACCGTTGTCCAGTACATATACTTTTTGGCGTTGCGCCTCCGCAAACTGGTAGGACTGCCATACCGCATATCCTACCACTGCGATGCAGAGTACGGCAAATACAATGGCATACAGACGTATTTGCCTAAAGCTGTTTTCTATGTTTCTTAGTGTCTTAAATTCCATTGTTTCTGATTTTTATTATTTGTTCATTAACCTGCCACCGATGTTACCTGCAACTGCCCCCGTTCCCGCTCCGGCGATGTTTCCGGTTTTCGATGCCGTCTGATTGACGTTGCGCATGAAGTTCCCTGCGCCTCCGGCTTGGATAACCCAACCTGCCACCGTTGGGATGGTGAAGTAGCCCACAATCCCAATCAGCATGAAGATGATATACACCGTGTTGGATGTGTCGGGGATATATGTAGGGTCGGCAAGCATTTCAATATCCCGTTCCAGTATAAGCGATTGTATTTTCGCAAGTATGGAGCTGAACATATCGGATATGGGCAACCATAGGTACACGCTGATATATCGGGTCAGCCATTGCGTAAGTGTGGACTGGAAACCATCCCACACACTTATCGCAAAGGCTATCGGCCCGAGTATGGACAGCACGATAAGAAAGAACGTCCGTATGGTATCTATGACCAGTGCCGATGCTTGGAAAAGTATCTCCAAAAGGTTGCGAAACCATTCCTTTATGGCTTTTTCTATCTTATAGGCTTGTCGGTCAAGGTACATTCCCGACATGGTAGCCAAATCGGACGGCGACCATCCCAATTCGTCCAGTTTCTTATCAAATTCCTCATCGCTTACGAGGTAAGCGGTTTCGGGATTGCGGAGCATGGCTTGCCGTTCCAACTGATCTTTTTGCTGTTGCAATTGGTTGAGGTCAAGCACCTGATTTTCGAGCATGGCATGTGTGCCTTTTACCACAGGTGACATTACTGCATTGATAGTTCCCAATACGATGGTCGGGAAGAACATAATGCAAAACCCGATGGCGAAAGGTCGCAGGAGCGGAAACACGTCTATCGGTTCAGCACGGCTCAAAGCCTGCCACACTTTCAGTGCTACGTAGAACAGTGCGCCCAATCCGGCGATGCCCTTTGCCACTGTCGCCATATCGGCGGACAGTGGGAGCATCTCATCGTACAGCGAGCGCAGGAGTTCGTGAAGATTGTTCCATTCCATAGTTTACCAGTATTTTTGTTCAGCAGTACCGTACAGTTCAAGCACCCTTTGGGTGTTGTTCTGTTTCTTAGCCCTCAAAATGCTCACGGAGATATTCTTGTTGGTGTAATAGCGGACAAGGCTATGGTAATCCTTGACCTCTTTATACACCTTATCAATAATGTCCATACGTTCCTTGTCATTGAGGGATAGCGAGGTTGAGGTAACAATCTGTTTCAGTTCTTTGAGCAGTTCGGTACTCTCGTTCAAGAGCGTGGAATAACCGTTGGCGATTGCCGTCAGTTCCTGTGGGCTGAAATTCGGGTCGTTCATCATCTTGCCGAAATTGTTTACATACATTTCGGACACATCCCCCACAAGCAACACCGTTTGTTGTACTTTTCGGGCATCTTTCACCAAGTTGCTCACGGCTTTCAGTTTGTCGTAATATTCCTTGCCTTGCTCATACACCTTTTTTACCTCATTGAAATTCTTAACCACGTTGGACACGGTGGATGAGGTCTGTATGATTTCATTCGCACTGTTGATGATACCCGATGCAAGGTTTGCAGGGTCGGTAACTACCCATTGTGCCTTAGCGGACGGTGCAACGGCAAGCATAAATGCCGTAGACACCAGTAACATTACTTTCTTCATTGTTCTGATTTTTTTAAATGATTAATAACTATTTGATTTTTCACGTCTTTGGAGGGCGATACGCTTAATGGCTTGTTCTACATTGCCGTCCAGTTCGGATGCCAGTTGCATGACCTCCATTTTTTCCGTTTCCTCCGTGGTGTACGCTAAGTATTCTTCGAGCGATACCTCTGTGGCATACACGGCGGAATGCGTACCGCCAAGCCCAATCCACACCTCTTTGTAAAGCCTTGACGGGTCGTTGTTCATGTTGATGGAAAGGATTTGGGATTTTTCCTTTTCCGTCAGTCCGAGCATCGCTTGGATGTCGTCAAACTTATTCATGTACTTGCGTTGGTCTAAGAGGATTTTACAGTCGGAATTGTTGATGATACTTTCCTTGACCACGGGTGACTGGATGATGTCATCCACTTCCTGCGTGACCACGATAGCCTCACCAAAAAATTTGCGAACGGTCTTAAAAAGGTACTTGATGTACTCTGCCATTCCCTCTTTGGCAATGGCTTTCCATGCTTCCTCAATGAGTATCAGTTTACGCACACCTTTGAGCCTGCGCATCTTGTTGATGAAGACCTCCATAATGATAATGGTCACTATGGGAAAGAGGATTTTGTGGTCTTTAATCGCATCAATTTCAAACACGATAAAGCGTTTGGAAAGCAGGTCAAGTTGCTTGTCTGAATTGAGCAGGTAATCGTACTCGCCACCACGATAGTAAGGCTCTAATACGTTGAGGAAACCTGCAACGTCAAAGTCTTTTTCCCTTACCTGTTTTTCTTTCAGTACTTTTTTGTAATCACCTTTTACATACTCATAAAATCCATTGAAAGAGGGATATTCACCGCTTTGCTTGATACGGTCGATGTAACCGCTCACGGCATTGGATAACGCCACTTCCTCTGAACGGGTCGGCGGTTCATCGTCACGCTTCCAAAGTGTAAGGATGAGCGTTTTGACACTTTCCCTTTTCTCAATGTCGAATACGCCGTCATCCGTATAAAACGGGTTGAATGCAATCGGGTTGTCCTCTGTGTAGGTAAAATACACACCATCTTCACCTTTGGTCTTTCCCTTAATCAACTCGCAAAGTCCTTGATAGGAATTACCTGTGTCCACGAGCAGGACGTGTGCGCCCTGTTCGTAGTATTGGCGCACCATGTGATTGGTGAAAAAAGACTTGCCCGAACCCGATGGCCCCAAAATAAATTTGTTGCGGTTCGTGATAATGCCTTTTTTCATGGGCAGGTCGGAAATGTCCAAGTGGATGGGTTTGCCCGTGAGCCTGTCCGCCATTTTTATACCGAAAGGCGATGGCGAACTTTGGTAGTTGGTTTCCTCGGTGAAGAAACATAATGCAGGTTCGATGAACGTATAGAAACTTTCCTCTGCCGGAAAATCGCCTGCATTGCCAGGCATGCCTGCCCAATACAGCGTGGCAACATCCACCGTGTTATGCCCCGGTCTGCATTCCATCAAAGCGAGCGCACTGCCCGTGTCGTTCTTTAGCTGTTTGAGTTCGCTTGGATTATCCGACCACGCCATCACATTGAAGTGCGCACGGATGGAGGATAGCCCGAAGCTGTGCGCTTCGTTCAGATACCTTTCAATCCACTCTTTGTTAATCTGATTGGCACGGCTATACCTTGCCAGTGAGTGCATATTACGGGCTGACTTTTCAAACTTGCGCAGGTTCTCATCGCTGTTATCCAAAAACAGGTACTGGTTATAGATATGGTTACAGCTAAGGAGCAAGCCCACGGGAGAGGCAAAGGACAACAGGCAATCGCTCCTGTCCGTGGACAGCTTT
Organism: Sphingobacterium sp. NPDC055346; assembly: GCF_053645235.1. NCBI lineage: Bacteria > Pseudomonadati > Bacteroidota > Sphingobacteriia > Sphingobacteriales > Sphingobacteriaceae > Sphingobacterium > Sphingobacterium sp. NPDC055346. The sequence goes on from NZ_JBSHMI010000008.1 coordinate 12,127, forward strand.
TCATACCTTGTATTTGCCGATACCGTGCCCGGCAAATCGTCCGTATCGGACAGGGTGTGCAGGCACAGCCTTTTGTTGCCGATACGCACATCTTCACTGCCCAAAGCTATATCCTGCATGGGCGTTCCGGCTTCCCTCGACAGGGTAAGGTACTGTTCGAGCAGACCCTGTGTGTCGCTTGTGCCGATGATGTCATCCTCGGTCAAGCGTTCCAGTTTCACAAAACCGCTATCATTGATAATCCGCTCAAACTGTGCAACCGTCTCCATGAAACGGCGGACGGTTTCTTTATCCCGAATTTCTTTCGGGATGAGGACACCTCTGCAAAGCGAACTAAAGTTGCTCTGCATCCGCATCCGCTCTTTGGTTGTCTTGGTGAGGAACAGGTAGCAGTAATGGTTTAAAAAAGGACGTTCGTTGAAATGCTGTTGATAGGACTTTGCAAGAAAACTCTGGTCGTTCTGTGCAATATCCGGCGCATAACTTTCCTTGATGTACCAATCCTGTTTGTGGACAATGGTATAGTCCGGCAGGGTCTTGATAGCCTTGTGCCATGCCGAGTGTATGGCATCGTACTCCGCCGATGCCACAGTGAACAGTTCCGGCAGGTGTACCCGAAAGCAAGCCGTGATGTCTGCATCCTTTGAAATGATGCAGTTGTGTTCCACCGCCAGTAATGGAAACTTGCTTTCCAACGTTGTGACTTTTGCAGTATTTCTCATAGGGTATTGGATTTAGTGTTGAACTTCAAATAGCGGTGTACAGCTCTGCGACAGATGATGTATTTCGGATGTCTTTTCTTTGCCCCGACTTTCATCAAGCCATGTTCGCCGTATTTGCCGTTCAATGCGAATGTCTGCCACACGATGAGCGATGCACCGCCTGCTCCGATGAACAGACAGATGTAAGAGTTTACACCTGCCATGTACATAATCATGACGAGGACAAGCACACCGAGCAAGCCTCCGGCGAAAATGAACAGGTACTGTGCTTTCAGTCCTTTGAACTCGACCGTTCTCCCAATGCCTTTATTGATATTGTAATTGCTCATAATACGCCAGTTTAAAGGAAGAATGAGCGGAGAATGGTCGCCGCTACGATTAAGAAGATACAAGCCCCGAACCACGACGCAGCCGTCTTGCTTGTATCGGGGTCACCGCTACTAAATTTGTTGTACACCTTTACACCTCCGATTAGCCCAACCACCGCCCCAATCGCATAGATGAGTTGAGTTGCAGGGTCGAAGTAACTCGTTACCATCTGCGTGGCTTCTTGGATGCCTGCCGAGCCGTCGCCCTGTGCGAACACACCGAATGCTGACAGTAACGCAACGCCTGTCAGCGACACTTTTTTGCTTCGTTTTTCCATGATTTAACTGAATTAATTTGTTACTAATTCCCACACCTTGCGGGCTTTCGCAACAAAAGTCTTATGAAAATCGAAGCGTTATGGGAAACTGGAAATCAGCGGAATTAATTGGCAGGGTATGGCGATTTAGATAAAGAAAAAAGGTTTATATCTACAGGATAATGTTTACAAAGGGAAAGGTTTTTACTATCTTCGCATAATGAAATATTTATCATTCATATTAGCTTTAATGGTGTTGATTTTATCAACAGCACCGTGCTTTATGGAAGATAAATGCCATGACCGAACATTTCAGATAGCAGACAACCAAGAACAGAATGAAGATGATTGTGATAAAGAATGTTGCTCGCCTTTTTTCACTTGCAAAACGTGTACAGGGTTTGTAGTAACTTTACTTCATTTTTCAATTCCACACGTTGTCAAGCAACCTGAAATGAAAATAAGCAGAATAATAGCATCACCTGTTTCAGACTTCCCCTTTTCTGTTTGGCATCCCCCACAGCTTGTGTAATATGTAGTGCTTTCAGCACAGTTTATTACTTGCGGTGCCTAGCACCGCAATCATTCATTTAATCATTATTTTTTCAATGAAAAGAATATTAATTGTGTCATTTTTTATGGCACTCGGTTTTTGTGCATTTGCACAAAACACATTCAAAGCTGTAATTAAAGACAGCGAAAAAAAAGAGCCTTTAATGGGAGTAACCGTACAGATTACAGGAACTGCAATTGCAACAACATCTAATGAAAACGGACAAATCACTTTATTAGATATTCCCAACGGACTGCAATCAATACATTTTAGCTATATCGGTTTTAATGAACGCATCGATAATTTTCAATTTCCGTTAACGGACACCAGTGTTGTTGAAATCCTACTCGATGATAGTTCCGAACAATTGGAGGAAGTTGTCATTTCATCCACAAGAAGCACGAGAACCATCCAAAATATCCCTACACGTATTGAATTTATTGGTGGTGAGGAATTGGATGAAAAAGGCAACATGAAAGCCGGTGACATCCGTATGCTTTTGAGTGAAAGTACAGGTATTCATGTGCAAACGACATCGCCCACAAGTGCCAATGCAAGTATTCGTATCCAAGGACTTGACGGACGATATACGCAAATCTTAAAAGACGGTTTTCCGATTTATTCGGGTGCTTCGAGTGGGTTAGGTTTGTTGCAAATTCCACCACTTGACTTAAAGCAAGTTGAACTTATTAAGGGTTCAACTTCCACGCTGTACGGTGGTGGAGCAATAGCAGGTTTGGTCAATCTAATTTCCAAGACACCGACAGAAGAGAGGGATTTGCGTTTTCATTTAAATGGGACATCAGGTAGAGGTTTAGACATCAATGGTTTTTACGGACAAAAATTCAATAAAATTGGAACAACCATATTTGCTTCACACAATCGTAACGTAGCTTACGACCCTGCAAAAATCGGACTTTCTGCCATCCCCCAATTTGAAAGGTATGTGCTGAACCCTAAATTATTTGTTTACTTCAATGATAGAACAAAAATGAACTTTGGCATTAACACCACCATTGAAAACCGTTTGGGTGGCGATATGCTGTACATCAAAGGCAAAGGAGATAATACACATCAATATTTTGAAGAAAACAAATCACAGCGTTATTCTACTCAATTTGTTTTTGACCATACGGTAAATGAAAACAGTTTTATACAAGTAAAAAATAGCGTAAGTTATTTTAACCGCAATACAGCTATTCCCAATTACGAGTTTGAGGGAACACAAACGGCGACTTTTACAGAAGCAAGTTATACCCACAGCAAAGAAAAATCGGAATGGGTGACAGGTGTTAATCTTTGGACGGACAATTTTAAGGAAAAACAGATGACCACATTTCCGATGAGGGATTACACCCAGACGACTTTTGGCGCTTTTGTGCAAAATTCTTTTGAGGCTACGGATTGGCTTCAAATGGAAGCGGGTTTAAGAACGGATTATGTGGTCGATTACGGAGCAGTTTTTTTACCAAGAGTTTCGGCATTGTTTCAGATTGCAAACGGATTGACTTCACGTATCGGGGGTGGATTTGGCTACAAAACACCAACCATTTTTACCGAAGAAAGCGAACGCATACAATATCAAAACGTAATGCCTATTGACGATAATACCAATAAATTAGAAAGAAGTTACGGAGCAAATGCAGACATCAACTATCGTACTAATATTAGTGATGACTGGACTTTTAGCATCAATCATTTATTCTTTTACACCTATTTGGATAATCCTTTGTTACTTCAAAATATAGCGGCAAACACTTATCAATTTATCAACTCCTCCGGCTACATCCATACCAAAGGAACAGAAACTAATATCAAAATCGGCTATGACGATTTGAAACTGTTTTTGGGCTACACCTTTACCGATACCCGCTTGATTGAAAACGGAATAACTACCGACAATCCGCTAACCCCAAAACATCGGGTTAATTCTGTATTGATGTATGAAATAGAAGACGAATGGAAGATTGGTTTGGAAGCCTATTATTTCAGTCCGCAAAAGCTGAACGACGGGACAGCAGGAAAAGAGTATTGGATGTGTGGCTTTATGGCTGAAAAGATTTGGGAAAGATTTTCTTTGTACATCAACTTTGAAAATTTCCTTGATACAAGACAGACACGTTTTGACAACATTTATACAGGAACGATAACCAACCCTGTTTTTAAAGACATCTATGCACCATTGGACGGATTTGTAATTAACGGAGGGATAAAATTTAGACTTTAAAAACATGAATAAAACGATATTTAATATAACTAAAATGGATTGCCCAAGTGAAGAGCAATTAATTCGTATGAAATTGCAAAATTTCGATACGGTAAAGTCATTAGATTTTGATATTCCTAATAGAAAATTGAATGTTTATCATAGTGGAAACCCAGAGCCGATTTTTTCGGCTTTGGAAGCACTGAACCTGAATACAACATTACTTTCCACCGAAGAAAATAACGCAGTTATTGAAACAGATACACACAATAACCAACGAAAACTACTTTGGGCTGTACTGATTATTAACTTCCTTTTCTTTGGATTAGAAATGCTGTTCGGTATTTTTTCCAATTCAATGGGGTTGGTAGCAGACAGCTTGGATATGCTTGCCGACAGTATTGTTTACGCATTGGCTTTGTTTGCTGTTGGGGGGACGATTTTAAGGAAAAACAACATTGCCAAATTTGCAGGTTACTTTCAAATTCTATTAGCGGTTATCGGTTTCGTTGAAGTTATCAGACGTTTTATCGGAATAGAAACGATGCCCGATTTCAAAACAATGATTATTGTTTCTATTTTGGCGCTGATAGCTAACGTGCTTTGTCTTTACCTATTGCAAAAGAACAAAAGTAAAGAAGCACACATGCAGGCTTCAATGATTTTTACGTCAAACGATGTTATTATTAATTCGGGCGTTATTGTCGCAGGCCTTTTGGTCAATTGGCTTAATTCCAGTTATCCTGATTTGATTATCGGAGTGATTGTATTTGTCGTTGTAGCAAGGGGAGCGTATAGGATATTGAAGTTGGCAAAGTGAATGTAAAAATAAATAGAGCCTGAAAAGCTAAATTTCAGGCTCTATTAAAATAATTCTGTGTCAGACAAACTCCCCAATATCAAAACCCTCCAAATCACTTTTCCGCAAATCGGGAGAACTGAAATCCGTTCCGGCGGAGAGGCTCTTATCCAACAATTCTGCAATCTTCCGTGAAGCCCCCTCCATTGAGTTTTCGAGCAGACCGAACAATTCCGTTCCATGTAATCGCTGAACTATATCCACCGCTTTCTGTTGCAGGGCAGGCTCTGGTGCCTCTTGCTCCAACCATGCCCCCACGGTCGTCAGTTCATCAAAGGTAACCCCTGTGGCAAACTCATTGTCGCTGTCCTCAAACCCGTATTCATCCCATTCGTCTTCCTCATTTTCAAAATCGGACATACTCCCGAAAACTTCATCCGGCTCACCCTCAATCTGCGGATTTTCCAATCCAAAACCTATCCCGTAGGTTTCTGTTCCAAAATTATCAGCTATCCCGTCACGTTCGCCCGATTGGCTCTTTGTGGCATTCAGTGGCAAGGTGTGGCGTTCCACGGGCTTGGGAAGACCCATAATATCCGGCAGGTCGGGGCTTTCCTTTTCCGGCTTTAACTCCTTGCGGACGTTCTTATGGATGACCACCTTATCTTTCAGCAAAAGGATAATGACGATGATAAGGCATATTACAATCAATGTTTCCATAACTATAAGATTGGCTTTTGGTTTCGGGCATGGATTGTATTTATTTCCTCGCCGAAATCCTCAAAGTGGTGTTTCAATACACTGTGCAGGTAATCGGTAAGCGTAATATCTCCCTCTCCGAGAATACAGACGATACGGGATAGTTTCTTGTGGAAGTCCGGGCAGATATATACCGACTTTCCGCACCGTGCTACAACACCGGTCGGTCTTAAAAAAGCTGACTTATATCGGGCAATTTGCAGTACCTTTTTAGGTTGGTTTTGCTGTTCCTTTTTCATAATCGAATATTTTAAAAAATGGGTTTAAACTTATTGTTGAAATCATCGGTGATGGCTTTCTCGAACTGTTCAAAATGATGTTCGAGAATATTGTCCAAATAGGCATATAGGGGTATCTTATCCTCGCCGATAACCTGCACGATACGGGAAAGCCGTTCGTGGTATTCCTGCCGGATGTAGATGCTCTTATCGCCACGGCGTGTCATGGTATGGCTGTTGAGAAAACGCTCACCATAGCCTGTGCCGGAAGCCCTTTTTTGTCGGGTACGCTCTTTGGTTACGGGCTTTTCCGTAATGGTTTCCTTTGTCGGCTCTGCGCTCGGCTCTTGGGGGGCTACCGCCTGTTGGGGCTTCTTTGTTTCACCTGCCATAATGGACATGAGATATGCCTCGTCAATCGGGGCATTCGGCTTTTTCTTGTTTTCGTTGTCCATAGCAGTTAAAATTTGACGGTTCTTAGAAATTCATTGATGAACAAATCCAAGCCGGAGGCTTTCATCAATCTTTTATCGGGAGGTAACAGCGTGGAGCGGAAGACGGTCTTTGCCGTTGCTTCACTTTCCTTGCGGAAACGCTTGCTGTCGGAAATACGTGTTTCCATCGCTTGCAGTCCGACCTCCTTAATGACATTGCCGTAGATTTCGTACAGGTGCGATTTTTCCCTGCCATCGACCATGTTCCAAAACAGCCTTATGGTTTCGATGGAGGTCTGCCCGTGTTTCATAAGGACGTTGGTCAGCACATCGGTAAAGCTCAATGTACTTTCCATAACCACACGGTCTGCCGTGATGGGCGAAAAGATATGGTGCATTCCTGCCAGTGTATTCAGTAAGCCCAAAGTGTTCACCGTGCCCGTCAAGTCGAAGAAGACCATATCCACGGGAACAGCCGAGGACTGTATAAATGCTTCCGCATCCGTTAGGGCATTGTCGGCCCTACTTTGCAATACCGGATAGGCTTTCTTGTTGATGGTCGAGAATTGGCGGTGTGCCAGTTTTTTCAATATCTCGTTCTGCATGACCGCTTTCAAATCCCGTTCTCGCATCTGACAGATGCTGTGCTGTGGGTAATCGCAGTCAAAGACGGCTACGTTATAACCCATTTGGTAATGGAGTATGCTTGCCGTAACGGTTGTAAACGTGCTTTTTCCAACGCCTCCTTTTTGGCTTGAAAAAGCAATGAATTTTGTCCTGTTTGTTGCTTCCATTTCTATTCTATTTTTAAGTTTCTATTTCCGTGGACTGCCTGCCGTCCTGCATGGAACGGGGCTGTCATCCCTGCACGCTCTCCGGCGGTCTTGATACAATGCCGTCTGTCCGGCTTGCCGTCATCCATTCAGTCAGCCGTGCCGTCATTCCGGCTTCCATACAGGCAAGACCGATGGCTTGCCTGTCGTCCTGCCCGATGGAATGGCTACCGGATAGCGTTCATGCCGTCCGGTCTGCCTGCCGTTTGGAATGCCGTCATGCGTTCCGGCTTTCCTGCAATCCTGCGCTCCGTCATTCAGCATTGCCATCGGGAGCGAATGCCTGCAAACAGGCTTGCGTGACTGATAGCACAAAGAAGCAGGTTATTCCGATGCACTCTTTTAATGCGGTAGTTTGGGGCATTTGTTGGCAATGTTTGGTCGGGAGTAATAGGGCAATGCTTTGGAAAAGCTACCCTTACTTTGTAAAGGCTTAAATTCAAGAGGTGAATGGAAAAGTCATTGGAGAATGGAAACTATTGGCGGAACGGCACAAAGCCGTTTTTTTCCGCTTTACCCAATCCGACCCGTAGGGCGGATTTTCTGTTCACCCGAACAGAGCAAGTTATGTTTTGAGATGCTCGAAATAAATTCCGCACCTCAAAACCACTTGCCCTTGCAGGGGGCTGAAAACCGCTCCGAAGTCGCAGTTTATAGTAATTAACTAAAGTTGAGCTCGCTGAAGCTCGGTTATTAATGGATTTAGATATGGAAGACAACAGAAGAAACCGAACAAACAAAGTTGGTCGCAAGCCTAAGAAAGACCCTGCCATCCACCGTTATTCGATTAGTCTCAACGACATGGAAAACGCACAGTTCCTTACATTGTTCGAGCAATCGGGCATGAAAATAATGGCGCATTTCATCACAGCTTGTATCTTTCAGAAGCCAATAAAGACCGTAAAAATTGATATGGATGCAGTCGATTTTCATACGAGGCTTACCAATTTTTACAGCCAGTTCAGAGCCGTTGGCGTGAATTACAACCAAATCGTGAAGATACTTTACCGCAATTTCTCGGAGAAAAAGGCATCGGCTTACCTCTTTAAACTGGAAAAGCTGACGGCAGAAATGGCGGATTTATGCCGGAAAGTGATTGAGCTAACACAGGAATTTGAAAGAGAACACCTACAAAAACATAGATAGGATGATTTGCAGAAACTGATAGAGGATGAATTTATTTAAGTTTACTTCGCATAGAGATATTATAAGGAACAAATCCCTCTCTTAGATACAGTTGATATGCTTTTTCATTTTTAGCTAATACCGATAATTCGAGATAGTCTACTTCATTTTGGAGACCCCAGTCTTTTACTTTGTTTATCAGTTTAGCACCGATACCGTGTCCTCTGTAATGTTCATTGACAACAATATCCATTAAGTAAACGGCATTCAGTTGTTTAAAACATTCATAAGGTGGAGAGGTTTGTAATTGTGCGATTACAAATCCGACAATTAAATCATCCTTTTCATAAACGTAGCCTACAAACCCATTATGTTGGTCAACTACGCTTTTCAAAAAATCTTCGTTTTGATATGTAGGCTTATGATAATACGGTTCTGTTTCTGAAGTTAATTTGAATAATGCAAAATACAATTCATTAACACGTTGCATATCTTCTATGGTAATTAATCTAATCATTGTTTTCTTGACATTCATTGTTAGGAAGACCAAGTTACAAAAATCTATCTTCTAATAAGAGAATCGAACTTTAATATAAATACAAATGATAGCAAAGATTGGCAAGGTCGAGAATTTATACGGGGCTATCTCCTATAACCAAAAGAAGATTGACAGTGAAAACGGGCAGGTTTTATTATTGAACAGAATACCCGAAACATTGGATAATACCTATTCGACCAGTTACCTGCACCAGTGTTTTGAGCCGTATCTGTTGGCAAATATCAGAACGGAAAAGCCAGTGCGCCACATATCGCTGAACCCCGATCCTGCGGATAGGGTCAGCGATGGGCAGTTCGTAAAAATGGCGCAGGAGTACATGGAGCGCATGGGATATGGCAACCAACCTTATATCGTTTTTAAGCATACCGATATTGAACGCACCCATATTCATATCGTAACGGTCTGTGTGGGTTTGGACGGCAAGAAGCTACGGGACAGTTATGACCATCCACGTTCGATGGCAATCTGTCGGGATTTGGAACAAATGTACAACCTTATACCTGCAACGGAAAAACAGCGTACCGGAAACGAGCAGGTATTCCGTCCGGTGGATTACAGAGCCGGAGATGTTAAGAGCCAAATCGCATCGGTGGTGCGACACTTGCCGAAGTATTACAGTTACGCAAGCCTCGGAGCGTACAACGCTTTGCTATCGCTTTTCAATATTACGGCGGAGGAAGTCAAAGGGGAACTGCACGGACAGCCTAAAAACGGTCTTGTTTATCTTGCGCTGAACGAACAGGGAGAAAAAGCGAGCAATCCTTTTAAGGCATCCCTTTTTGGCAAACAGGCAGGACTGGACGAACTGCAAAACCAATTCGCAAAGGCTAAGGAGAAAATGAAAGCCGACCCCACAAGAACCGTACTCAAAAGCACCATTGAAGTAGCGATGCACACCGTCACTAATGAAGCCGATTTTAAAAAGCAGTTATTGGAACAGGGTATCAATACCGTGGTACGGCGCAACGATGAGGCGCGTATATATGGTATGACTTTTATCGACCACGAAAGCCGTACCGTTTGGAACGGTTCAGCTTTAGGTAAAAACCTTTCGGCGAATGTCTTTAATGATTGGTGGAACGAGCAAGCGGTTGGGCAACCCCAAGAAGCTGAAAAAACAAACGCACAAAATCAGTCATCTATCACGTGCAACACCGTAGAGAAAGAGGAAGCCCATGCACTTTTTAACTTCCTAAATAAAGAACAGCCGACCGATGATTTATGGATAGACGGATTGGGTGGGCTACTGCCGGAGGCACAGGGCGAAGACTACGAGGAACAGGAATTTGCCAACCGTATGAAGAAAAAGAAGAAACGCAAAAGGCATGGAAGACAACAATAGCTTTTTTGACCATCAAAGACCAGGATTAACATCTGGTCATTGATGGTTTTAGCTTTGAATGCCACGTTTAACAGAGTGGATGGGTTAACCGCATTTGTCAGAATAGATTACAAGCAATAAACATTTCCCAACCACATAAAGAAATAGAAAATTTCGGCTTATTCAATCCTATGTAGTAGTCGTTTTAGGTCTGTCTTAACACCTAATTCATCAAACAGCTTTTTTGATAAGTTCAATGAATTTTGGAAAGCTGTTTTTAAATTGTCGGCGTCCAAATCAGATGTTGTCAATCTAAATGCTGAATACCAATCTTTATCAATGTCTTTTTCAAGACTTTTTGTCGGACTTTCCCAATGATTGGTTTGATTTGTTGCTATTCGGATTAACCAAAGTAAATACTTTTGTACGTTCGACAGACTTTGGTAAGCGTGAGCGTATTCCTCTCGTTTAATCAAATTGTTTGTTGTCAATAATACATTTAGTAATGATTTACTTAAAAGTAAAATGTTTTCATTTGTAGTTCGGTCGGGGAATTTTGTTTTTATTTGATTAAGCGTTTCAGTCAAAAGACCGTTTTTGTCAATTAAGTTCATTTGGTCAAAATCACTGAACGATACAAAACCCTCCCACGATTTTATAACGTCAATCTCATTTACTGTTAAAAAATGAAATTCGCCTCTAATCAGGTTCTCAAAAATGGCAACTTCACTTCCGTATTCATTCGTAAAATATAACGCTGTCGGATAAATCTGATTTACCCACTTTTCGGCAGAAAAATTTTCTTTGCTTTTCAGAAAAATATAAAACTCGATGTCAGAATATTGGTCGCCCTCATTTTTGGTAAACGAACCATACATTAAAACTGCGGAAACATTTTCGTCTTGTTGAGCTATTGATTTGGTTGTATCAATCATTTGTAACTGTGTCATTGTAATAAATTTAAGTTTGTAATAGATTTCTTCATCACTTATGCAAAAGTGATGAGCTATCATTTCTTTTTTGGACAGTTACTTATAGCTTCATTGGATTAAATATTTTAGTTTTTGTTAGGAACAAAGGTACAAAAAATTGCTCTTGATACTCAATAGCGAGTTTTACCTTTTCTGCTTCTACGATACTCAGCCAAACTAAGCCCCCAAAAGCCATCCGACACCGCTTTGGATAAGCCCTTTTAAATAGCCTCTAAATTTCCTGCATCACTAAAATTTTTTGTTATGCAAGGAGAAGACGATTTGAGAGGATTAGCCAAAATCATGGCTTTTATGCGTGCTGTAAGTATTCTTTTGGTACTGATGCACTTTTATTGGTTCTGTTACGGGTTCTTTGCCGAACGTGGATGGACACTGGAAATTATCGGCAAGATACTGACCAATTTCAACCGTACCGCAGGGCTATTTGCCCACACCCTTTACACCAAGATTTTTGCCTTGCTGTTATTGGCGTTAAGCTGTCTCGGCACTAAAGGCGTAAAGAATGAAAAGATAACATGGGCTAAGATTTACACCGCCTTAGTTATCGGTTTTGTGCTGTTCTTTCTGAACACGCCATTGTTAAAGTTGTCGGCAGGGGTTGCCACATCGCTTTATATCCTTACAACGAGTTTGGGTTATATAGCCTTGCTCATGGCAGGGGTATGGATGAGCCGACTGCTCCGCAACAATCTGATGGACGATGTTTTCAATAATGAAAACGAGAGTTTCCAACAGGAAACCCGTCTGATAGAAAATGAATACTCGGTCAATCTCCCAACGAAGTTTTTTTACAAAGGCAAATGGAACAATGGATGGGTTAACATCGTCAATCCTTTTCGGGCTTCGATTGTGCTTGGTACTCCCGGCTCCGGAAAATCCTACGCCATCGTAAACAACTACATCAAGCAACATATCGAAAAGGGATTTGCGATGTATATCTACGATTTTAAGTTTGACGACCTTTCCACGATTGCCTACAACCATTTGCTGAAACATTCCGATAAGTATAAGGTAAAGCCGAAATTTTATGTTATCAATTTTGACGACCCACGCCGTAGCCACCGATGCAATCCGCTAAGCCCTGCCTTTATGACGGATATATCCGATGCCTACGAAGCCTCTTATACCATCATGCTTAACCTTAACAGGTCGTGGATTTTGAAGCAAGGGGATTTTTTCGTGGAAAGCCCAATTATATTGCTTGCCTCAATCATTTGGTATCTGAAAATCTATGAAGATGGAAAGTATTGTACATTCCCCCATGCTATTGAATTGCTGAATAAAAAATATGCAGACGTTTTTACGATACTGACCTCATATCCCGAACTCGAAAATTACCTGTCGGCTTTCATGGATGCGTGGCAGGGCGGAGCGCAAGACCAATTGCAGGGGCAGATAGCATCGGCAAAAATTCCATTGTCACGGATGATTTCGCCACAGCTTTATTGGGTGATGACGGGTGATGATTTTTCACTGGACATCAACAATCCCCAAGAGCCGAAAATCTTGTGCGTGGGCAATAATCCCGACCGCCAAAATATCTATTCGTCCGCTTTAGGGTTGTACAATTCGAGGATTGTAAAACTCATCAATAAGAAAGATAAGTTAAAGAGTTCCGTTATAATAGACGAGTTGCCTACGATATATTTTCGGGGTTTGGATAATCTTATCGCAACGGCACGTAGCAATAAGGTTGCGGTATGTTTGGGCTTTCAAGACTATTCACAATTGATAAGGGATTACGGCGATAAAGAAAGCAAGGTCATCCAAAATACCGTGGGTAATATTTTTTCCGGTCAGGTAGTGGGCGAAACAGCTAAGAATCTAAGTGAACGCTTTGGAAAAGTGTTGCAGAAAAGGCAAAGCATGACTATCAACCGTAATGACAAATCTACTTCTATATCCACCCAATTGGACAGCCTTATTCCGGCTTCCAAAATATCTACCTTGACACAGGGAATGTTCGTAGGGTCTGTTTCAGATAACTTTGATGAGCGTATCGAGCAGAAAATATTTCATGCTGAAATTGTCGTGGATAACGAAAAGGTTTCTGCCGAGACCAAAGCATATAAGAAGATACCGCAGATATTATCTTTTGCCGATGAAAACGGCAACGACAATATGAAGCAGGTCATTGAAGCCAATTACAGGCAGGTCAAAGCAGACATTGTGCATATTGTAGAAAGCGAAATGGAGCGTATTAAGAACGACCCCGATTTACAGCATTTGATCCAGAATAGCAAATAAAAACTTTGAATGAACTTTTTTATTCATAACGTTTTAACGAACAGTATTTTTTATAACTTTGTACCATGAACTATTCAAATACAGCAATGATGGCTAAGCCTTGGAATAACTAATCCAAGTGTTACTTTAGTACACTTCCCTTCTTAGAAGACAATCATCGTATTGCTCTTCCTTTTTTTGTTGTATAACTATTTCATTAATTTTCATGGAAAATAGAAAATGGGTACAGACCTATGTATTTATATGGTCTGGACAATTTATATCTATGTTGACCAGCAATGCCGTTCAATTTTCAATTATTATTTGGTTGAGTTTAGAGCATAGGTCGGCTGAGGTATTGGCTTTTGCAGGGATATCAGGAATGCTCCCACAAGCTATAATAGGGACTTTTGTTGGTGTCTTTATCGATAGATGGAACCGTAAAAAGGTCTTAATAATGTCTGATATTTTTTTAGCACTGTGCGCATTAACGATGAGCATTCTTCTACGAAATGAAACAGCAAATATCAATTGGATTTATCTTATGTTGGGTTTACGTTCTGTTGGAAATGCGTTCCACTCTCCGGCAATACAGACTATAGCTCCACTTCTTGTGCCAAAAAAAGAATTGATTAGGATAGCAGGAATTAATCAAGTAATACATTCGGTGAGTGGAATAGCTGGTCCAGCAATTGGAACTTTAGCTATCACTTACTTGTCTATTTCCACCGTCTTATACTTAGATATACTTGGAGCAATTATCGCCATTGTATCTTTAGTATTTGTGCATATTCCTCACATCAAAACAAATACAAAGCTTTCAATAAGTTACATTTTGAAAGATTGGAAAGATGGTTTCAAGAATGTTTTAGCGAAGAGAGGTTTAGCTCTACTTTTCTTATACGCAATGATGGTTACATTTTTCATTATGCCAACTGCAATTATGTTTCCTCTATTAACAACTGAATATTACAATGGGGGTAAATGGGAAATGAGTGTGATCGAAATTGCTTGGTCTGTAGGAATGCTATTAGGAGGTGCAGTTTTAGGTTTAGCTAAGATAAAAACTAAAAAAATCATTATGGTTAATTCCATGCATATATTATTAGGAGCTTCTTTTCTATTATGTGGCTTGTTACCATCCACATGGTTTATAGGATATGCTGTAATTACCATATTGGCTGGTATTTCACTATCAATATTTTCAGCCTCATTTACAACGATTATACAATTGGAAATCGCTTCTAACATGTTAGGAAGAGTGTTTTCTATGTACTACAGCTTAGCTGTTTTACCATCGGTTGTAGGTTTGTTATTTACTGGTGCATTAGCTGAAAAAATCGGAATATCAAATTCGTTTTTACTCTCAGGTTCGATAACAATACTAATTGGAATAGTTTCCTTTTTATCGCCTATGTTAATGAAAATTGGTAAATCTAAAAGGGATGTCGGAAAAAGTAACATTATAAGCGGTGAAATATCGCAATTAGTTAATAAGAATTAATTTATAATAATCTATACCGTTTAAATGGGATAGATGCAAAAATAGAAAAAAATGACAATCAAGGATATTCAAATACTTGCAGAAGAGCATGGACTGTTATTAACAGAAAATATAAGATTTAATGAAATGGGTATCGACTTTAGGGTAGGTTTCGCTATAGATAATAAAGGACAGAGGTGGTTACTTCGTATTCCTCGGCGGAATGATATGAGTGAACAAATAGATAAGGAAAAGAGAATTTTACATCTTGTAAAAAAACACCTATCTGTTAAAGTTCCCGATTGGAAGATTACATCTCCAAAATTAATAGCCTATCCACTAATTAAAGAAAAACCTGCACTTACGGTTGATGCGGAAACTTATGGTATGGTTTGGAATATGGATAAAGACAGTCCAAACTATATACAATCATTAGCGAAATCTTTAGTAGAGTTACATGATATTACAGAAGAAGAAGTGATTAAAAATCATCTGAAGATTATGAAGCCGTCTGATTTAAGACCAGAGATTGATAATCAATTAAAAACGGTAAAATCAGAAATAGGGATAAGTTCAGAGCTTGAATTACGCTATAAAAAATGGTTAGATAACGATAAACTATGGCCAGATTTTACACAGTTTATTCATGGTGATTTATATGCAGGACACATACTTACCTCACAGGATGGTATTGTCGCAGGAATTATTGACTGGTCAACAGCCCACTTAGGAGATCCAGCGAATGATTTTTCTGGACATGTAACTATTTTCGGAGAGGCAAGTCTTCGAAAGCTAATTACAGCTTATGAAAATCAAGGTGGTAGAACTTGGGGGCAACTTTATGAACAAGCTATAGAACGAGCTTCTGCATCAGCCTTGGCATATGGGTATTTCGCATTAGAAACTAATGACGAAAATCATATTATGGGAGCAAAAGTTCAATTAGGTGTAATCTAATTATTTTTTCACAAATCAAGACGGATTAATTCCGTCTTGATTTTTTCTGTGTATGAATTGCTTGTAATTCATTAGTTAGAATTTTTATCTATTAAATAGAACAAACAATAATTAACAAAATATGAATAATTATTTCAAAGAAATATTCCATAATCTGGAAACGGCAATCAATGAATTGGAAATTGAAGCCGATTGCTCCATACAACGCATAGAAGCCGTTATACATCTGATTTTGGAATGCCTGTCCGAAGTAAAGGAGCGTATCTTAAAAAAAGGGTTTAAGAATGTTGACGAAGAAATCCGCTTTTTTAAATATCAAAAACCCACCATTGTTGCCAAACTCATTTATTACAATGCTATTTACAAAATCGAGACAAAGAAGCCTTATGGTGCAAAGCCCATAAGAAAGTACCTCAATAGAGAGTTGAAAAAACTAAAAAGGTTCTTTGACAACAACCTCGATTTTTATAAGTATTACCGTAGCAACAATTCCTTTCTTGACGAAAGTTTTTTTGTACGTGGCAAACATGATATAAAGCTGTGGTTGGATACTTATTATTTCCAGTCTGACCAGTCCTTTTCCACTTCGCATGATTACAAGGTCGCCAAGATAATAGCCAACGATTTGATACAGGTTTACATCGAAGACCAGTTGTATAACAAATTCCAAAAAGACAAACCGAAAGCCTTTAAAAAATTGAAATGGACGGGTAGCAAAGTGGCGTTGATAGAATTGATTTATGCTTTGCACTATCAAGATGTATTTGACAAAGGGAACAACGACATAAGAGAAGTCGCTCAATATTTTGAAAGCACATTTGATATTGATTTGGGTAATTTTTATCAGACCTATTTGGAGTTGAGAAACCGGAAGATGAACCGTACTAAATTCCTTGATGCGCTTCGAGAGGAACTTATCAAGAGAATGGACGAGCAGGACGAAAAGTAGGGTTTGGGCGTGCCACCGTCTGCATTTTATCCCCATGCCCAGGCTATCGAAAAAATGCAGACGGGTCGGGCTCATATCTTTGTTCAAGAACAAAAGGAGGTAAATTCAGGTCGGGTGAAACACGTAGAAAACAAAATGATGTCAGGTATGTAACCTCCTGTAAACAATCAGAGAAAGGAGGTAATTCGTGGCCGGGCAGAACACGTTTTTACGATGTTGACGAGATAGGCAGATCCTCCTTTTCTTGCTTTTCTTAAAGTCTGAACAGTACCGATTAACAGGTTTTGTACCTGATTAGCAATTTAATGAGCAAAGACAGGGAGATGAGCTTCTGATATAAACAGAATTAATTATGAGAAATTTAAAGTACACTGTAGGTGTGGATGTTTCCATGAAAGAGATTGTCTGCTGTTTGTCCGTAATCAATGAGCTGCAGGATGTAAAGGTTAAAGCCACACACAAATTCCTGAACACAAAAACTGGATTTGTTAAACTGCTCTCCTGGGTGCAGCAGCATACTCCTGAACAACTTCCGATTAACTATGTTATGGAGGCTACAGGTGTGTATCATGAGCAGATAGCCTGGTTCCTCTATTCTGAAGGAAAAACAGTATCTATTCTTTTACCTAATAAGGCCAAAAGTTGGCTAAAAGCAATTGGTTCCAAATCCAAAAATGACAGTATTGATGCAAAAGGGCTAGCCATGATAGGCGCAGAAAGAAAGCTTGAAGTATGGACACCACCCAGCAAAAATCTTTTGTTACTCAGAGACTGTACCAGGCGGCATCAGGCGCTGAATGAAGTTCGAACGGTTACCAATAATCAATTACATGCAATAGAACATAGCCAGTTTCAGAATTCCATTGTCACAAAACAATTAAAGGCAACATTGAAAATGATTGACAAACAAATTAAGGAACTGGAAAAGGTTATTGCTGAGATTATTACAGGGGATCAGCTCTTAAAGAAGCAACATGCAAATATTACACGCATCAAAGGACTAAGCACTTTATCATTTGCGGTAATCATAGCTGAAACAAACGGATTTACTCTCTTTAAAAAAGTTGGAGCGCTGATAAACTATGCTGGCTATGATGTAATTGAAAATCAGTCGGGTGCTCACGTCGGTAGGACTAAGATATCTAAGAAGGGTAATTCAAGGATACGCCGTGTGCTTCACATGCCAGCTCTTTGTGCAGTCCGGCATGACCAGCCACAGTTTTACAATTTATTCTTACGAGTTTATGAACGAACAAAGGTCAAAATGAAAGCTTATGTAGCAGTTCAAAAAAAGCTACTTTCAATGATGTATTTCTTATGGAAAAAAGATATTCCTTATGATGCACAATTTGATCTGAAATAGTCTGTTCAACTCATTTGAGATCAATCACAAACTAATTTTTCAGTTTTTATTTGGATAATAAGTTGTAATATCGTAATATTGCGATATATAATTAAAACATGGGACTTACAAAAACAGAAATTTTTGCGGACAAGCACAATAAACTGGCAACGGCTTTTAAGGTCTTAGGCCATCCGGCACGTATTGCCATACTTCAGTACATTATTGATAAGAAAGCTTGTATCTGCAATGATTTGGTTGAAGAACTCGGACTAGCGCAGGCAACGATTTCACAACATTTAAAAGAACTCAAAAGTACTGGTATTATACAGGGGACTATTGAAGGAAAATCAGTTTGCTACTGTATTGATGAGAAAGTATGGAAAAAGATTCAGGCGGATTTCAACGGATTCTTTAATCAGGATGTAAAAGTAAACAGCTGCTGTTCCTAGCGCTTTTTTTTAATCATTATCATCGTAATATTGCAATATATAATTCTAACAATTTAAATTCAGTAAAATGAAACTATCAGAAATCAAAGCAATCCTGCCAACATTGGAAAATGTGGAATTTCAATTGGAGAATGGAACATTTGTTCCCGAACACTTCCACGTGACGGAAGTGGGCCAGATCACGAAAAATTTTATAGACTGCGGCGGCGTGATCCGTAAAGAAAAAGTAGTGAACTTTCAACTTTGGAATGCAGATGATTATGAGCATCGTTTGAAACCCGGGAAACTGCTGCATATTATTACTCTTTCAGAGGACAAACTGGGCATAGAAGATGCAGAGATCGAAGTGGAATATCAGAGCGATACCATTGGCAAATATGGTCTGGATTTTAATGGAAAGACCTTTGTTTTAAAGTCGTTAACCACAGCATGTCTTGCCCAGGACGCGTGTGGTATTCCTGCTGAAAAACAAAAGAAGAATCTAGCGGATCTACCGGTTAATCAATCATCATGCTGCACTCCTGGTTCGGGATGCTGTTAACCAATAAATTTATTATGATCTATCCTACATTATCAGATACCATCGGCCTTCTTGATTGGGAACGGCTGGTTAGTGAAGAACGCAAAACCTTATTGTTTCCATTGATTGATTTTATACAGAAAAAAGTCGATACAGCACAACAGGTTAATTTGAATTTTATCTGTACGCACAATTCACGCCGTAGCCATTTATCGCAGGTATGGGCACAGACTGCCGCATTGTTCTTTAAAACACCTGATGTAGCCTGTTATTCCGGTGGTACAGATGAAACAGCCCTATTTCCGAAAGTTGCAGAGACATTAACGGCACAAGGCTATAAAATTTTTAAAATTTCAGAAGGCGGCAATCCGGTTTATGCGATAAAGGCAGGTGACAATGCGGAACCTATTATAGGTTTTTCCAAGAAGTACGACAGTACATTTAACCCGGCATCGAACTTTGCGGCAATCATGACCTGCTCCCAGGCTGATGATGGTTGCCCTTTTATTGCTGGTGCTGAAAAACGTATACCGGTGACTTTTGAAGACCCTAAAAGCTCCGATGGAAGCCCGCAACAAAACGAGGTATATGCAAGCCGAAGTTTACAAATCGCAACAGAGATGTTTTATGTTTTTTCCACTATAAAACTTTAGTAGATGAAGTCAAAATTAAAATTCCTTGATCGTTATCTTACATTTTGGATCTTTCTTGCGATGGCACTGGGTATTGCTTTGGGAAAATTCTTTCCTTCGTCTACCCATTGGATCAACAGCTTCAACAGTGGAACAACAAATGTCCCTTTGGCGATTGGGCTGATTCTGATGATGTATCCACCTTTGGCTAAGGTCCGCTACGAACAGATCGGCAAGGTTTTTCGTAACGTAACGGTTCTGGGAACTTCTCTGCTACTGAATTGGGTGATCGGTCCGATATTAATGTTTGTACTGGCTATCCTTTTCTTAAATGGCTACCCGGAATATATGACGGGTTTGATACTCATCGGTCTTGCCAGGTGCATTGCAATGGTTGTTGTATGGAATGAGCTGGCTGAGGGAAACAGGGAATACGCAGCAGGACTTATCGCACTCAACAGTATCTTCCAGGTTCTCTTGTATAGTCTTTATGCTTATCTTTTTATCACAGTTCTTCCTCCGATTTTTGGTATCGAAGGACTTTCAGTAGATATCTCTATCGCTGAAATTGCTAAAAGCGTAGGTATTTACCTGGGTATTCCTTTTCTCGCTGGTGTCATTAGCAGATATGGATTGATTGCTTTAAAAAGTGAAGGATGGTTTCAGAACCGTTTCATTCCCTTTATTTCTCCGATCACCCTGATTGCACTCCTGTTTACCATTATCATTATGTTCAGCCTTAAGGGCGAAATGATACTGCAGCTTCCTTTCGATGTACTTCGGATCGCTGTTCCCTTGGTCATCTACTTTGCCCTGATGTTTGCTGTCAGTTTCATCGCTGGTAAAAAGGCAGGTGCAGATTATTCACAGAGTACAGCTATAGCTTTTACTGCTGCTGGAAATAATTTTGAACTGGCAATTGCTGTGGCAATCGGTGTCTTTGGAATTAACAGCGGTCAGGCTTTTGTTGGCGTTATTGGACCGTTGGTTGAAGTCCCTGCTTTGATTGCATTAGTCAATCTCGCGTTTTGGTTCAGGAAAAGATATTTCAGTCCAAAATCTGCTATATAAAAATATTATACTTGAATTATTTGAGCCATGCTTTATGCATGGCTTTTTTTATGGCGTGTGCCGAGCGGCACCGTGCTTTCCGCTACAAGTCCTCGTTCCTGTGGGCTTTCCACTTCAATCACTCACGCAAAAAAATCTGTAGATTTTTCTTGCATTTTAAGACAGTACCTATCCGATATATCTTTTGCGGATCTGCGAGGACCGCAAAAGGATGTCGTTTCTATCCCTCACGCTGTATGCCGTCCAAAAAACAAAGCATTTATTTTATTTCCTTTTTGGTTTCCTGTTTTCAAACTCAAAGGAGGTTTCGGCTTTATCGTTCATGACGATATAGGCATTGAATTTATTGCCCGAATTGCTTTTCATGCCTTTGATAAGGTTGGTCTTTCCTTTGGTCACGAGGTTTTCTATATCGGTAAGGCTCAACGGCACTCCGCACACAGTACGGAATTGAAGCCAACCACAAGCCTCATCGGGGCATTTTACAACCTTGTTCCAAACCAATAGCTGACGGCTCTTGCATTTGGGGCAGGTCAGTTCCGGTTGTTTTTCATTGGCAATGCCCGTGTCCAAAAGTTCCCGTGTAATGGAAGTGGCATAGGCTTCCATTTCACGGTGAAAAGCACCTGCATCCGTCTCGTTGTTTTCGATTTTCTGCAATGCCATTTCCCATTCGGCGGTCATGGCTACATCGGCAATCTTTTTGTCCTTTACTGCCCCATAAACCTGCAATCCCTTATGGGTAGGGATAAGGGATTTCTTTTCACGCCGAATATAATCCCTTTTAAAAAGCGTTTCGATGATGGATGCTCTTGTAGCAGGTGTACCTATACCGATGTCTTTTAGGGCTTTCCGTTCGTCCTCGTTGTCAATTTCCTTTCCGGCATTTTCCATTGCGGACAACAGACCTGCCTCGGTGTAAAGAACAGTCGGTTTGGTTTTCTTTTCCAGTACGGATGCCTCTTTGATTTTCAGCTCATCGCCGACCTTTAGTTCCGGCAGTTCCTGCACAGGCTCGCTGTCCTCATCTATGAATTTTTCTTTAATGCCACGCCAACCGGCTTCGAGGATTTTACACCCTTTCAATGTGAAGTCATAGTGCAGAGCCTGCAATCCGATGTCGGTTATTTCTTTGGTACAGGCAGGCGAAAGGACTTCCAGTAGGCGGTGCGCAATCATATCATAGATAACGTTTTCGTGTGCCGTTAATTCGGACGGGATTTTTTCGGTAATCAGCAGACCGTGGTGGTCTGTGACCTTTACGTCATTCACGATACGTTTGTTGAAACGCCCCCATTTCACTTTTCCGACCGCTTCTTTGCATGAAGCCCGTGCTTCCAAATTCCTTACCAGTGCAGGGATTTCCGACCATATATCTTCGGGGATGTACTTGCTCCCTGTACGGGGATAGGTGATAAACTTCTTTTCATACAGGCTTTGGGCAATGTTCAACGTTTCCTCGGCAGTATAGAACGCCCTTTTGTTGGCTTCTTTCTGCAATCCCGTAAGGTCGAACAGCAAAGGCGGTTGCTCTGTGACCGTTTTGGTTTCCACCGCCGTAACGGTTGCTATTCCGATACGCTGAATAGATTTCAGCGTATCGTCAGCGAGTTTTCTGTCATCCCATTTGGTCTTGGAAAGGCTCTTAAAATCCACAAATTCTTTACGATGTTCCAACTGGATTTGAAAGTATTTCTTGACGGCAAAGTCTTTGTTTTCCAAATACCGCTTGCAGATAAGGGCAAGCGTAGGCGTTTGTACCCTTCCAAGCGAGTAAACGCCACGCCCTGCCGAAATGCTCAACGCCTGCGAAGCATTGATACCCACAAGCCAATCGGCTTTGCTCCGCCCTTGTCCGGCACGGTACAGCCCGTCAAATTCGCTTCCGGCTTTTAGGTTGTCAAAACCCTGTTTAATCGCCTTTTCCGTGAGCGAGCTTATCCATAGGCGTTCAAAGGGTTTCCGGCACTTTAGGTATTCATAGATGTACCTAAATATGAGTTCCCCCTCACGTCCGGCATCGGTGGCCACGATAATACTATCGCATCTGCCGATGACCTGTTCGATAATCTTTAACTGTTTTAAGGCTCCGCTATCGGGAACATAACTTTTGTCCTTTTTTACCTTGCGTACCGTAAGGATAAAAGGGTCGGGCAATATGGGCAGGACTTCCCTTTGGAAGCCCGATACCCCGTAATCTTCGGGCATCGCCAGTCCGACCAAATGCCCCAATGCCCACGTAACTTCGTATCCGTTCCCTGTTAGGTAGCCATCCCGTTTTTCGGTCGCTCCCAACAGGGTAGCTATTTCTCTCGCCACACTTGGCTTTTCTGCAATGATTGCTTTCATGATACTATCTCTTTTAATGGATTTTGTGGTGAACATTTCTCTTTGAGAAACCCCTTCGTATTCTGTGAAAGGGGATTTCCAAAGGAAAATGTTTTTTGATGGTATTATCTTTTTACCCCTCTGGATTTAGCCGGACGGTTAGGGTCATTCTGCCGTTGCTGTTGCCTTATGTTTTTCGGCGTTTGTTGCTCCGGTTTCAGAGGCTCGTTGATGTGCTTGGTCGCTTCGTTGGTTTTCCCGTTGGAGTTCACGGCAACCTGTGTTTTGTGCGCTTCGGCAGGCTGTGCCTTATTTTTCAGCGCATTGGGGTTTTTAAAGCTGAAATCATAATTTCCAGTTTCTTTGTTCAGCGTGACATATCCTTTATACGGGTTTCCTTTTCCGTCCTTGAAATCCGAAACGTAAATCGTCTTGCCCTCGGTGAGTTGCTTGTACTGTTCATCCGAAAACACTTTGTTGCGGAACATTTTCGGGTCGTTTTCCTGTGTCTGTTTGGGGGCTTTATCGCCAAAAAGAAACTCCGTATATTTTTTGTCGGCGTTGAACTGCACATAGGCATTTTTGTTCGTACTGTTCTTAAAATCCAATCCCTCCAAATAAATGGCTTTCCCATCTTTCAAATCCCGTTTTTGGTCTTCGGTCAACTTTACGCCCTTAATCTCATCGGGTACTTTTATTCTTTCCTGCCGGAATGCGATAACCTCATTCGTTAGGTGGTCGATACTGATAACGGAGGGTATCTTTTCGCCTGTTTTGGGGTTGGTCAATTCCACCACACGCCCCATGTTTCCGGTTTTGAGTAGGTTTTCCCTGTCCTCTTTGGTAAACTCGTGACCAAAGAAAGGGGCTTTGAGGTTGGGTTCGTGGCGTACACCATACATCATAAGTACAGGTTTGCCGTCTTCACCGTCTTGGAAACCGAGCCTTGCTTCCGAGCGCATGATGACCGCACCGAAATTGACACTTGTGGGATATACCTTATTGGTCTTATAGCCCTTTAACAGCAAATCCAATTGCCCGTCTTTTTCAAGCCTCTCTTTGTTTATCCCAAATTGCGCTAAATAATTCCAGTCCACATCTTCCGCCTTATAGCGGTATTCGTTTTTTTCCTGTGATTGCTGTGCTTCCGGTGTCGCCTGTGGTGCTTCCACATCCTTTTTGGTTTCCTGTTGTTGCTCCTTTGGCTCTTTGACCTCATGCTTTGCCATGACAGCCTCGCCCTCTTTGGTGGGGGCATCGACCTGTTTCTGCATTTCTTTGGCGGTTTCGACCGCTTCCTTTGCAGGTACTTTGAAGAACGAGAAATGGGTCGGGTCTTTAAGCTGTCGCCAAAAGTTGGAGAAGAAATTTGTAAACAAATCTCCGGCTCTGTCCACCCGCATAAATTGGTTTTGGTTTTTCTTGGTGGCATCAACGGTTTTCAGATTGCCGTTTTCGTCAACCCCCGTAACAGCTTGGATTTTCTTTTTTTCCTTGTCCATCACCAACAGCACATCCGAAAGCTGTTCGGGATATTGCTGTGGATTTTCATTTGTCTGTTCGCTCATGATATTGATTTTTTAAAGTTTACATTGTCCGAAAGTAGGCGAAGCAGGTAGGGCATAGCCGTACCCGTCTTTTCGTGGTAGGGTTTGTCATCGGTTTTCTTTTGTACGCCGTATAGGGGCTTTGAAACTTTCCCTGATGAACTGGTGTACATCCGATAGTTTGTAGTACAGCTTTCCGCTGATGGTGTAATACGGTAGCTTGCCCGTGGAGCGGTATCGTTGCAGGGAGCGGTGGCTGATTTTCAGCATGAGGAGCAGGTCTTGGTTGTCCAGTAATTCCTCGCCGTCTATGCTGTGCCGTTCTTTCTTGATGTTTAGGACGTACTCTTTCAAAATATCGAAACGCTCCATGATACGTTCCATCCATGCGATAAATTCCATTCTGTCGATGTTCATAACAAATACTTTTAATGATTTCTAACACCACAAAATTGGAGTGATTGGCGCAGGCTGTCTTCCGATACGTGTCTATCAAAAAGGCACTTTTTTCATTTTTTTACAATTGATATAAAGTGCTGTTTTTTGGGGCTTTTCGCACTTTTGGTCAATCGGTCGGCATCCAAATCAATGGATTTGCCGATAGACACATATAGGCAAACGGACAAAAAAAAGACAGCACCGAGTAATGCTGTCCTTTTTGATGGAAATAGATGACAAAAATTTATAGGTTGTCTTCCCTATCCATATATTCCTCTAAGCTGTATTTGAGTTGGTCTAAAAACAATGTCCGTGAGCCTGCACGGGTCTTCATCCGGTGGAAGCTGTTATGTATGTCGTTCAGTGATACACGGAACAGGATTTGGAACACCATGCTGATTTTGCGGATACCTATTTTCCCGTGCGAAATGGCATCGCAGGCGTAGAGTGCATAAATCAATTCGATAAGGGCATTTTTCGATTGTGTCCAAAAAACATCTTTGGTCTCCTCGTGCTGTAGCAATACATCGGGGTTTTGTTCGGGGCTTAGTTTTGTCGTCAGATAGTTGTAAACTAATTCATTGGCTATAATTTTTGCCACTTTGTAATCAAAGTAGGTCGAAAATTTCGTATCAATTTCAAACACGAAGCTATTCAGCCCGTCATAGCAATTGATTTTGCCAAGTGTAAAGTATTGTTCATCTCGGTCGGTTCTGCCGGAACGGTAATAGCGGTAAAAATCGGAATTACAGACATGTTCGGTGTATTCCTGTTTCAATTCACGCAGGTGCATGGCAAAATAATTTTCATAGATATTTCCATTACTTGCAGGGCAGGCAGTTTCTATTCTGAACACTTTGTTGTAATAGATGAGTTTGCCAAGAACAGTAGGCTTTATCTCCTTAAAGAAAAGTATTTCGTCCTCTAATGTTGTGAAGCCCTCGTTTATAATATCTTCTTTGATGTCTGCGAGAAGCTCTTTCAGATAGACCGTCATCCTGTATGCCTCGTCCATAAAACTCGAAGCCTCTGCCGACAATTTACGTTCCTGTTTCTGTATGTCGGAGACGATTTTGTGTAATAGGTGTCTCATAATACTAAAGGTTTAAAATGAAGCCAATATGCCTCTCCAAATTTTACGATTAGTACCGACCTTTTTTCATGAGACAGGACGAAGTATAGGAAGATTTTTATAAAAAACAGCGCATCGCTATATTTAGCACTGTGTGGATATAAGTTATTATTAGATTGATAATCTAAGTGTTTCGTAACACTTTTTTCCATAAATTCGCTAAGAAAATCCTCTATAATATAGAGTTTACTTATTTCATTAGAAATGTCGAGAAAATTAACTACAAATTCCAGACTAGTCAATGAGTTGTTTGCGAATTATATCAGCACATTTGTAGCATTTAGCGAATTGATGAATAATTCTATTCAGGCAAAAAGCAAAAATATTTGGATTGAGATAGATTATGCGTCTGATGAAGAATTAAGCACGACCCACATCAAACGAATTTCAATAAAAGACGATGGAAAGGGTGTTCATATCAATGAGTTAGAAACTAAACTCTTAGATATAGGAACTACCAACAAAGACGGTGGAAAAGGGATAGGTCGGTTTGCAAGCTTTCAGATTGGCAAAGAAATTGAAATTGAAACGGTTGGTTACTGTAGCGAAAGTAAAACATTTTCGAAAGCCGTAATACCTCTTTCATTTGATAGTTTTGGAAATAATATCAATGTATCTGAAATTAATATCCCCACTGAGGAGGAATTACTAAAAGGAAAGAACCATAACACCTATTATAAGGTAACTATTACGAATCTTTATCCTTCGTATGTTACAGAAAAAGAACCAAAGAAAAAGATAATTGACAAATTTTTGCGTCAAAATATATCGGATGCAATTTTCGAAAGATATCCTCTTAAAATCTTTAATAAAGACATCGTCTTTCACATAAACGGACACCCAATTAACCCAACTGATTTTGTAACTAGTGAGCCTATCAAAATTGCTTCAACATTTACAGACAGTAAGGGGAAAGATCATAAGGTGCTCTTTGACTTTATGCCAATAAAAAAAATTGAAAAAATAAAAGTCTTTCTAACAGTTCAAAATGCAGGATTGAATACAATTGCAGGGAGTTTAGAATACGATGCTACTTGGTTAAGTCCTAAAGTCGGAGGATGGTTTATTTATGTATCATCTTCAACGCTATCTTCCGATATTTATCGTAATATCGATCTTGATGATCTGGATCCTGATTGGAGAAAAGTTAGAGAGTTCATCAAAGACAAGCTAAATGTCTTTTTTAAGGAGAGAAACAAAGAGTTTGACAACTTTTCGGATAATTTAAAGAAAGACACATATTATCCTTACAAAGAAAAGTCGAGTTCACAATCCAAAGTGATACTGTTCGATAAATTGGCTTATCTAGTAGAGGATCGATACCATTTGTTAAAAGACAACAACCAGCTTAGAGAAATCATCTACCCACTAATAGACAGAACTATTTCAAATGGCGAGCTTAACAAAATTCTATACAGTATACTGAAACTAAACAATAAGCTCATATCGAAGTTCTCTGACTTATTGGAAAAAACTGATTTAGAAAATATCATAGAATTTTCGGACAAAGTAGCAACGAAGATTGAAGAAGTTGATTTCTTGGAAAAGCTGGTATATAGCGATATAGCCAAAAATGTAAAGGAGAGAAAAGAATTACACAAATTTCTTGAACGTATGTTGTGGATATTTGGAGAAGAATATAATGAAACCACAAAATTGCTTTCAGATAAAAACCTTGAGAAAAATCTAATTCAGTTGCGGGATGACTGTCTGGGATACAAAGCGTCGAAAAAAGATGACAATATCAATGAAGTCACTGAGCGGTCTGTCAAATCTATCACAGACTTGTTCATGTATAATCAAAGAATTTTAGATCATAAAAGGCGAGAAGTGCTAATAGTTGAATTGAAAGCACCTAAGGTTAAAATTAGTCCAAAAGAAATTGCTCAGGTTATGAAGTATGCACGAGAAATTGAGAAGCTAAATTCAATTAGCCGTGATGTTTCTTTCAAAATACTTCTCCTAAGCTCTGAAATTAATTCTGATGCTACGTTCGATATTCAGGGCAGGCAAAAAGGTGAGGATAATCCATATTTTTATTTCAGAAACGAGAATAAGAATATTGAGATATGGATCATGAAATGGTCCGACTTAATCGAAAATGTCAAGAGAAAACTTCAATATATGGCAAACCTACTTCAAACGAAGGACATTGATGTACAGGAGAAGGCACAGAGAGATTTTGCAGATATTGAGTTTAACAAGGTTAGTTCGTCATTGAAAAGAGTTGCGATTTAAAAATTAAATAACAAGCGTCAATTGTGATCAGTTACGACTTTTATATAAAAGTTGAGTATTTTTTAATTAAAAATTATGTATGGCAAACCATTTATTTTTGATCGGGATTAATAAGTATTTAAAAAACGATCATCTCTTGAGTTGTGTTAAGGATTGCGAAGACCTTAAGGATGTACTAATAGAGAAATATAACTTCGAAGAAAGCAAAACATATAGTGTTTACGATGAGCGAGCAACAAGTTTAAATATTCTAACGGCTTTAAAAAAATATGCAAGCAAATTAGATGAGGAGGATAATCTAATAATCTATTATTCAGGACATGGGGAATTAGATGATGAAGAAGACATGGGATATTGGGTTCCATATGAAGCAACTAATTTTACTCACTTTATATCGAATAGGGACATAGTTGGATGCATAGAACGAATAAAGTGCAAACACATTTTTTTAATTTCCGACAGTTGTTTTTCGAATAGTTTATTAACCCAAGGAAAGTTCAAAAAATCAGCAGTATACTTTGAAAAAAGCTCAAGATGGGCACTAACATCTGCCTTTAACGAGGCGAAAGATGCTGATAATGAGACTAACACATTATTTTGTGAATATATTCTAGAGTATCTTAATAGTACCGAAAGGGAATTCCGTGTTTCTGAATTAATTGAGTATGTCAAAAGTAAATATTACACCAATCAGTTTCAAACGCCTCAAGGCGGGCCTATAGCAGTCGCTGGACATAGAGGTGGAGAATTCGTTTTTTATCCAATTGAAGGAATTGACAAACGAACTTTCAAAGGTTATAATGACTTTTTAAAAGTATTACGGTTCTACAAGCAAAATGCTTCGTTTACGCATATGGATTCTATAGAAGATAGATCCAACCGAGTAGGTTACGTTCTGTATAATGAAATAGACTTAACAAGAAAGACTACATACTATTTGTATCTATATGATGGTACAAATCAAACCAAAACGTTCGAATTACTTCGTTCGAAACACTCAAAAATATTTGCAGATAAAAACCTAATTATCTTTATTACACCAGATCGAACACAACGCAATAGGGATATTCGAAAGAAAAACATTCAGGATAAGTTTAAACCTGTAAATACATTTTACCTTGATGATTTTATCAAAGATTATTGTAATCCTAAATTTGGAAATGAAGAAGATTCCAAATACTTAAGCATTTCCAATTTTGTATTACCTCCGTTCAAATACGAATTTAATGCGTCTGGAATAAATGAAATATTTAAATATTGGTTTATTTCCGTCGAAGAACCAATTTTTGTAATCAAAGGTAGTGGTGGTATAGGAAAGACAACGCTTGCCCAATATTTAGCTGATGACTTAACAAAAAGCAATCCCGGCTTACAAGTATTGTTTATTGATTCTGTTCAGATTAAAGATAGCTTACTCAAGAGTAAAAAAGCTGACACTTTAAATATTTTCAATTTTTACGAAGCCCAATTTGATACAGATGGCAACACTCAAAATATGTTGTCAGAGGAGCTTTTTAGAATTAATCTTGACGCAGGTAATATTTTATTGATAATAGATGGTTTAGATGAGGTAATTTCTAAAATTCCTAATTTTAATATAACAGAGTTTCTAAACTCAATTAAAGAATTCAGTTCCGAATTATGTAATGGCAAGGTGATAATTACGTGTAGATCATTTTTTTGGAACAAAAGTGAATTGGTAGACACGAATTTTAAAACCATAGAGTTAGAACCATTTGACAAGACTTTAGCTCTTGAATTCTTTAATATGTCGTTCGATGGTGATTCAAAAAAAAGTGAAAAAGCTATCAAAATTGCCGATGATTTCAGATATCCTACGGATTCTGATCAAGAGACATATATTTATCATCCTTATGTATTGGATATTGTTAGAACATTGATACAGAGTGATGCCGAGCATCTAGACTTAATCGATACTGCTTTGGATTCTATATATCTAAACAGCAAAGTCAAATCAGATTACATAATTTTCAGAGTTTGTACTAGAGAGCAAATTAGGGTAGATCAAATTGAGGTTGATAAACAAATAAAATTCTTTATAGATTTTTCGGTTAATAATCGAGGAATATTAAAAATAGATGATTTACACAATGAATTAGAAAAAAGTCTAGGACAGAGAATAAATAATACACAGGTTGAGGCATTTAAGTCTCATCCATTTTTGAAGGCTGTAGGAAAAACTTTATTGTTTAGGTATGATTTTCTGGTAGACCAATTCAAGGCTATATATGTATCCAAATTTATTACTTACAATAATATTGAAATCAAGATAACAAAGAAATTTATTGAGATTATAACAGATAGTTGCTGGTATGGTTCCGCTTTTAATCATGATTTAGCAAACCGTTTAGAGAAATGGACTGACGACGAATTATTATTAGTTAATGAAATCTTATCACAGATAGATTCAATGGCATTGGAAATATTAGCAAAAAGAAAAGCTATCGCTAACATTTTTAACCTTTGTTTGAATATCAATCATAGATATTTTAATAATAGTATTGAGAAGAATACTGAACTATTAATTTCGTTATTCGGTGGTGTAAAAAGACATATCCGCAACTTGAGTATCATCAATGTAAATCCAGAAAAACCACCAAGATTCGACTTTTCTAATCTAACAATAGAAAATTCATACATAGACAACTTTGGTAATTTTTCGAAATGTACTTTTAACGAAAAGACTCTCTTTGTCGATTGTACTATACTTAACACAGAATTTCATTCAGCTACCCTATCTTTATCCAAAGATAGTTTTATAAACTGTTCGTTCGATTCTTTATTTGATTCATCCTTCGCTTTACGGGAAAGTACGAAAGAAGACTCAGCAAAAACTTTACGCACATTTTTACAATCATTTTTTAAGCTGTTTTATAGTGGCGGTAGGTTAGGCAGACAATGGGAACATAAAGTTATTTCTCCCAGATTTAATGGAATAAACAAGATAAACATTGAATACAACAAATTTATCTCGATATTGAAAAAGCAAGAAATATTAATGGTTACAAAAGAACTAAACAAAAATAAGTTTGAATTATGCGAAGGTTCAAAGGAGTCGGTAATGAAGTTCGTTAAAGATGGGACAGTTGACTCAATTTTGCTGAAACTAATTAATGAGATAAATACCAAGAAATAGGATGATGGTCTATTAATACTTTCGTATCAACAGGTTCATAGAATTGGTGAATTATCTATCACCTTTTCAGTTGTCTTACTTTAGTATGAATCTTAGATTTTTTAGGGGGATTGCACGCCATATCATACTGGTAAAGACTTTCTTTCAATTGTTTCAGTCGCCTTAAATCTTCCAAAAAAGAGTTCGAGTTTTGTACCAGCGGGATCACAAAAAAAGCCTCACAGAAATGTGAGGCTTTTTTTGTGCCCGCTTGGGATTCGAATAATTGCATGTTCCTGATTGGGTTGAGGGCATGGCGGACATGCACCGCAGGCACCCTTTACGGTTCGATCCGGAGAAGGTTCAGGGCAAGTGTTTGTGGTTGTGGGGCTGAACCACTCCCAGCGGGATCAGACCAAGAGAATCTCCAAGGCATTGTGCCCGCTTGGGATTCGAATAATTGCATGTTCCTGATTGGGTTGAGGGCATGGCGGACATGCACCGCAGGCACCCTTTACGGTTCGATCCGGAG
>NZ_JBSHMI010000008.1:44352-273916 GCF_053645235.1 Sphingobacterium sp. NPDC055346
GAGAAGGTTCAGGGCAAGTGTCTGGGGATTGTGGCGCTGAACCAACCCTAGCGGGATCAGTTCAAAAGAATCCCCAAGGCATTGTGCCCGCTTGGATTCAAATAATTGCATGTTCTGGGAAGAGCTGTGGGCATCACAAAGAACTTTCTTCTCAATTTACAGCCTCTGATACTGCAAAACTATCTTCTAATAAGGTGTATTCTACTATTTTCATGTTTTGAAGTTTAAAATGAATGAAAAATATAGAGGTTACATCCTTGTTTGTTCTCAACATTTTGCTAGTGAATTCACCTTTTATCATAGCTTCATCTTTATCAGCTAAAATCTTTTGTATTTCAGCTGTTAAGGGTTCTGTCTCTGCCCAAAGGAGCTGGAAAAAGCTTTCAATCTCAGCTTTATTTTTTCTTACACCTAGCCATTTCAGTCTGTCTGTATCCCCTGGAACTTCCCATTTCACTTCTTCAGCAAATAGATTAACTAGATTATTCAAATCTCTTTCCTGCATATACCTGAGGAAATCCGTAATAAATTCTCCTATTTTATTCATCGTTACATTTTATTTAAGGTCTTCATTTGTAGGTATGCCATCAATCCCACCCAGGCAGCAACTGCTAAAATTATTATAGATCCGATCATACTAATAGTAGAAAACAATAAGGCTGTAACTACTATACTAACAGCGACCCAAGTTACATCGATTCCGATAATAAATTTAGTCCATGACTTGTCTTGAAGGTGTTTAAAGGCAGTCAGGAGGACAAAGAGGGAAAACACAACCAGAAAAACACCGGTTCCAATAATTGGGGTAGTGTTATTCACCTTAAAAATTCCTGCTACTACTTTTGAATTAAGAGCAATCAATAATCCTGTCAATCCTGAACTGATAGCATTTATCAGTAAAACATTTTTAAGTACCATAATCTTTGAATTTGTTTCTACAAAGTTATCTGACAGCTGTTAGTTGCTAATTACCATTTGGCGACAATGGCTTGTCATCTCATGCCAGTTTTTGGTCATATGATTGGTATATTTATACTTTTACACTATGAATTACAGAGAGATATTTTTGCAGGCATTGCTGGTATTTTGTAAAGAGAGAGGCTTAGATATTGAGAAACTGGCATCATTTGCTGGGTTAAAACTTCAAGACCTTCACACAAAGTCATCGCTTAGCATTTCAAACCAGCAGATGGAAGTCATTTGGAAAAACATAGTCCATCTCTCAAAAAATGAACTTTCTGGTTTCCATTTTGGGACTTCTATGCAAATTGCAGCATTGGGTATAGTCGGACAGGTCATACAGATGAGCAGTAATGTTAAAGATGCATTAAAACATGCATGTTCCATGGTTCATTTATTGACTGACTTTTATTCTCTAAATGTAATAGAAAAGGAAAATACCTTTAATATTAGCTTCGAAAAAACAGGAGCTTATTCAGATACACCAACCGCTCAGGATCAGATGGGGGACTTTCTGTTGTCATTTGTACTATATGAGTTAAAAGGGTTGGTCTTAGAAAATCCTATCCCAATCTCTGCGAGTTTTCCAACATATAAAAAACAGCATGGGAAAGAATATGAAGCTATATTAGGTTGTCCTGTAAAAAAGAGTGAAAACTATATCTTGGAATTCAAGAAGGATTACCTTCACACTAAAATCATAACGGCAAATTATGAAATTCAGAGCCTATTGATTGAAAAAATCAGCTTATTGCAAAATTCTCCTGCCTTAAAAGGAAACCTTTCAAAAAGGATATTTAATTTCTTGATCGCAAATTCCTACCTGTTTTCTTTATCCATTGAGTCTGTTTCAGGTAATTTCAATGTAAGTGTAAGGACACTTCAAAGGCAACTCAAACAAGAAGGGGTCTCTTATATTCAAATTGTCGAAGAGGTAAGAAAATCTTTGGCCATTCATTATATGTGCAATAGTACGTCTTCTGTCAAGGAAATCTCAGCGGTTTTAGGATATGCAGAACCGAGTGGTTTTGTCAGAGCATTTAAAAAATGGACAGGAAAAACCCCAACAACTTTCAGGAAAAGCAATTATTGACCATGTAATACCGCTTCGGGATGCATACTAAAGCATCCTGAAAACTCCTCAGAATAACATTCCTTAAAATCGATATCTTTTTCTGTATTAATCTGTTAAACAATACTTAACTTTGTTAGTGAATACTAACTAACATAAGGTTTGTAGATATGAAGATTGAAGGATATACGGATAGACAAATTGAAATCATTGAAGCTGCTACTAGGAGAATTGACCGGTATGGCATACAGAATTTGACCATTAAGAATCTAGCAGCAGATATCAAAGTAACTGAACCTGCCTTGTATAGGCATTTTAAGAGTAAGAATGATATTCTCATGAGCCTGCTTAATTATTTCATTGCCAGAATGGAAAAAAGGATCTCAAGCCTCTCTGTCAATAGTCAGAAGAGTCCTACTGAGAATTTAATTGACCTGTTCAATTTCCAGTTCAAGACTTTTACTGAAAGACCGGCAGTTGTGAGTGTGATATTTGCTGAGAATATCTTTCATTTTGATGAAGGCCTAAGTATAAAGGTTGCTCAAATTTTGGACTTGATGCAGGGCTACGTAGAACAGAATATCCTGAATGGTCAATCCAACGGTGATTTCAATGCGGAGATACATTCATCAACCTTAGCGACTATATTATTGGGTGGTATTCGACTAACAGTCCTTAAATGGAAGCTGTCTGGTAATAAGACAGATCTAATCAAGGATGGTAGGGCTGTGGTCAATGGAGTACTGAAAATGATTAAAACAAAATAAACAGAATATGAAAAAATTAATGCTATTGGGGATTAGCAGCATCTTATTATGGAGCTGCCATCAAAATTCAGAACATTCACACAATCACGACGCAGAAAACCATGCAGACCATCAGCACAATCATGCTGATGGTGCTTTGGAATTGAACAATGGAAAGAAATGGACGATGAATGAAGAAATGAAACCTTTTGTTTTGAAGGGGGTGGACTTGATTCAGATTTATGTACAGGAAAAACAAACCGATAATCTGCGACTTGCTAAAGAATTAAAAGAACAGAATGATCAGCTCATAAAAAGCTGTACCATGGATGGGAAAGGACACGATGAATTGCATAAATGGTTACATCCTCATATGGAATTGGTCAAGGAGTTAGAAGCCGAGAAAAATCCTGAAAAGGTGAATGTCATCATTGCCAAGCTTCATGACTCCTATATGGAATTCAGTAAATTTTTTAACTAGGCCAATCCTATTATCATGAGAATGCAACGAAAATTTACCGTTTTCCATCGCCTGTTACATTGGGTTATGGCTTTTGCAATGCCCGTTCTTTTCATAACAGGTTTTCTTAGGATGTACTGGATGGGCAAGGATAACATTATTCCTGTTTTAGAAAAGCAGGTTTCAGGCATTTCAAAAGAGCAGGTTTCTGAGGTTGTGAAGGGTATCCGTGAACCTATGTGGGAATGGCACGAGCTTTTTGCACATATTATGATTTTTTCTTTTCTAGCTAGGATTATCTATATGCTCGTTAAGGGGATCAGGTTTCCCAATCCATTCCTGAAGGTTCAGTCCTTAAAGGAGCGCTTACAAGGATTTACCTATGTCTATTTCTATCTTTTTGTAATGATCTCAGCAGCAACTGGAATCTGTATAGAAAAAGGCTTTTTTAGTCAATGGAAAGAAAGTATAGAAAGTGTCCATAAATGGGGACTTTACTGGTTTCCTATATTTGTGGTACTCCACTTGCTGGGAGTTTTTATCGCCGAAACTACAGACAAAAAAGGGATTACCTCTAAAATGATAGGAGGGGATAAAGAGGAGAAGTCTTAATATAAATGATTCAGAAAATGAGAGCTTTTGTGGTTTAAAAAACTATTGAAGCTCTTTTTTTTGACTAAACCTTATTTTACTCTGTAGGTCAGGACTGTCCAGTTTAATGAAGCATTGATTTAGTGCATTTTTTAAAAACTCACCACGAATTACCTTCTCCTTGATTTTCAAAACATTTGTTCTGATTTCTTCATATTCTGTGAGCGTAATATCGTCTAAAATTTGCTCAATGTCCTTTAAGCTTTTTATCGTACGGCCAAGATTATGCTCTTGAACAAATTTTGCCATGGCCGATTCTTCCCAGACGATGACTGGCAGACCTTGAGATAAGTATAACGATATCTTATGGGGGGTGGAATATTTTAAATATTGACCAGCCAGACCGGTACAGGTTTTTGTACTGTCTCCTTCCCAAACCAATCCAAATGAAATGCCACTGACGTCCATGGTTGGATCACCAGGATCGAATACACCTAAATATTCCATATTCTTATGCAATTCCACTGGTTCTAAATGTATGCCATACAGCTTCGTTTTGAACTTAGGCTTCCATTTATAGATGAAGGCTGCTTTTTCTGGGGTTAAGTTCCCCCCGAAAACAATATTCTTCTCCAATATCGCTGTTCCAATACCTGAAGGTTGATGGTTTGGATCGAGCCTGAAATCAAATAATTCTAAATCTACGACCTTATCAGCTGCGATATGATTGCTTATTAGCCATTTGGACATTTCCGCATTCTGCGAAATCAATACATCTGCAAAATCTAAATATTTAATCTCTAGCTCTGGGTCGATTTGCCCAATTCGCCTGATGGAATCTAAATCGATTATCATCATGATGATCCTCAAACCTTTATTAAGTTTTGCCTTGTAAAGGCTAGAATAGACGGCTTTAGCCACTTCAAACAAGCTTTCGAAGGGAATCAGGACCATGATCACATCATTAGAGTCCAATTCTCCTATATATTTTTTGAAGGCAAGGTAATTGGCATAATTTGCATATCGTCTAGAAATTATCCTTTTCAACCTGTATTTGGAATCTTTTAACGTGATCTTATAAAATTCATAGGTATTGGAATCAGATAGGTCTGACTTGATGGTTTCAAAAACATCATATCTTGCTTTAAAACCAGCATGAAAATCTTTATAATATAAATCATTGATAATGTGGAAATTCATATGTCAATCTATCAATAAAATGAATTTTAATAATTGTCGCCTCAAACCTTACACTTTACAATATTGTTAAATTTTTCTCGGTATTTAAAATTATATTAAAAATTCTCTTATTATTAAAAATACTTGGATATCAAGCCTTTGAGATAATTGTGTGTTAATTTTAGATAAATTCTCCCCATTCAAAGCCTAGATGAATTCTTGAACTGCTATATTTTTCAAACAAATTTGCTTTCCAATCATTTAATGGATATAAAATATACATGACACAATGAAAAAACTAATTATACCAATCTTCTTGAATGCGCTGCTACTTACTTCATGCAGCAATAATGCCGGTTCGAAGCAAGATGGGAATGCTATCAATGACAGCATAATCGAAAAGTCTGAAGCAAACAGGGAACTTGTTCCATTTGTATTAGGCGAAAATTATTTTGTAAAAAACACCGTCTCAGAGGATAAAAATGGAGCCCACAAAATTGAAACTCAAGAAGCTTTTGATGAATTCTTTTCGCCAGCAGCAACCATGGGCGATTCTGGAATGCCCAGTAATATCGATTTTGATAAGCAGTTTGTTATTGCGATCATTTCAGCGAGCTCGGATTTAAAACCTAGCATTGATTCCATTTCTCTGAATAAAGAAGGAGCAGAGTTATTGCTTAAATATAAAGAGTCTTTCGGCGAAAAACAGAGTTTTACCATGCGTCCTATGGCCATATTAATCGTTGACAAGAAATTTGATGGCGTATTGAAGCCTGAGGTAATGAGTACGTTATAAGACCTAAACATATTCAACCATAGCTGAATACCTATCTAAAAGCTTTCTATAAATAAAAAAGAGGCTCCTTTGAAAATACTTTTCAAGGAGCCTCTTTTTTTTGATATTTTCTTGGAAATATGAAAAGAATATTCTCTATATTTATGATATCAAAATAATATCATAATAAATCATAATTATGGAAAAGATCATTAAACCAACATCAGGCTATTTAGCATTAGGGATATTGTTTTTAAGCCTTCTAGGAATTATTTTCTCGTTTATTCAGATAGGCTCACATGGGCAGATTGGATATGTACCAGTCTTGGTGATCCTGTTCATTGTTTTTATAGTAATCGTGAAAGGGTTGATCATTGTCAATCCAAACCATTCCCGTGTTTTGAATCTATTTGGTAAATATGTTGGCACCATCAAGGCAAATGGTCTGTTTTTTATCAATCCATTCTATACTGCGCAGAAAATTAGCCTTAGATCAGAAAACTTACAGGGCCAGACCTTGAAGGTGAACGATAAATTGGGGAATCCAATTGAGATTGCGGCAGTAATCGTTTGGAAAATTGGTGATACCTACAAGGCGGCTTATGAGGTACAGAGCTATATGGACTACGTGAGGGTACAGAGCGAAGCTGCTGTACGACATCTTGCCGTAAGTTTTGCCTATGATAGTTTTGAGGATGAGAATGCTGACCTAACCTTGAGAGATGGGGGTGAAGATGTCAATAAAATCTTGGAATCCGAGCTGTCAGCACGTCTATCCAAAGCTGGGGTAGTGGTAGAAGAGGCTAGGATTACGCATCTGGCCTATGCACCAGAAATTGCAGGGGCAATGTTGCAGCGTCAACAGGCTTCAGCAATTGTAGCTGCCAGAGCAAAAATCGTTGAAGGTGCTGTCGGTATGGTTGAAATGGCACTCCAAAAGCTATCGGACAAGAATATTGTGGAATTGGACGATGAGCGAAAAGCTGCGATGGTCAGTAATTTGATGGTGGTTCTCTGTGGAGAGAAGGCCGCACAACCTATTGTAAATGCAGGAACCCTTTATAATTAATTTAAGAAGGAGTAATTCCGGATAGTTAAGAAAGATTTATGAAAAAGAGTTTTGTGATCAGGGTAGATGAAGAAACCTTTAAGCTATTGGAAGCCTGGGCTCAGGATGAATTTAGGAGCGTTAATGGACAGATAGAATTTCTGATTCATCAAGGTTTGCAGAAATCTGGCCGAATGAAAAAAACAAAAGCAAAAAACACAAATGGATCAGTTGATGAAAGCAACTGATCCATTTCACATATTTTTAGTCCCTCCGGATATATTCTCTGTCATCATCCGACATTTCATCATCATTCCCTAAAAACAATTGATCTTCGGTAGGATTTACCGTATTGGTAATCCCATATTCCTTTGGGTGCTTGTTCTTTCTTCTAAATAGAATAGCACCGACAATGACCCCTAGAAGAAAAAATATCCCTAGAATAATCAATTTCGAAGTGCGGATGTCCCCAAATAGCCAAAATGAAGCTTCCTCTTTATTGTTGAAAAGGACAATGGCTAATAAGGCCAATAATACGGCGATTACAATGGTCTTTGGTTTCATATCGATAATCTTAAAGGACAAAACTATAAAAATAAGCTAGGATTTCAATTTTTAGTAACAATATGCTTGCTCTAAATCTTCAAGTGATAGACTTTATTAAAATTTATCGTAATTTTATTTAGTTTCCTAATATTAAAAGTTTGAGATAGTTTTTACTGGCAGTTAGGTTCTAAGCTGCAATTTTTTAGCCATTTTGGTTTTTATAAATTCTGTTAATGAACTTTTTGGCACGTTTTAGGTTAATACAGTAGAATAATCTTGAGTATATTGACGTTAAATTATTATAAACTAAATACTAAACAAAGGGAATATTGATAAAGGATTTTATTGGGAATACACCGTTAAGAAGGGAGGATTTTTTATCCAAGAAATATGGAACAAACATCTTAATCAAGGAGGAGTTCTATAATCCTGGAAAATCATCTAAAGATAGGGCCGCATGGTTTATGGTTGAAGATGCCATTAAGCGCAATAAAATTGTTGAGGGAGGCACTTTTGTCGAAGCAAGTAGTGGTAATACCGGTATTAGCATCGCTCTGATCGCAAAAGAGCTTGGCTATAGGTCGAAGATATTTGTTTCTGCCAGTTGTTCTGATGAAAAGATTAAATTATTGGAGAGCTATGGTGCAGAAATTGAACGATGCGATAATTCCAATGGTTTGCATGTTTTCAATTCCACTCAATATCTTGCACAGGCTTTTTGTTCCAACAATCCCAATACCTATTTTACGAACCAATACTATAACTCAAATAACATCAAAGCACATTATATTACAACAGGACCGGAGATTTGGCTGCAGACAAATACTGCAGTCACCCATGTTTTGGTAGGTGTTGGTACAGGTGGTTCCATTTCAGGAATTGGAAGGTATTTAAAGGAGCGTAATCCCGCGATCAAGATCTGGGGGGTTGAACCAAAGAATTCCGTCTATCATCTGTATATGGACAATAAACCAATCCCTGAGGAAGAAGTCCGTTTTGATGCCATAGAAGGTATTGGCCGGACATTTATTCCAGGAGCATTTGACAAACAAGTAGTCGATCATATCTTTCAAATCGGAAAAGATAAATCAGAAGTCATCGCCCATCAATATTTGGAGGAATGTGGTGATTTATTGGGGTTTTCAAGTGCAGCGGTCTTGGCCACTTTGGATGAGAACATTGAAAGAATGAATTTAAAAGAAACGGATCAAGTGGTCTTGTTTTTTCCAGACCATGGTACTCGCTATATTAACAAGTTATATCAGGATTTTTATCCTCAACCTAAGGTAAAGGAAAACTATAATGCATCAATATAATGATATCGCAATTCCAATAGCTTGGCCCGACCAAACGGCGAGGGGTGATGAGTTATGGATGGCCATATTAAAGAAATTAGGGATAGTAAAGAACCTTAATTTCAAGGTAGGGCATGCAGCAATAGTTTTAATTGAAAGAAAGTCTGGAGATCTCAGGTATTTTGACTTTGGACGTTATATCGTTCCTCGAGGATTTGGAAGAGCGCGATCCAGTGAGTTTGATCCAAGGTTGGAGTTGCACAGTAAAGCTACCTTTTCGGAAGACAATCAATTGATGAATTTTGAAGAGATCCTCATCGAATTGTCCAAAAAAGAATCTGCTACCCATGGGGCAGGCCGGTTGTTATGTTCGATCGCCGAAAATGTTTCCTTTCAGAAAGGAGTTGAATATGCCGAATCCCTGGTAGATAAGGGACCTATTTTGTACGGAGCCATCGCTCCGAATAATAACAGTTGTTCACGGTATGTAGCCCAGATCTTGGTCAATGCGATGGAAAAGAATGATCCGCGCTGTAATAAAATCTTTTTTCCGGAATGCCTGAAGGCAAGTCCTACCAGCAATGTTGTCAATGCTGTTGATGATAATGAGATCTATTGTTTCCACAATGGCGTTTTGGAGAAGAAAAGGATGGGACGTTGGGAGTCATTAAAATTCCAGGTCGATCTCTTGAAACCTAATTTCTTGAAATCAAGGTCGCATGAAGTTCCTGATGATCTTTTATTGGGTTTTATAGAAGAACCTAAAAGGCCAAAGGACCTTCCGAACAAGGCAGAGTGGCTTGGTGGATTGGGTGAAGGTTGTTGGTATTCCATTTCAGCAAATCTAGATGAAGCTGAAATAAGTAAGTTCAACCATAAAGGAGAGGTTGAATACTCCGTAATCGGAACTACAGATGCTGCATACAGTGATTTACATGATTTTAAGTTTAGCTATCATGTTCACCATAAAAAGCATCTCGTTAAACAGAATGATAAGGAAATGGTGTTTAAGACACTAGATATTAATAATTTAAATTTAAAACAATCTATCTAAAAAAGTATAATAAGAAATGGAATTAAAAATTTTAAAAGCAAAAATTCATACCGTAAAAGTAACAGAGGCAAATGTGAGCTATAATGGTTCTATCACCATTGATGCAGATTTATTGGATGCTGCTGGTATTGTAAAATATGAGCAGGTATATATCAATAATGCTGTAAATGGTAGTCGTATCATGACTTATGTCCTTCCTGGCAAGAGAGGAAGTGG
This sequence comes from Sphingobacterium sp. NPDC055346, assembly GCF_053645235.1. Lineage (NCBI taxonomy): Bacteria > Pseudomonadati > Bacteroidota > Sphingobacteriia > Sphingobacteriales > Sphingobacteriaceae > Sphingobacterium > Sphingobacterium sp. NPDC055346. Next base: position 54,295 of record NZ_JBSHMI010000008.1, read on the forward strand.
CGAAGTATGTATGAATGGTGGTGCAGCATTACATGCTAAAGTAGGCGACACTGTACACATTCTTTCTTTTGTGAACTTAAGTCCTGAAGAGGCAGAAACCTATCAACCGACTTTGGTCTTTACGGAAGGTAACAATGAAATTAAATCTGTAGAGAAATATAACTACTAAGATTTAACCATACAATTTATTAGGCTGTCTACATTTTGTAGATGGCCTTTTTTATTGGTTATTGCTGATATTCGTGATATTTGTATGGCGAGAGGCTGGCGCTTTTCATACATTGTCAATTTTTGTCATTCTATGATTTAGCTAATATAATGCTCGCCTTAAATATTGTTTTTTTATATAATTATTGCATCCTGATGCTTGCAGGATGAAACTTTAAGCATTAAGTTTAAAAAATCACTGAAATCAGTGAAGGATAAGTGTTTTTAAGTTGATAATTTCGAAAACTTAAAATTTGGATTGCTAATACTATTAATATGTTGAAAATGATCAGGAAAATCGGGTTACTTGTTATTAGTTCTATTTTTTGTTTATTGCTGAGTTCTTGTTTTGATGTTGTGGAAGAGATCAACATGAAAAGTAATGGCAGTGGATCTATCGTAGGGACACTGAACATGAGCAAGAGCCGTACAAAGGTATCATCCCTAATGAAGTTGGATAAGATAGATGGGTTCAAGATCCCAAATCAGGCTGAGATCAGAAAAGAAGTGGCTACCATCGTTCAGTTATTAAAGAATACCAAAGGGATCAGTAACGTAGATTATAAGCTTGATTTTAATAATTATATAGCGAGTGTGTCCTGTGATTTCCAAAATGTGCAGGCCTTAAATTCCTATACAGAAACACTCTCTAAACATTTCAAGACCAAATTAAACACTTACTCGAGCTATAGTTTTAATCCAAGTAACAAAACCTTTGTGCGTAACTATAAGTATAGTACCGAGGCAAAAAAAGAGTTTGACAAACTAAAGCCTGAAAATCAAAAATCATTCGATCAGGCATTTTACACCAGTATCTATCGTTTTCAAAATCCTGTCATCAAACAGGACAATACGAGCGGTAAGGTTTCAGGCAACAAGCAAGCTGTGATGGTCAAGGTTTCCGTTCCTAGCTTAATTAATGGTAAAGTCAATCTATCTAACAATATTGTCCTTAAATAATTTAAGAATATCTAATAAAACATATATGAATAACTTGAAACTTGCCATCGCCTTATTGGCAGTAAGTCTGGGAGGGAATGTATATTCGCAAGATCTCTTGTCAAAGGTTCCTGCTGAATCTAAAGTGGTGGTCGCATTGAATGGAAAAGGATTTTTCAAACATGCGAGTGCCCAACAATTGAACGAAATCTTGAAAAGAGCTGGTCTGTTTAAAAAAATTGCAGAAGACAACAGTAAATTTCAATCTGAAAATATCGAAGAGTTAGGAATCGATATCAATGCAAAATCTTATTTGTATACCAATGTCAATGATAGCATGCAGTTCTTCGGAGCTATGATGCCATTAAAAAATAAGGCTCAATTTGAATCGATCTTTCCTGAAGAGTATACTATCGATGTACAAGGTGACCTAAATACCATCTATAGTGAAGATAGGACACTCCGTATCAGTTGGAATCAAAATACCATTTTTCTTTTAGCTGGTGTGCCCATGGACAACTATTTCAGCCGTGAGGACATCAAACAGAAATTTGGCCTTTTGGAATTGCCCGAGTATGATTACGCGGCGGAAGACTATGACTATGATTATGATGGAGTGGATTCAGTAGCAGTGGCAGCTGATAGCACCTTGGATTGGGAAGCTTGGGCAGAAGCTGCGGACACTGTGTATCAAATTGAGGAAGAAGCTCCAGTAGAAAGAGATACATCAGATCTGTATAGTTTGCCATTGCCTCCCGAAAAAGTGGCTCAACCTGGGGAAGAAGGTTATATCGCTCCACCGATGGTACCGGATGAGTTTACTTACGTGGATTCCGTTTTAGAAAAGGATGAATATCAAGACGATTATTATCTAAAATACAGCGAGACATCGAATCATAATGACTCCATTAAGAATATTTTTGCCAACCAAGAAGTCAATAACCTAATGGATCGAATTATTGCCGGAAATATTAAAAGCTATAAATCGAAAAAGATGACTTCTATGAAAGATAATGAACTGCTTAGAATTGAAATAGGTTCATTAGACAGCTTAATGCATTTTTATTATCCTAGAAACCTTCTTTATGGTTATATGAGCGGACAGCCAGCTTTTGACTATGGATACGAAAGCATCAACAGTACTGTTGTTGTTGACGGAAATAGGATGAAGATCCTTGGTGATGTCAGCTTTGATAAGGAGATGACAAGGTACTATAAGGAAATGTACAATAAAAAAATCAATCCTAAGTTTGTAAACTACTTAAATGACGATGCTTTAGGATTCCTTTCGATCAACCTTAATACCGAAGCTTACTTGAAGCACATGCCTAGGATTGTACAGCGCGTTTATGGTGGTATGGATGGTAAAGTTGAGAAGATCATTGATCTGTTTACCACAAGTATGGAGATTATTGTAGATGAAAAAGCAGTTGCCAAAGTATTTAAAGGAGATAACCTGTTCATCTTGAATGGAATTACCCAAAAAGAAGTGAAATATATTGACTATGAATATGATGATGATTACAATTATCAAGAAATAGAAAAAACCAAAATGGAGAAAATCCCGAACTACCTGTGGATGTTCTCTTCCGATGATACTCGCATATTTGAAAAAATCTTTGCTATTTTAGAGATTGAGAACAATATGGTAAACCATGATGGAATCTATGAGATTGTTGGCGGAAAGGTTGATGAATTTGCTCCATACATCCTGATCCAGCAAGGGATTGTTTTCTTGGGCAATGATTTAGAGCAGATGAAACAGGTCAAGGATAAAACCTTTAAAGGAAACCCAGGAAGATTTGCTGCAATCGCCAAGAAAAATAAATTCTCCATGTTGTTCAACACTAAAAAGGTTCCAAGTATGGTCGATGATCTAGATCTTCCGGTACATCGTTCGATGGAGAGTGAATTGAAAGGTCTGTCCGAATACGGTGATATCTATATGATCAGCAATGGATTGAAAGGCAAGAATTTTACATGGGAAGCCGGTGTGGATTTTCCTAAGACCGGAAAAAATGCTTTAGATTTCTTGCTCAATTCTATGGACCGTGTCAGTAAATCGTTAAATGATTAACCTATGGGTTGGATAAAAAAAACAATAGTATTTATATTAGGACTTATAGCCGTATTGGCTATAAGTTTTTTTGTTTTTAAGTATTATAGATCTTCAAAAGCAGAAAACATTAAAATCCCTGAAAATTCAGTTTCAGTAATTCGATTGGATGTGGATGGTCTTCTCTTGAAGATGCTCAAGAATTCCCTTTCCAATTATTCGGAATATTACGGCTCCAAACAGGATACCAGTACAATAGGGGGTAAAGCCAAGTTGTGGAATATAGGAGTACACATACCTGCAAAATTATATATGTTTAGTTTAAGTGATACTTCACATCATTACTATGCAGTTTTAGAAGTAACGGATAGGGCAGATATCCAAAATTTCCTAAAAGGTCAATTAGGATTAAGCCAAGATTCTGTTTTCCAAGGTTTGGAAAAAGGGCAGGAGCTATATGCCAAAAAGCATGTAAAGGCTCTCTTTGATGATCAAAGATTGATATTATCATTAGGAAAGGACCAGCAAGCTGAAACCATGTTAACGTTGTTGAAATCCGACCAAGGGGAGTGGGTTTATGCCAATGAGTTTGGCAAAACGCTGAAGGAGATCCAAGATACTGATATGAGCTTTGTGGACAAGAAAGACAATTGGGCTACTGTTAATTTTCAAAATGGAAGATTTGATATTTATGCCTTTGTAAAATCCTCTTTATTGGGTTTTCCATCAAAGCCTGTCCAAGCCGTAATACCTGAAGACAACGTGCTTTATATGGCCTTAAACTCTGATCTTTCCCTTATTTTGAAGGATAAAGAAGCCGAACTGGAAAAATTAAAACTACCGGTCGATAGTATCTATAAGTATGTTGGGAATTTTGCAACTATTGAATTGAAGGATAAAGAAGTGCTGGAGTCTGATACCATCATTACCTATGATTATGATGATAATTTTGAGATGACCGAGAAAAAGGAAATCAATCAGGTTGAAGTTCCTTCATTAACCTTTCAAGTTATGGCCTCCCCACATTTATTAGGATATCTTCCAGAAAAGATGTTCTATAAGTTTGGCAAGGACTTTCATAATGGTTTGATAAGATTGAGTACAGATCCTGCAGCATTTGGCCAAAATATTGATCTGCAGCCATCACCTAATGTATTTGTATTGAGCTACCAGAAAAAACCTGTTTCGGCGAAATACTTAGGCTGGTTACCGAATTATGATAAAATCTTAAAAGGGGAACTGAACGGTATCGCTGAGGGATCAAATAGCCTACGTTTAAAGGGTGGATTTGCCTTAGAAAACTCTGCGATTAATTCTTTTTATCAAATTATTGGGTCTAAGTAAAGTGCTGATACTCAATGTTCAAACATTTAATTATTAATGCTTTATTAAAAATTTAAACTTTTGGCTTAGATTTTGGTCATATATAGCGAACAACATGAATATAGTATGAAAAGATTTTTGGGATTATTATTAGTAGCATTTATGGCATTTAGTGTATCAGCATGTTATACACACCATCATCATCCGCATGGAATGCCTCCAGGACAGGCTAAGAAGAAATACGGTGGTAAATCCGCAAAACGTTATGCACCTGGTCAACAAAAGAAAAAATACAAAGGTAATAAAGGCAGACATAATCATCCTGGACATAGGGTAGATGTATTGTGGCAATATTAACCAATAGGAATTAGTATCGGAAATTTAGCATTTCCGTTAACAATAGGATTCTACAAGCCCTTCTTAAATATATGAGGGGCTTTTTCTTTGCCATTGAATTAATTGCATTGGTGAATATTCTATCCGATTATTGGGAATTCAAACTGTTCTTTCATCCCGTTCCAACGATATATTCCGCTAAAAAGGTACTTTTGAATAGGAAATCAATGGATTAAAATATGGGTTTCATTCGAGACTTATTCGAGGCATATTCGAGAACAGATTTGCTTGTATTGCGAAAATTCGGAATGTGTCTCGAATGAGGTCAATATTAAATCCATTTAGACTGCTCTTTCAAAAAAAATATGATGAAAGATTCTCAATAGCAAATGTCCCTTTAATAATTAGGTTAGATTAGGTAATTGATCAGGTGGCTCCGGTTAATTGAAAGCCATGCGGTCTAAATACTAAATACTTGCTACTAAATACTGACAATAAAAAAATCCCCGTTATCATTTGATAACGGGGATTTTTTTATTGTTAAATGCTTACTCAGCGATAACTTCGAAAGGGATTTGTACTTTTACTTCCTTGTGTAAGTTCAAGTTAGCGATGTACTCACCTAATTGCTTAGGTTCAGTTTCGAAAGTGATACGACGGCGGTCAACTTCATAACCTTGCGCTTTAAGAGCGTCAGCGATTTGAATACTGTTAACTTTTCCGAAGATCTTGCCAGACTCACCAGCTTTAGCACCAATAGTTAATTTTACTGATTCTAATTTACCAGCTAATTCAGTAGCATCTTTTTTGATTTTCTCTTGTTTGAACTGAGCTTGTTTGATATTCTCAGCTAACACTTTCTTTGCAGAAGGCGTCGCCATTACTGCAAATCCTTGAGGAATTAAGTAGTTACGGCCGAAACCTGGTTTTACTACTACGATATCGTCTTTCTCTCCAAGGTGTTTAACATCTTGTTTTAATATAACTTCCATTATCGTATCCTCCTTATTTTAATGAATCAGTTACGTAAGGCATAAGTCCGATAATACGCGCACGTTTAACGGCTTGAGCAACTTTACGTTGAAATTTCAGTGATGTTCCAGTTAATCGACGAGGTAAGATTTTACCTTGATCATTTACGAACTTCAAAAGGAAGTTAGCGTCTTTGTAGTCGATGTATTTAATACCGTTCTTTTTGAAGCGACAGTATTTTTTACGGTTGTCCTCTACTTTAGGAGCAGTCACGTATTGGATGTTTTCGTTTGCCATTAGTTTGCTACCTCCTCAGTTTTAGTTTCTGCCTTTTTGTTGAATGCACCGCTACGTTTTTTCTCGTTGTAAGCCACTGCGTGCTTATCTAGAGAGATTGTTAAGAAACGCATCACACGCTCATCACGTTTGTATTCAACCTCTAATTTTTTGATTAATTCACCTGGAGCCTTGAATTCAGTTAAGTGATAGAATCCAGTTGTTTTTTTCTGGATCGGATACGCTAATTTTCTCAAACCCCAATTATCTTCAGCGATAATTTCGGCTCCGCCTTCTGTCAAGATGTCTTTGAATTTTGCGATTGCTTCTTTCGCAGCATCTTCTGAAAGCAACGGGGTAAGAATGATTACAGATTCGTACTGTTGCATTTTGTAAATAATTATGTTTATTAATTTCTATCCGTAGTTATGTTAACGGAAGTGCAAAGATAGAAAAATCAATTGATTATTAAAAAAATGCTGAATTATTTTTTGTGTGGATATTTGGTAATCAATCCCTTCCAAACCATTGTAGTCAGATGCTTACAGATAACTCTAAATTCTTGCCCAATCCCGAATCATCTTTATGGAATATTTTCATCTTTGCGCCTGCACAAACTATTAAAGAATTAATTTGGATTATATTATCAGGCTGCCCTTTTGGGCCAGGATTTTAGTCGCGGTGACTGTGGGATTGCTAATCGGATTTGTGATGTTTGAATTGATCTATTTGGGGTTAATGGGAGGGTAGATATGAGTATTGAGATAATGAATAGATATGAGTATTGAGATATTAACCGAGAAATAGATTTGAGTATGGAGATATCAAATGGGAAAAAGATATGGGAATAGAGATATGAGTATTGAGATAAAAAACGGGAAATGGATATAGAGATTTGAGATTTAATGCGGACTTAGTTTTCCGGTTAATATCTCAAATCTCAAATCTCATATCTCAATACTATTTTAAATTCGCCAATGCTTCTTTGATTCTGCGAAGGGCTTCTTTTAAGTTTTCGTCAGAAGCAGCATAGGAAAGGCGGATATAATTGTTGTTACCGAAAGAGTCTCCACCAACAGTAGCAACATGACCGTAGTTCAATAAGTATAAAGCAAGGTCTGCTGAGTTATTGATTACATTTCCTTCAGGATCCTTTTTACCAAAGAAAGAGCTGATCTCTGGGAAGAAATAGAATGCTCCATCTGGTAAGTTTGTTTTCACACCTGGGATATCATTCAAAAGGTCATATACCAATTGACGACGACGCGCAAATGCTTCTTTCATTTCCAGGACACTTTCCAATCCTTGCTCATATGCAGCAATACCAGCACGTTGAGAGATAGAACATGTACCTGAAGTCGTTTGTCCTTGCATTTTTTCGTTTGCAGCAGCGATTTCTTTGTTCGCTGCGATGTAACCAAGGCGCCATCCCGTCATTGCAAATGCTTTTGAAAAACCATTGATAATGATTACACGGTCCTTAATGGAAGGGAATTGTGCGATAGACTCGTGCTTGTCTACGAAATTGATATGCTCATAGATCTCATCAGAGATGATATAGATCTGTGGATGTTTTTCAAATACCTTTACCAAGGCCTCCAATTCAGCTTTTGAATATACGGAACCTGTAGGGTTACAAGGCGAGGAGAACATGAAGACTTTTGATTTTGGAGTAATCGCAGCTTCTAATTGTTCTGGAGTGATCTTGAAATCGGATTCGATCGTCGTATCAATGTAAACTGATTTTCCTTCGGCCAATACCACCATTTCCGAATAGGAAACCCAATATGGGGTAGGGATGATCACTTCTTCACCAGGATTTACAAGGGTTAGCAATACATTGGAAAGGGATTGCTTGGCACCTGTGGAAACCACGATATTAGATATGTCATAATCTAAACCGTTTTCATTTTTTAATTTATTTACGATCGCTTGGCGAAGTTCAGGATAACCAGAAACAGGGGAGTAACGGGTCCAGTTTTCATCCAATGCCTTCTTGGCAGCATCTTTTACATGCTCAGGCGTATTGAAATCAGGTTCACCTACACTCAAACTAATTACATTAATGCCCTTAGCCGCCAGTTCACGGCCCAATTTGGTCATCTTTAATGTTGCTGACTCGGATAGATTGTTTATTCTATCGGATAATATGGATGTTGTACTCATGATATTGCAAATATATTATATACAATTTATTATCGATGAGAAAAATGTAACAAAATCTCTATAAAAATGATACTTTCTAAATAGATGGATTGGAATAGGTGTTTATGAAATTAATTATAGCTTTGTATGCAAAATTTGGGTTTTAGATGAAGTTAAAATTTGATGGGTTTATTATAGCCTTGATTTTCATGATATTCCTTGCCTACATTTATCCCGATGTTGCAGGTTATTTAGACGGCAAGTTTTTAAATGCTTTGATCAGTGTTGGTGTCGCGTTGGTATTCTTCTTTTATGGGTTGAAACTGAGTTTCAATGAAATCAAGGACGGAATGAAGAATTGGAAACTTCATTTGTCTGTTCAGCTCTTTACCTTTGGTCTTTTCCCGTTGCTTGTATTGTTGTTCCGCCCATTGGTGCATACTGAAACACAGGAGCAATTTTGGCTATCCTTTTATTTCTTGGCCGCATTACCTTCTACCGTAACCTCTTCGGTAGTGATGGTTTCCATTGCAAAAGGAAATGTTCCTGCTGCCATATTTAATGCTTCCATTTCTGGGTTGATCGGTGTTGCCATTACTCCATTACTGATGCACTTCTTTTTGGAAGTTGGTGAAGTCAATGTCTTCGGGGAATTATATATAGGTCTTTTATTTGAAGTTCTACTTCCTGTAATACTGGGCTTACTAATACAACCATATTGGGGGAAATGGGCCCATAAGTATGGGAAAGCTTTATCCAATTTTGATAAAGGAGTCGTTCTGCTGATCGTTTATAGCAGTTTTTCGGAATCTTTTATGAATGATATTTTCAATACCATAGGTACAGGTTATTTAGCTAGTTTATTTGTCGCTGTTATTGCCCTGTTCTTTACGGTTTATCTTATTATTTTATTGTTCGTACGTTATGTGCTGAAGTTCAATCGGGAGGATAGGATTTCTGCATTGTTCTGTGGATCAAAGAAATCGCTTACACATGGTAGTGTGTTCTCAAAATTTTTGTTTGCCAATAACCCTAAATTAGGGCTGTACATATTACCATTGATGATTTATCATGCCTTTCAGATTTTTGTAGTGACCATTATAGCGCAACGCTTGGGAAATCAGAAAGATGAGGGTATATTAACAAAAAAGTAACATTTATTGTTTCTTAATTAATTATTTTTGCGGTTCAAATTTAGTGTTATGAATAGGCAGATGAGATTGGTTTTGTTATCCTTGGTTACCGGTATCGTATTGATGCTTATCAAGTTTGTGGCCTATTTTATCACCGAGTCTAACGCCATTTTTTCTGATGCCGCTGAAAGTATTGTCAATATTGTCGCTTCTGGCTTTGCCTATTACAGTATTTACCTTGCTGCCCAACCTAAAGACGAAAACCATCCCTACGGGCACGGAAAAGTAGAATTCTTCTCTGTGTTTGTTGAAGGGGGAATGATATTCATCGCTGGTAGCATTATCCTCATTAAATCCATCTATGCCGTTTTCTCACCTCAACCTGTAAGTAATGTAGAAGAGGGTATGTACTTGATATTAGCGACTTCCCTGATCAACTATGGGGTTGGATTCTATCTGATGAAAAGGGGGAAAGCTCTACGTTCATTGACCATTGAAGCTGATGGAAAGCATTTACAGGTGGATGCATACAGTTCAATAGGCTTGATTGCAGGACTCCTATTAATGAAACTTACCGGCTTGGCCTGGATTGATCTAGCCCTTTCTTTTGTCCTCGGTACCTTCATTTTATATAATGGCTATAAACTTTTGAGAAAGTCGATTTCTGGTCTAATGGATGAATCGGATGCAGAAGTAGTGGAGGAAGTTGTCGCAATCCTGAACAAGAACAGGAAATCAGAATGGATAGATGTCCACAATCTCCGCATACAACGATATGGACAGGAACTGCACATAGACTGTCATTTAACTTTACCTAACTATTATGACCTTAACCAGGTCCATGACAGTATCTCCGATTTTGATTCGCTATTGAACGATAATCTGGCCTCCAAGACGGAATTCTTTATACATGCTGACCCATGCATGCCAGAATGTTGCCATTATTGCACAGTGGAAAATTGCCCTATCCGCTCTGAGCCTTACTCCAAGCATATTGATTGGAACATTGTAAATGTCACCAAAAATATGAAGCACTTCAGGAAAGCCTAAGTTTATTTCTCGATCAAATCCATAAATTTCCTTCGATCTATTGTCAGGCTAAAATGGTCTTTCTGACTGGTCTTGTGTCTTAGCTTTCAAAAAGGTATCTTTATTAAAAACCAATTTATATGAAAATCTACAGTTTAGTAGCAGTATTCTTGATGTTTATTCAGGTTTCCCTTGCACAATCACAAGATGATGTAGCGAAAGTCTTAGATAAGTGGCATGCCGCTGCTGGAAAGGCTGATTTTAAGGAGTATTTTGACCTAATGGATGCTAATTCCATCTTTATCGGTACGGATGCTACAGAACGTTGGGACAAGCAGGAATTCATGGATTATGCCAAGCCACACTTCGATAAGGGTAAGGCTTGGAACTTCAGCAGTCTGGAAAGAAATATAGAATTTTCGGAAGATGGTAAAACCGCATGGATAGATGAATTGTTAAATACACAAATGAAGATCTGTAGAGGTTCGGGCGTTTTGGTACTCAAAGATGGGAAATGGTTGATCAAACAGTATGTGCTGTCGATGACTGTGCCAAATGATTTGGCTGATGAAGTGGTCAAAATGAAAGCCGATATAGAGGATGAAATTATTGAAGAATTAAAACTTAAATAAAGATAATATGTTAGTGAAACACGAAGAAAATGGAAATAAGGGATCATTTTTAGCCATTGAAGATGGTAAAACAATAGGTGAAATGACCTATTCCAAAGCTGGACCCGGTAAGATCATTATCGACCATACCGAGGTAGATCCAGAAGAAAAAGGAAAAGGGATTGGTTCTGTTTTATTGAACAAGGCCGTTGAGCATGCACGGGATAGCAAATTGAAAATCATGCCTTTATGCCCTTTTGCAAAGGCGCAGTTTGATCGTGATGTAAATATCCGTGATGTCCTGTTTTAATAGTTAAAAACTCAAAATCAACAATTATGAAAGCAGTTGTCATAGGCGCTACAGGCGCGACAGGTAGGGAATTGGTCCTGCAATTGTTGGCAAATCCAAAAGTGGATTCGGTTAATGTATTGGTAAGAAGGCCTTTTTTTACACCTGATCCTAAATTACATGAAGTAATTGTTGATTTTGATCGTTTAGAGGATTTCAGTCACTTTATCATTGGTGATGTTGCTTTCTCTACCATGGGCACCACATTAAAGGATGCCGGCAGTAAAGAGGGACAATGGGTGGTGGATTATGATTACCAGTTGAAGTTTGCTGCCTTGTGCAAGCTCAATAGGTTCCATACCTTTGTGCTACTTTCCTCAGCCCAGGCAAATAAGAATTCCAGGTTCTTTTATACCAAAATGAAAGGATTGTTGGAAGAGGGGATCAAGGCCTTGAACTTCCCCAAATTGATCATCGTCAGACCTGGTCCTATAGATCGTCCTAATAGCAAAAGAAAGGGAGAGCAGTATGCGGTCAGCACCCTTAAGTTCTTGAATAAGTTGGGTTTGTTTAAGCTATATAAACCAATCAGTACGATGATTCTGGCTAGGGCCATAATGGATGCTGCCTTTGAGGATAAGGATGGTCTTATCGATATCTATAATCCTAAAGAGATATGGGATGAATTAGGTGAAAAAGCTTAAATCATTCTTGAATTCCCTTTCATTCTATTGATTCAAGACAAAGATTTTTCAGAATCCATCATTATTTTGGCTTTTATGGCTATTTAAAATTCATTTTATTATCTTTAGGCGAATTTTAAAAAAGAGGCTTATCAACTCTTTGAATTTCACTAATAATTGCAAAATAATATCATTTCAATAGAAAATTATGTCATCTAAGATCATTTACACAAAAACAGATGAAGCGCCTTTATTGGCAACGTATTCATTTCTACCTATCGTTCAAGCATTCGCAAAAACTGCTGATATTGAAGTCGAATTAAGAGATATTTCATTGGCAGGACGTATCCTAGCTAATTTAAACGAATATTTATCGGAAGACCAAAAAACTACAGATGCCTTGGCAGAGTTAGGACAATTGGCTACTACTCCTGATGCAAACATCATTAAACTTCCTAATATTTCTGCTTCTATTCCTCAGTTAAAAGCAGCGATTGCTGAATTGCAAAAAGCTGGATATAAGATTCCAAATTATCCAGATGCACCAGCAAACGAGGAAGAAGAGAAGATCAAAGCTGCTTACGCTAAAGTTTTAGGTTCTGCAGTAAACCCTGTTTTACGTGAAGGAAACTCTGACCGTCGTGCGCCTAAAGCTGTTAAGAACTATGCTAAAGCTAACCCGCACAGAATGGGTGCTTGGGCTTCTGATAGCAAAACGAAGGTAACTTCTATGCAAGATGGCGATTTCTACAGCTCTGAGCAATCATTGACATTGGATGTTGACAGTCAATTTAAAATAGAATTTGTTGCTGCTAATGGTGATGCTAAAGAATTAAAAGGCCTTGCTAAATTGAAAGCGGGCGAAGTAATTGATTCTTCAGTTATGCATGTTGCTAAATTGAAAGAATTTGTTGCTCAAGCGATACAAGAAGCTAAGGAAGCTGGAGTTTTATTGTCAGCTCACTTAAAAGCGACCATGATGAAGGTTTCTGACCCTATTATCTTTGGTGCTATCGTTGAAGTTTACTTTAAAGATGTTTTTGAAAAATACGGTTCTCTTTTTAAAGAATTAGGCATCAATAAGAACAATGGTTTAGGCGAAGTGTATGCTAAAATTGCTGGTACCCCTCAAGAAGCTGAGGTAAAAGCTGCAATCGATGCTGCAATAGCGAATGGACCAGACCTAGCGATGGTTAATTCGGATAAAGGAATTACTAACCTACATGTTCCTTCTGATGTGATCGTTGATGCTTCAATGCCAGCAATGATCCGTATAGGTGGAAAGATGTGGGATAAAGAAGGTGCAGAACGCGATACTTTAGCGATCATTCCTGATAGATCTTATGCAGGAATTTATGAAGCCGTTATTGAAGACTGTAAAGTAAATGGTGCTTACGACCCTAAAACTATGGGTTCAGTTCCTAACGTTGGTCTTATGGCTCAAAAGGCTGAAGAATATGGTTCTCATGATAAAACTTTCCAAGCTCCTTCAAATGGGGTGATCAAAGTTGTAGACAACAATGGCAAGACATTGATGGAACAACAGGTTGAAGAAGGTGATATCTTCCGTATGTGTCAGACTAAAGACGCTCCAATCCAAGATTGGGTTAAATTAGCGGTAAATCGCGCTCGTCTATCTGATACGCCAGCAGTATTCTGGTTGGATGAAAACCGTGCTCACGATAGAGAAATCATCAAGAAAGTAAAAACTTACTTGGCTGATCACGATACTAAAGGATTAGATATCCGTATTTTATCTCCAATTGAAGCTACTAAATTCTCCATTGAGAGAATCCGTAAAGGCGAGGATACTATTTCGGTAACTGGAAACGTATTACGTGACTACCTTACTGACTTATTCCCAATCCTAGAACTTGGTACTTCAGCTAAAATGCTATCAATCGTTCCATTAATGAATGGTGGTGGTCTATTTGAAACTGGCGCCGGTGGTTCTGCTCCTAAACACGTTGAACAATTCTTGGAAGAGGGTTATTTACGTTGGGATTCATTGGGTGAATTCTTGGCATTACAAGCTTCATTAGAACATTTAGCACAAACTCAGAATAATGAGAAAGCTCAAGTATTGGCAGATGCTCTTGATGAGGCAAATGCGAAATTCTTGGCAAATGATAAGTCTCCAGCTCGTAAAGTTGGACAAATCGATAACCGTGGTTCTCACTTCTATTTAGCTACTTACTGGGCAGAAGCTTTGGCTAAGCAAACCAAAGATGCTGAATTGGCATCTAAATTCGCTGGTTTAGCTAAGGCTCTAACGGAACAAGAGGCTAAGATCAATGAGGAATTGATCGCAGCGCAAGGAAAAGCTCAAGAAATCGGTGGATATTATTATCCAAATGATGAATTGGCTTCAAAAGCAATGCGTCCTTCTGAAACATTGAATTCTGCACTAAGTTCTTTGTAGAATTTCTAAATATTTACAAAAGCCCTTGTCTTTAAAGACAAGGGCTTTTTTGTATTAAAGCTGTTGGATTCCATCGCTTGATATTGCCATTCTGCATATTAATCATTATTTTTAATAGAAAAACAACATAAACCTATATCCATGAGCAATAACAGTAGAAGAAATTTTTTGCAACGCAGTGCATTGGGAGCTGCAGCGGTATTGACAAGTCCAAGTTGGTTAACTAGCCAGGCTGAAACTAAAGATTCAGGTTTGGCAGACCAAAATAGTCTGAAATTAGGAATAGCAGGCTATAGCTTTGTGAATTTTAATTTGGAACAGTCCCTGGCGATGATGAAAAGGATGGATGTAAGGTATCTTTGCATCAAAGATTTTCATTTGCCCCTGAATAGTACCGCAGAGCAGATTGCTGCGTTTCACAAGAAATTGGCTGAATCAAATGTGACCGGTTATGCTGTCGGCCCAATCTATATGAAGACCGAAGCTGAGATTGACAAAGCATTTGATTATTGCAAGCGGGTAGGTGTGAATTTGATGATCGGTATTCCAGAAATCAAAGATCTTCCGTATGTGGCCAAGAAAGCCAAAGAAAATAATATCAAGTTTGGAATCCATAACCATGGCCCGGAAGATAAGATCTATCCGAACGCTACGGTTATCTGGAACCATATCAAAGATTTGGATAAAAATCTAGGGATGTGTTTTGATATGGGGCATGATACCAGAGATGGACAAGATGCCATCAAAGATTATGTAAAATACAAGGATCGGATATTTGATATCCACCTGAAGAATGTGACAGCAGCTGATGCAAAGGGCTCGACATGTGAACTAGGACGTGGAGTGATCAATATCCCTGCCTTTGTAAAAGCCTTGTTGAAAAACAAGTACAGTGGTTGCTGCAGTATTGAATTTGAAAAGGACATGAAAGACCCGTTGGCTGGAATTGCAGAGTCGGTAGGTTACTTTAGAGGTGTGCTCAGCGCAGTCTAATATAAAATACAAGATCATTTAAAAAGGAATAATCAATTTGATTATTCCTTTTTGTTTTTATAACGATCGAGATGCATTCTGTACAGTTTTTTAATAGGAATTATTGAAACTTAATAATTTATCAAATGTTTAATATTAAGCGTATGTTAAGTTATTTGAATCTAAAAAATAGGTAAATTAGCATATATAAACCTTTGTGTATGAAAATCATAATTCTATTATTGCTGAACTTGATGTTCTTGCATAGTTATGCGCAAAGAAATTTTTCGTTGATTCACCCCAAAAAGAATTCTTTCAAATTTGATCTCAGTGGAAACCTGGTCATTATCCCTGTCAAGCTAAATGGGGTTGAACTGGCATTTTTATTGGATACTGGGGTCAAAGAAACAATCCTTTTTGCCACTCCCCAAGATTCGGTTCCTCTGGAGAATGTTTCTAAGGTTAAGTTTTCGGGCATAGGGATAGAAGATGGGGTGGAAGGAATTATGGCAATTGGAAATGAGTTATTGGTCGGTAATACCTTGATCGACAGTCTGCATAATATATATGTTGTTGATGGTGAAGATCTAGATCTGTCTAGCCATATCGGTGTCCCAGTCAATGGGATCTTGGGAAGCCACTTCTTTGAAGATTACTTAATAAAAGTAGATTATCTGAAGAAAAGGATTAGTATTTATGATGCTTATGATTACCCTGAAAAGTTGACCCGTAAATTTACCAAGCTGCCCATTCAATTGGAGAGGAGCAGACCTTATGTACATATCGATGTTGATTTAGGGACACAAAAGGTTAAAGATGCGAAGATGCTTGTGGACATGGGCAATTCTGATGGTATGTTGGTTTTTCCATTTTTGTTGGATTCTTTTGTGGTTCGCGAACCAAGTATTTATGATTTTATTGGTCGAGGTTTCAATGGTTTGATCTTTGGTCGACGCAATAGGATAGAAGGTTTTGATTGGTCGGGCTTTTACATCAAGGAACCAATTGTATCTTATCCGGATTCCAATGCCGTGCATGCGGCGAAACTTGCTGTGAACCGTGTTGGGTCGATTGGCAATCAGGTATTGCAACATTTTCAGGTGTTGTTTAATTATCCCAAGAACGAGATCTATCTAAAAAAGAACCGGAATTTCGGAAAGAAATTCGAAATAAATATGTCTGGGATGGAGATCAAGCATGACGGACTGGAATGGACAAAGAGAAGGCTGACTACGAACATTGGAAAAAGAGATTCAGAAAATCCGAACTCTGGTATCAATGTTTATAATTATGAAGAATTTAAATACGAATTTATTTTACGACCTATCTACAAAATAGCAAGTGTCAGAGAAGGCTCACCTGCGGATTTGGCAGGTGTGAAAGTGGATGATGAATTGCTCAAAGTCAATGGCAGCAGTGCCCAAAGTATGAAATTGAAGCAGATAATTGGAAAATTAATGCATAAGGAAGGAGAGGAGATCCGATTGGTTCTCTTGCGGGGAACTGAAGAAGTGAAGGCTCAATTTATTTTAGAGGATCCTATCCCTTTCCAGAAGAAACTGCAATAAAAAAGCCTTGATCACTCAAGGCTTTTTCTTTATTCGTTTACAACTCCCATTTTGCTGAATTTGTCGATTCGTTCAGCAACCAGTGTATCGCTATCCTTAGCGCCTAGAACGGCTAGGTCTGAAAGGATTTTATTCTTTACGTTCAAAGCAGTCGCTTCAGGGTCTTGGTGTGCACCACCGATAGGCTCTTCAATGATGCCATCGATCAATCCATTACCAAGCATGTCTTCTGCGGTTAATTTTAAGGCCTCTGCTGCTCTTTCTTTCTGGTCCCAGCTTCTCCATAGGATGGAAGAACAAGACTCTGGAGAGATTACAGAATACCATGTATTTTGCAACATGTATACCTTATCTCCAATTCCAATACCTAAAGCTCCACCAGAAGCACCTTCGCCAATTACGATACAGATGATAGGCACTTTAAGAACGGACATTTCAAGTAGGTTTCTTGCAATTGCTTCACCTTGTCCACGCTCTTCAGCCTCTAATCCAGGATAAGCCCCCATCGTATCGATTAATGTGACTACAGGTTTGTTGAATTTCTCTGCCATCTTCATCAAACGCAGAGCTTTTCTATATCCTTCAGGGTTAGCCATTCCGAAATTACGGAACTGACGCTCCTTGGTATTCTTTCCTTTTTGGTGACCGATAACCATTACTGATTGACCGCCAATGGTAGCAAAACCGCCAACAATAGCTTTATCATCACGTACGTTCCTATCTCCGTGCAACTCAATAAAGTCATCACAGATCAAGTCAATATAATCGAATGTTTGTGGTCTATCAGGATGTCTGGACATCTGAACTTTCTGCCAGCCAGTCATATTGCTATACACCTCAACTTTTGTTTGCTCGAGTTTTTCTTCCAATTCGCGAACTGTTGCGCCCATATCGACTTTGGTTTTTTCTTCTACTTGTTTAACCTTTTCGATTTGCGTTTGTAGATCAGCAATCGGCTTTTCAAAATCAAATGTTGTTTCCATAATTACCTGTTTGGTGTCATTAAAGCGGTAGCTAAGTTACTTGTTTTTTAAGAATTATAAAATGTTATTTAATCATTAAGGAAAGATAAACAACACCTAAAACTATTTAGTGATTGATAATAAGCCATATAACAAATTGTTGTTCGTACTTGTTTTGTGTACTATATAAAAAAATAATATCTTCAAGACCATGAATGCAGCTGCCACAGAAAACAAACCAAAAATTCCTTGGGTATTTATATGGAAGGTCATTCTCGTCATCATCATTATTGCTTTACACATCAATTTTGAATACGATATCGAGAAAAGGAAACTATTGGCCCAATTCCTAAGAGGTCTGTATTCTTTCTTGATCCCAAGTATTGTCCTTTCCATGTTCCGCTTTCTGGTGATCATGCTCTACAATGCACGGGATTCTCAAAAAAGAGAACGTGGTAACTTTGTGCTCGGTATCAATAGGCTTACAGCAGTATTGAATACGGTATTTTTTGTGATAGCAATCATGACTGCATTTGGAATTAATCCCAAAGACTTTATTACCAGCATTACCATCGTAGCCATGGCCATTGCGGTTATCTTTAAGGATTATATTACCAATATGATATCCGGATTAATCGTTATGTTCTCTGAGCAGTTATCCGTTGGAGATAGAATCAAGGTGGGAGAGCATAAGGGGAGGATTATTGACATTACCTTTGCCAATCTGGTATTACAGGATGAAGAGGACGATATTGTTATGGTGCCGAACAACATGGTATTTACGGCAACTTTCATGAATCTGTCTGCACATCAATCCAGTCTTTTTACCGTTAAATTCGAACTTCCTCTGGAAGTATCCTTACATATTGAGGAATTAGAGGAGCATTTAAGGCTAAGCCTGACTACCCATCCAAATCTGGAAATCAAGGAAGATGAATTTCAGGTAAAAGTTTTAGAATTAGGTAAGGACTTCGTTCGTTATAAACTGGACCTTTACGCTGTAACAAACAGCAATAGAATGCATAGAAATATCGAGAATGAGATCTTGAAGGAGATAATCAAGTTCGAAAGAAATATCCTTAAATCTTCCTAACCTTCACGCGCTTAATAAAGTGTTCAGAACCTTTCTTTAAGATTAGATCAGCTCTATATCGGGTTGGAAGGATATTTTCATGTAGGTTAGGCTTGTTGATCTCGTTCCAAATGGTATTGGCCATATCAAAACTTTCCTCTTCAGTCAGGTTTGCATACTTATGGAAATATGAAGCCGTATTTTGGAAAGCAGTTGCTCTTAGGGATTCAAAACGGTCGATATACCATTTTACGATATTTTTCTCATCCGCATCCACATAGATGGAATAATCAAAGAAGTCAGAAACGAAGACGCCGTTCTTTCTTGAATTGACCTGTAATACATTGATACCTTCAACGATCAATACATCCGGTTGTGAAATCACCAGTTTTTCATTGTTTAGAACATCATATTCCAAGTGCGAGTATAATGGCACGGTGACCTGCGATTTGCCGGATTTTATGTCTGCAAGAAACTGTAGGAGTTTCTTGGTATCATAGCTTTCAGGAAAACCCTTCCTGTTCAGGATATTACGTTTGATCAGCTCCTTGTTGGGATAAAGGAACCCATCCGTAGTGACCAATTCCACTTTTGGTTTATTGGGTAAAAGCGATAGGACTTTGGTCAGTACCCTAGCTGTGGTGCTTTTACCTACCGCCACAGAACCCGCTATACCAATTATAAAAGGTAGTTTTTGATGGTTCCTCTTGAAAAAAACATTGCTTTTTGAATGCAGTTCCTGAAAGTTATGGATGTGTACTTCCAATAAATGAGCCAAAGGGATATAGATATCCTCAATTTCATCCATTGTCAATGGCTCATTAAGGGCATGCAATTGATCTAAATCTTTCTCTTGAATGGAGTGGCTCAACTGGCCGTTCAACCTTTTCCATTGTTCGCGAGTAAAGTTTTGGAACGGACTTGTAAAAGTATGTTCGCTGATTAAGGGCATAGCAATTTATTTTTTCAAGTCGCAAATATACAATCAAGAAATGTTTTTTTCTTGGATTGTATCAATTAGATTACTTTCTATCACTATAGGGTTCATCAACATCTTGTGAACCGGACATTTCTCACCTATGGCATATAATCTTTTCTTCTGTTCTTCATCCAGATCGCCCTCAATAAAGATATTGCACTTGATATAGGTTGTTTGTTGTTGTTCACTCCGTTGAACTTCACTGGAAACCTTGATGTCAATTTTATCTACTTTCCATTCCTTGCGGTTTGCATACATCCGCATGGTAATGGCCTTGCATGCACCCACGGATGAAAGCAATAGTTGGGTTGGTGCCAACCCTTTGTTTTGCCCTCCGACTTCGATGGGCTCATCTGCTAAAATATTTAAATCCTCATAGGAAATAGTTGTTGTATAACTAGTTTCCCCAATACTCACTAAAACTTCATTTGCCATAAATCTCTGTATCTTCTTCTAATAATCCTTTAATAATCAATGATCCGGTTGCTGGGTTGGTTGCCAATGGTACATTCCAGAGGTCACAAATACGCATCAGCATTTGGATATCCGGCTCGTGCGGATGTTTTCCAAGTGGATCCCTGAAAAATATAATACCTTGTATCTTTCCTTCAGCTGCCATAGCTGCTATTTGTGCATCTCCGCCTTTTGGACCGGATAGTTTTAATTCTACTTCTAAACCTGTTTGTTGGATGTATGAACCTGTAGTTCCTGTTGCCACGAGGTGGGCTTTGGATAATCCTTCTTGATGATCTTTAACAAAAGCCACCATTTCGGCTTTCTTACCATCATGTGCAATTAAAGCTATTGTTTTTGCCATTTGAATGATATGTTTGCGTTCTGTTTTTAACCGCTTCGATAATATAACAAAAATATTTTTACAAGGTTATTTTAAGGCTATTAAAATATCAATTTTATAAGAATTAGTGGGAATTATGACTTTCGATTAAGGAAATCATAATTTATCACGCAAAAACTGCCATACCGAGTTGTGTTTCTTTTCTCCATTTTTTTCCTTTTCTGCTATGAGGTCTAACACATAGGCATCAAGCATATTTTCGTTGTCACTGATCAATTTATCAGCTAAGGAGACAATTTTCTGGATATTCCCTGCTGAGGCAGCATCCAGAGCTGGTTCAATGGAGGATAGGTTGGAGGGTTCGATTCTTATGTAATTGGAAGAATGCTGTACCGAACGAAACAATTGGTGGAGGAAATAATCATTGCTTTCTGAAGAGCTGCTGGTCATAATATCGACTAAGGCAGGTCCAATGGAAATCGCTTTCTGTTTTTTGAAATCCTCGTATTTATAGGCATTTTTTGCAATACCCGTTCCTAAGGAGAGGATATGTACATCATCGATTTTGAAAGTTTTGTAAGTCTTGAGTACTTCCAATAATGCAGAAATTGCAGGATTATGGGCAAACACCCCGCCATCAACCAATGGATACCGTGTTCCAGCCAATGAATATATTTCGGCTACAGAGAAATAGGTAGGGGCGGCGGATGTTGCTCGACAAACATCCTTAAGATAGAAATCGCGGGACTCACCATGAGAAATCGCTTTCTGTTGCCTGAAGAGGTGGTTTTTACGGAGTTCAATATTGTAGGCAGTAATAATACAGGGTTTGATCAGTTCACAAAGTTTTTGATCACCGAAATAGCTTTCCAAGACCCGTTCTAAGACTTTCTCATCATAGAGTTCTGTCAATAAACCGAATTGATTCAAGAATCGCCGCCAACTACTTGTGGTAAATATTTCGTTGCCATGTTTCAGGTAAATATCAAGCGCATCTTTTGCGGAGAACCTACGTTTCGTTGGATTTTGACGGTCTGGACAAAGTAATATACTGATCAGAATACCACCGGTGCTTGTTCCGGCAAAGAAATCAAAATATTCTGACAGGTGGGCATTTGGGTTGCCTGAAGCTTTCTTCAATTTTTGTTCGAGGGATACCAGCATCATTCCGGGAATAATTCCTCGGATTCCACCACCATCGATAGATAAAATCCTTTTCATTTTAGAGTTTGACCTAAGTTAGGGAAAGGAAATCAGAAAGGATAAATATTTTTCAAGAAAAATGCCTTAAAGCTCATGAAAAGTAATATATTTGCACCCACAATCAGGAGAGGTGTCAGAGTGGTCGAATGAGCAGACCTGGAAAGTCTGTATACGGGATGACTGTATCGAGGGTTCGAATCCCTCTCTCTCCGCCAAAGAAACAAAGCCCAACGTTAGTTGGGTTTTGTTGTTTCAGGACAGCCTTGCCAAACTTGTTTGAGCAAAGGCAGTCCTGAAACAACAAAAGGCCCGCGTAGCGAGGCCCTTTGTTTCTGTGAAGCCTCCCTCCAAGGGAAGGTTCAGGGTTTGCGTGCGGGCCAAGTGGGGCTGAACCAATCCCTATGAGCTACGGGTTCCTGATTGAGTTCCTTGCCAAACTTGTTTGAGCAAAGGCAGTCCTGAAACAACAAAAGGCCCGCGGAGCGAGGCCCTTTGTTTCTGTGAAGCCTCCCCCCAAAGGGAAGGTTCAGGGTTTGCGTGCGGGCCCAGTGGGGCTGAACCAATCCCTATGAGCTACGGGATCCTTTGAGCTAAAGAATCCAGACAGTGTCCCTTTGAACTACGAGATCCTACCGCAATCCCATTAACCTAAAGAATCCTTCTCTTTTTCCCTTAAAATCTCCAACCACCTTACCCATTAACAAATAATTTTTCAGCTCTCAATAAGGTTTCCCGTAAAATCTTTTACTGTTTATCAATTAATTTTGAATCAACAGACCGACTTATTATTAATCATTACCCTTAGACTGACAAAATTTGGCAGTCTGCGAAATTACATTTGTGAAATAGTTCCAAAAAAGTGAATCTGAACAAATACATGGCTTTTGCCATGCAACCAATCTATTATTATTAACTGAAATGAAACAGAAATTTAAAAATCTCTATGCTGACTATCCAGATCTAATTAACATCCGCACGGTTGAAATCTGTGAGGTAGATGATAATGACGTTCCTAATGGCTCAGGTGGAATAAATAGGGAAGGTTATACCTATGGTCAATTGAGACATCAGCCCATCATTAACGAATTGTTAGAGAATATCAGCAATCATAAATTGGCCGAGTTAGCCCAAAAGTGTAATGCTCGAAATACAAACACTCCCTTTGAAATGTTCAAAATTGATGGAGAGTACTGTTTTTGGGGATTACGGATTTCTCCTGTGGTCAGAACTCCAGATGAAGCGCAATTACGCGAAATACTTGCTTCCAATGAAAATACAGCCAAAGCCTTAGCGGATAGGAGTGTTACTGCGGCTATGATCCGTGAAGTAACTTATGACTTGCTCAGGCAGGAAGTAGCCCATGTATGCGGCATGACGGTAAGAGAAGCTTCACTAGCGATTGGCAATCAGCTTGATTGTGCACCTCATGAAGACCCAAGTGGATATATTTTTATGGTCCCTAACTGGGCACACAACTGGTTTAGGCATGATGGCTATGTTTCGAAGATGCTGAAGGTATTAAATAACGATAACGGTTTGGTTGATAATTCTTTTTCCGAAGTAATGGATAAATTACTCAGTGAATGTGAAATTAATCAGACCCAGTATACTCGATCTGATATTGTTGAATACCTAAATAGTTCCAATCTTCTTCAAAAGCGTTTATATGAAGATTCGAGTTTTATGCAGGCATATCAGTCTTATTATAAAACATTAAGTATCTACAAAAAGAAGAATGCGGATAAATATTTCGTTAATAATTTCATCTCTAAGCCATTAAGCCAAGATGGCAGTCTGATTGTAGCAGAACAGAGCTTGACTTTTGATACGGTAAAAAATTCTGCAGAAAGCCTTAAGGTATTAGGTGAAATGATAAACCTATCATTTGAAGACGAGATAAGAGAAACGTTAGACATTTTCAAAAATAATTTTGAGAAAATAGAATTACCTAAAGAATCTTGGTTCTCCATCACTGGCGCGAGTAACGTGAAGAAATTTACGCAAAGGGCTACAGAAGTATATTCAATCTATACCAATATTCTGGAAGAATACCATTTTGCTAAATTTTCGATTTTACAATCCATCAATGAATATTCTCAATTAAGAATTCAGTTAAGCTTTGACAGGGAAGATTTAATTTGCGTCCTAAAAGATGTGTATGGCGAGAAAATCTATGATTCATACCCACAATTATTCAATTTCAATCAAATTGAATGGTTGGATGTAGAGAACATGTTTAACGATTTGGATACGCAATTTGAAAAGATTCAAGGTAAATACGATGCGTTTTTAGATCAGGCAGATAAAAATCTACAAAAGGTAAAAGACCAATTAGATTCATCACTTTCAAATGTTGTTGATAAGATGGTCTATTCCAAGCTAAAGCAAAAGCATATTGGAAAGGAGGTTGGCAAAGTTGCGATGAAAGTATTAGAAAACTTTTCAAATACAAGGGCCCTATCTAAGGAGAAATGTTTGGAAATTAAGAAGGATATTGAGTTTATGAAACTTTCCTTTGCTCCAGATTATCAAAAGATCCTGGTTGATTTGGGGAGGTTATTTGAGGTTTACACCAATATTCGCGAGGTATTTATTCCTTTGGCAGAGTGTTATGGAAGCTATTTCAACAATATTTTAGGAGGTGAATTAAAGAGCCTACTGAACAAATATGGCGAATTTAAGCAGTCTCCGGTTTTTAAGGAAAGAGAAAGACTTGTTTTATCAAGGCGTGCGAATGAGTTGGATGTCTTAGAACATTATAAAAGCATTGGAAATCTAGAAAAGCTTTTAGATGACGAAAGGGCATATCTTGAAAATGAGGTTAAGCCGTTATATGAAATGTTGTTGAATATTCAGCCAACCAAACCAGGAATGATTTCAAAGATCTTGTCTTTGGGTTTAAATACGGCAGTATATGATCATGTATTTGCTAAATGGTCTACTTTTTTCGAACCATACGAGGCTGAATTTAATTCAAGTACAAATGAAATTGAAAAATTAAAAAAGGACATTTCATATTATAAGGGTCGTATCGTTGATTTAGAAAAAGAAAATGTCAACATAGCAAAGTCAATTGAGGGTTTTTCAGAGGAAGTTAAAGAGTATTTTAAAGAAAACAATATGGACGCTGTATTAACAGATATAAATCCAGCGAATATCAATACTGTTTTAAAGATTTCGAAGGATATTTTAGAAAAAGGACTTCGGGACAATTTATTGAACCCATCAGAATACCTAAGTAACCTGACCTTTGTTAAGGCAGTTAAAGGGGCTGAAAGCTATGATGAGAGCAAATTAGTGTCTAGGAAAATTTCGAATGCAGCCAATAAAGTACTTGATACGGTTGCCTTATTAGACAACGTACGTAAGAAATTCATAGATGGAGTTTCAACAGGAATGGAAAAAGGTTCTTTTGATGTGAATGAAACTAAATTGATTTCGGATCAAATGGATTCTTTTATTACCAAAACGAATTTTCTGCAATTGCGTGATGAGGATTCCATTCAAGAAAGGATGAGCGGTTATTTAGAGAAATTGATGATTGAAAACTTTCCGGACAAACCATACCTTGCTGATTTATCAGGTAAAATGGTCGGAATAATCGCGGAGCAAGCAAAAAGTATGGTTCGTCGATTAAAGTATTTAGATGAAATTAAAGCCCTGAAAGCTCTAAATAAAAGCAATGATGAAATTTTAGAAAAACTCAATCAGGATTTAATGCAGCATACTAACGAAGCAATTACGTCCGATCTCAACGAAAGGGATCAGTTAATTAATCAAATCAAGCAAAGTTTAACCATTTAGTATTTTTGTCATGTTTATTAATATTTGTGTAGGCATTTTAGCATATATCATCTTTTTCTTTTTATTCAGTAAAAGGCAAAATGCCTTAGCTGTCAAAAACGAGTTCGGATTAACAAGTTTAAAGAATGTCAATCAAGCCTACTTTCTCAACATACTTTTTGTTCTGTTCATACTAGGATATTCTTATTATGTGTTAACGCATCAGTCTGGATGGTCCATGTATGTCATGTTAGGTTTAAATGTAATAACCTATTTCATAGGATTTGTGGTTGATCCTGATGAAGCCGAAAAGGAACCGGAAAATTAAAAATGAATGAACAGCCCTCTAAAAAAGAGGGCTGTTTTTTTATAGACTGATCATAAGATTAACATTCTTTCCCTCCAATTTTTCTATATTCGTTAAAATAAAAATCAATTTCCCAAATCTATGAACCAAAATAAATATTCCCAATTGACGGACGAACAGCTCCTACAAGAGCAAAAGAAATTAAAGTCAACCAATCTGATCAATGCACTTTTGATCGGGGCGGCGGTAGGTGTAGCAGCCTACAGCTTCTATAATAAAGGATTCAGCTTTTTTACGTTATTCCCATTATTATTTGTCTATTGGTTTGTGAAATCCAAAAATAGCACAAAGGAATTAGAGGACGAGATCAAATCAAGAAATCTATAATGCCTAAAAGACCAATATCTTTTCTATTTCCTTTCATCCTTCTGACCGGATTGTTTAGCCTTCCCAAAGCTACTATAGCGCAATCTTCTGAAATCCCATTAATTCCATTCAAAAAAAGCCATTCCATCTCTATAGATGGGAATCTAACCGACTGGAATAATCAAAGAAATCTATTCACCGTAGATCAATTTATATCTCCTTGGGGAAATCAAAACTTTGGGAAGACGATCTTTAAGGCATTTCATGATGGGGCCTATTTCTATTTCTATTTTGATATCAAGGATAATAATATCGTAGAAAAGAAATTTGAGAAAGAAGAAGATGTAGGTAGAGGCGACAGAGGAGAGATATTCTTATCAGTAGATCTTGGTTTAAAAGAATATTACTGTTTTGAAATATCCCCAAGTGCCAAGGTTTTAGACTATAGGGCAAGCCATTATAGAAAGTTTGACTATGGATGGGATTTAGAAAGTTTAGAAGTAAAGTCAAAAATAAAACCTGATGGCTACATTTTGGAAGGTAAGATTCCTATGGATTTTATTAAAAGTATAATGGATTCAAATTCCGGGCAATCAGTATATTTAGGCTTATTCAGAGGCGAATTTGATAGTCTGGAGTGGAATGAGAAATCAATCAATTGGATATCTTGGATTAAACCCACTAGTATAAAGCCAGATTTCCATATTCCATCAGCATTCAAAAAGGTACAATTTGGAAAGTAATGAAATTTGTAAATTACTCATAAAAATTTTAACAATAAAGACTCTAGCATTTCCCGATGAATATACCAAAGATCCATGGGTTTATAGAAAGAAGGATATTAGTCAATTATACTGCAGATCCTACAGTCGTTAGCGGAATCTTGCCAGCTCCATTTACGCCAAAATTATATAAAGGAAAAGCAATTGTAGGCATCTGCTTGATCCGGCTCAAATCTATCAAGCCGAAAGGTTTTCCTAAATTATTTGGAGTTAGTTCTGAAAATGCAGCCCATCGTTTTGCTGTAGAATGGACAGATGAATCCGGCCAAATTTGTGAAGGGGTCTATATTCCCAGAAGAGATACCAGTCTCTATTTGAACACTTTAGTAGGAGGTAGGTTTTTTCCTGGAAAACATAACTTTGCCAACTTCAATATTCGAGAATCTAATGCTAATTATCACCTAGATGCGCTCAGTTCCGATCAGAATCATATCCAAATCGACGCCAGGAGAACCTCAGAGTTTCCATTAGGTTCAATATTCGACAACATTGAAGAGGTATCCCAGTTCTTTGAAAAAGGATCCATTGGTTATTCACCAAATGGAAAATCATTCGATGGACTAAAATTAAACACCTATAATTGGGAGATAAGTCCATTAGAAGTACAAAACATAAAATCGACTTATTTTGATGATAAAAACCGCTTTCCTGAAGGCTCTATCCAATTTGACCATGCCGTAATAATGTTAAATATCGAACATGATTGGCAATCTATGAAATCAATTTCCTGTCTTTAATTGTTCTTGCTATATAGCGTATGGTAATGCAGATAAATATGAAACTAGATCCTATTGTCGCTGTGCAAGATGTACAGAAGAGTGCCGTTTGGTATGAAAGGTTATTAAACCTCCATAACAGTCATGGAGGCGAGAATTTCGCTGTATTGCAAGATTCTTCGGGTGAAACCATTATATGCCTACATCAATGGGCTGAACATCATCATCCTAGCATGGAAAACCCAGACCTTGCACATGGAAATGGCTTAATCTTATATTTTAAGACCAAGGATTACCAAGGGATTTACGATACAGCAAAAGAAATGCAGATTGAGATGATTGAAGATCTTCATAGAAATATGAATTCCCAAAAAATGGAATTTTCATTTTATGATCTCGATGGGTATTACATTAGTATCACTGAAGACCATAATTATGAAGGTTAATTGATCCTTATCTTAAATATCAAAGGCCAGTTTTTTCCAGTAACAAACATAAATTTATTCATAGGATCCCAGGCAATCCCATTCAACACCTTTTCAGGGTCAGGTTGAAAACTCTTGTCGTAAAGTTGTAAGATCCCTTCAAAACTTATTTTTCCTACCACATAGCCTGTTTCCGGGTCTATTTTATAAATGTAATCAGAGCCCCATTGGTTAGCGAAAATATAACCTTCCACATATTCCAATTCATTCAGGCTATCGACTGACCCCATATTATCTATGACCTTTAATTCTTTGATGATTGCCATGTTTTCCGGATTAAGGTAGTACAACGTGGAGGAACCATCACTTAATATCAAGGAGGTAGAATCATGTGTCAATCCCCAGCCTTCTTTCTGCCAGCTATGTGTACCGCTGGGCTGCTTTAAATTGTCCAGATCAAATTGATAGATTTTATTGTTCATGTAGGTCAATTGATAAAGCTTATTGTTCAGTATGGTTATTCCTTCACCGAACACTTCATTCTCATAGTTTGCCTTGAGTACTTCAACTTTTGCCGTTGAAGTATCAATTTTGTTGATTCGGGTATGCCTTTCAAGACCTGTCCCTTCAATTAGACTTCCTTGGTCTAAAACAAAGCCTTGGGTAAAAGCTGAAGTATCGTGGTCTAGTGTTCCAATTATCTGATAGGTGAGAGGTATAGCTACCGGAATAGGGTTTTGCGTGGAATTTGGACTAGCTTGAATAGGTTCTGTTTTAGTTCCCTGTTGACAAGAATAGAGTAGGGACAAACTTATAATAGACAGAAAAATAATATTCTTATTCATCGTAATTAATTGCATTCTTAGTTACTAATATAGTTAAAGCGGCTGAAATTATACATGTTCAAACATGTATTTTACTCCTTTTCAATAAAATAAAACCAGACGTTAATATTAGTATCCAATAAGTCCAAAAATCCTTTTTTTCATGATTAGCTAATTATGCGCTCATCTGCTTAAAATCTTGCTTAAAACATTTGAAAATCCTGTTTTTTAAAACACAGTTTAAAGCCGTTAAACGAAGATATTTTTCTGTTTTTTATCGATTTTCGATATATAAAAAATTTAATAAATTGAAGTCAACACTAAGCTGATTGCTAACTAAATCATATTAGCTACTTTTTTTACACGCTAATTTCGTGTAGGCCATGGGCTACAAAAAATAATTAACAGCACTAAATAGATACTATTGATTTCAGGTAATCGAAATCCTGTTTATTTTTGTAGACCATAATTTTATGGCACACAACTATTAAAAAATTAATAAAAAGGCATACAAAATTGCGGCTAAATCTTAACTGATAGGAAAAATTATTTTTTCTTTTTGGTTTTGAGTCTAGACCGTAATGGAGGTTAAAGAAATGAAAAAGCACTACAAAACTCCCCATGTTCATTTAGTTAAAGTACAGATGGAAGTGGACATCGCATTGGGGTCTGCAAAAGTATATCCTCAAAATGGTAACAATGTGGTCCAAGACCAATGGACTGAAGAGGATGATGATAATAGAAATATCGATTGGTAATAATAAAAATTGATTAAGAAATAGAACATGAATAATATCAAAAATAAAATCAGTATGAAATTTAGTATTGGATTCTTGGCAGTCCTCATGCTTAGTTTTGGATCTTGTAAGAGGTCTGATGATCCAGTTGGGGGCAATGGAGAAGCAAAACTTAATGTTCAGATTGATGGGATTTCTTTTGAAGAGGACAATATTGACTTCGATAAGAAAAGCAGCACAAAAGGCTCTGTTGCATCTGGGCTCGTAAAAGATACCTCATTGGTTTATGATGATTTTGTAGTGGACGTGAAAATGTCCCAAGACAATGATAGATCAAATAGAACAGTGAGTAACCAAACTACTTACCGTGGTTCTGATGCTAATATGGCAGCAGCAGTAACGAAAACTACTCCATTGACCAAAGGTACCAAGTATAGATTGGTAGCCTTCAATGCAGATGGAACTTTTAATCAAGCGAAGGATTATACCTATGGTAGTGAAGCTTCTGCAGGTGCGATGAGCTTAGATGCTGGTAAAAAATATACTTTTGTAGCTTATTCCATCAACAGCGCTAATGATCCTTTACCTACATTAATCTACACCAATGGTGTTAATACATTTGCAAATGCAAAATTGGTTGATGTATCTAAAGATTTAATGGTCTTTATTGTTAAAGATAAACAACTGACCTATGGTGACAATAAATTAGGGGTAATCCTAAAACATAGATTCAGCATGATTACCACCCGATTAACGATGGATTCAAAAATGACAGGCTCTATCAAGACCTTGACCAACACAACCATCGGAAAAGTGGATGCTAGTGCTACCTTTAATTTCAATGGCGAAACAATCGCTTACAAAAATGACCAAAACACATTTGCAGCAATCAATTTCCCTGTTTTGGGAACCGGATTAAGGGACGTTACTAGTTTTCCTACTTTGATTATCAACCCTGCATCTACCAACAAAACATTGAATTTTGGCATTATTAAAATTGATGATGAAACCAAGACAAACTTTTCGATCGCTAATATTAAGGTAAATCCTGGATGTAAGTATAACCTGAATCTGAACTTCAGAACCTGTACCCAGGAAGTGAAATTGGCGAATGATGCTTTAAACTGGAAATTTCCTGAAACTGGTGACCGTAAGGGTTGTTATGATCCAAATTCAGGTAAAGTTTGGAAAAATGGAGAATTATTGACGAGAGAATTCTCTGCTCCTGCTTCAAATTACGGCTTTACATTTGACATCTTCCAATTGGACAATGCCGTAAATATGGAAGTTAATGGAGTTCAGATCTTAACTGATCCTAAAGAAGGCCAGATTCAATTCCAAACTTACGATAACACAGCAAATGGTGAAGGAATCATTACTCGTAACATTCAATTTGCTGATGGAACGGAACATGGTAAAGGTGGCATTCCGGATATTTGGAACCTTAGAGGAACTGATGCTACTCCAATGATTAGAATCATTATCAGTAAAACAGGTGAAGTGACCATGTTAGGTAGCAAAACAAACAATGGACCATTAGTTCAAATGGTTTTAAAAGGTTCTTTGAAATTCAACAACGTGCCTTGGAAAACTTCTGGAACGAATAGCGTAAAGGTTACTCAAAAAGTATCCAATACAACTTTTGTTGTAGGTAGAGGTTACGGTCAAGCTAAAATTGCTTGTAAATAAAAAGTAAAAGATTAATTTTTTTATAAACATAATTTGTAGGAAAAAGCCTGAGAAATCAGGCTTTTTTTATGTATTCAACTTTGTAGCATCTTGATAAATTTAATCGTTTAGTTAATACACAGCATTTCTATTAATATTAAACCATTGTCAATTATGAAAAGAATTATGTTTTTAGCTCTAGCCATAGTACTGTTTACGGCTTGTGAAAAAGAAGGTCAAGATGCTTCACCTTGCTCCAAAAAATTAAGAAGCCATTTCAAGAAAGAAATACGATGTACCGAGAAAGGTGCGTATGAAACCAATCTCTATAAAGGAATCTATAAAGGCAAAACGGTATATTATGTAGATGTCGTGTGTATTTCTTGCCTTACTGCTTCTCCAGAATATGGCTATACTTGTGACCTAGAAAAGGTAGATTTTGAAAACTTTAATGAAGTTGCCAATAAAACTATGGTTTATAACAGCTGTACTAAGGATTACACGGAATAGCTTTTTACTGTTACTTCCTATTTAGCCAGATTCCTTAAAATTTCTATTTTTGTGTACGCATGAAAAAAGAAATCATAATTGACGGTAGCCAAATCCACGATAAATCCAGTTTTTACGAAGAAATAAACCGTAAGTTTATGCAAAATGAAAGCTGGCAATTAGCGGAAAGTTTGGATGCATTCGATGACCTATTGTACGGTGGTTTTGGAGCTATCCGTGAAAAGGAAGAAATAACATTGATCTGGGAAAACTTTGAAGCCAATCGAGAAGCTTTAGGAACTGAATTCACCATTAGTTATTATCAGGAAAAGTTAGAGCATCCCGATGATTTCGATTCTTCCGTTATCCAAAATCGATTGGATGCATTAAGGGAAGGGAAGGGGCAGACCTATTTCGAAATCCTCCAAGAAATTATCGCTGAACATTCCAATATCGAACTGATCAAAAAATAAGGCGCAACGTCCAAAAGTTTCTAATCGTTCAGAATCAAAATGCGCTAAGGAGAGATTCAGAGTGAAGCGAAGAATCTATTTTTTGATTTTTTTTTGAAGTGTTTGTCATTCCGCTATCGTAAGATGAGGAAACCATTTCAAATGTAGTATGGATAGTTCCGAGACCCTTCGGGGTGCCCTCAGGGTGACACAGAACGGGTATAGAAAAATATTCCACCCACGCTGTGGGTTCGCCATTCGTAATATCCAGGTTCTACAAAGATTCCACCCCCGCTAGGGGTTACTCAAAACAAACATCATCCTTCCAAAGGAAGTCCTTTAGCTCCCGGCTCATTTCCAATGGCGGAAAAATGGAAAGAATGCCGTTGCCCTGCGCGATGGGATTGGCCTTGGAATGCTTTCAAAAAATTCTCCATCTAAAAGGAGAATTTTGAAGGAAGATATTCCCGACATCAAGGCATTCTTTTCATGTGTGTTGGATTGTGCGAAAAGCCATCTTAAATGAGCCGAAGCCTTTACGGATTCGAGTTGTTTTTGGTATCCGTGAGCTCCTTCGTCGGTTTGGTTACTTTTGGGCTTCAAAAGTAACGAAGAGAATTGGTATCCCTGAGTTCCTTCGTCGGTTTGGTTAATTTGCTCTTCAAAAGTAACAATAGGATTGGTATCCCTGAGTTCCTTCGTCGGTTTGGTTAATTTGCGCTTCAAAAGTAACAATAGGATTGGTATCCCTGAGGTCCTTCGTCAGTTTGGTTAATTTGCGCTTCAAAAGTAAAGAAGAGAATTATTTTATTTTCAAGCTTTGGAAATCATTATTGAAAATTATTTCACAAGAAGATTGAATAGTTCCGAGACCCTTCGGCGGAGCCTTCAGGGTGACACAAAAGGGTAAAGAAAAGTATTTCACCCCCTTAGGGTATTACCCAACTTCCCTTCGCATTAAAATATCCGTCTGTTCATCACTACCTAACCTGAAAATATGTTTGTCAAATTCTTCAAATCCATTTTTCTTATAGAAACTGATGGCACGGGCATTTTCTTCCCAGACTCCCAACCAAATCGTCGGTACCCTTAAACTTTTTGCGGTTTCAAGGGCCTTAAAAAATAAAAGCTGACCAACTTGTTTGCCATGATGGCTTGCATAGACATAAATTCGTTCTATTTCGATATGGTCTTCCAGCTTATACTCGGTCTGGGCCTGACCAATATTTAATTTCAGATAGCCGATAGGGTCTTCCTGGTCCCAAGCTATATAAAATATAGACTCCAGGTTTTTCAATTCATGCTGAACCTGGATTTCGGAAAAACGATCATTAATATATGCAGACATATCCGATTCGGAATTTCTGGATTCAAAGGTTTCAAGGAATGTTTCTCGACCAATTTTTTGAATAATGAGCAAGTCATCAATAGATGCTACTTTGATTTCAATCATAATATTAAGTCCTGGGAGCCTAAATGTATCGAATTATATGCAATTTGGATGGTTGAAATCCAAGTTATGACGTTTATATTATAGTTATATCCAACGATTTCTGGTAAATCTTAAGGTTTTCCTCATCAAAACAGACAAAAATTACTTCTCCAATTGATTCATTTTCAGTTAAATAATTTTTTACCGCCTGAATCGCAATTTTTGCAGCCCTTTCTTTTGGAAAACCATAAATTCCGGTACTGATATTAGGGAATGCAATTTTGCTTACATTATTTTTACTAGCCAAAACTAAACTATTGAAGTAGGCATTATATAAAAGCTCATCTTCATTATGGTTCCCATCCTTCCAAACCGGACCAACGGCATGAATTACAAATTTACAGGGAAGATTACCTGCATGGGTTATGACAGCCTGGCCTGTTTTGCAACCTCCTTGCCGGTTGCGGATCTGTTGGCATTCTTCTAATAGTGAAGGTCCAGCAGCCCGATGGATTGCACCATCAACACCTCCTCCGCCCAATAATGAAGTATTTGCTGCATTTACAATAGCATCCACATGACATTTGGTAATATCACCCAATTCCAGTTTTATTTTATCCCCCATATTTTCAGATACCTTTATGAATGAATCAATTCCGGTGAAAAAAGTTTAATATTTTTATTATTTATAAAAAATCAAATGTTCAAAAACCAATTTACATTTAAATTGTTTGAAAATTATCTAGAACATTAAAACTGTTATAACGCACATCGCAATACAACCATAAAATTGCAGATTGACTCTTTTCAGAAATTAGTTTACAATTTATTGTCAATTTGCATAAGATTATACCCCAAGCTATTGGGGTATAATTGTTTATTGGAAATAATAAATGTTGATTTATCTCCATTTGTGTTCCTGCAATTAAAATATGCGTTTTATTGTATAATAATTATTATTTTCAAATGAAATCTACCTTACAGTTATGTGTTATCATGTTGGTTCTCCAAGTAAATCAGAATTAAAAAATAAACTTCCCAAAAAGAAGGTATACTATCCGAATGAAAATGAAATATTCCATATTTCAGGATTCACTAGGCCCTATCTTCCAGTGACATTAAACCAAGATTCGGATGCTGTGATCGAGGCGAGGTGGAAGCTGATTCCCAGCTGGGTGAAGACGGAAACAGATGCCGGTAAATATGCAAACACCCTCAATGCCGAAGCTGAAAGTATTTTCGAAAAAGCTAGCTATAAAAACTACATCCACAATAATCGAGGATTATTGTATGTAACCGGGTTTTATGAACCCCATAAGGTCGCCGGAAAAAAAGATACTGAGAATTACTTCATTTATGCTCCTAAGCATGAAATCATCAGTTTGGGGATTGTATATTCCAATTTCACGGATCAGGAAACTGGTGAAACTTATCCTACTTTTTCCGTGATCACAACAGCTGCAAATGAACTGCTTGAGGAGGTCCATAATGAAAAGAAAAGGATGCCATTGGTAATTCCCGAGGAGTCAAGAGATGCTTGGTTATTTGCAGAAGGAAAAGAGGAAATCAAACAATTGATGATTCCATACCCAAAGGAATTAAATGCCCACCAAGTGCATCGGGTTACAGCTGATCGCAGCGGAAATACCAATCGTCCCGATATCCAAAAACTTTGGTCTGGACAAACTTCTCTATTTTAATCTGCTATGAAAACTAAAAACCTATATCTCCTTGGACTCACTTTCATTACTTTATTGGGGTCCTGTTCAGTCACGCAAAAGATGGCGGACAAACCATATATCCATATCCAAAAAGAAAATAGGGCAGATAGAAAGTGGAAATTGATCTGGGAGGATAATTTTAACGGGACAGGGATAGATTCAACAAAATGGTCCCGGATACCCAAAGGAGAATCTGATTGGAACAGACATATGAGTACTTCAGATGCCGTTTTCCGAATGGAAAATGGGAGTTTGTTTTTACTAGGTATCAATAATCCAGACCTATCCTCAGACCCTAGGCCCTTTATCACAGGAGGGATCTGGAGCAAGAACAAATTTGCCTTTCAATATGGCCGGATTGAGATTCGGGCTAAATTGGGAAGTGCACAGGGTGCATGGCCGGCCATGTGGATGTTAGCTGAATTGGATAAATACGGCAAATACCCCATGAATGGAGAGATCGATATCATGGAACACCTTAACTTTGATAAAATAATCTATCAGACAACCCATTCCCATTATACCCTAAATCTTGGTCATCAAGACAATCCGCCACATTCTGGCACAACGGCCATAGAACCTGATGAATTCAATGTCTTTGGAATCTCATGGTACCCTGACAGAATTGTTTTTCAATTGAATGGAAAGGATACTTTTACCTATCCAAGAGTAGAAGGGGTTGACCCTACACAATGGCCATATGATCAACCTTTTTTTATCTTGATCGATCAACAATTAGGTGGAAATTGGGTAGGTAAGGTGGATCAATCACAATTACCTGTAGCCATGGAAATAGATTGGGTGCGTGTGTATCAATAAAATCTTGGCAAAATAAAAACGGCCAAATATTACATTTGGCCGTTATCTTAAAAATTATATCCTTGTTATTAAATGGGGCTTATGCTATTTAGGACAGTCGGTTCTTTTTCTTCCATAACCTCTACCAACAACAATCGTCCTACCGTCCACTTTCTGGCTTACTACTACGGTATTTGAACCTGTAGAACTCCAGGTAACATTATTGAATTGCTTGCCACCTTTCAAGCGCAATGGAATCAATGGTCCTTCGTTGGTTTTGCTTCCTAACATGGTCACTTCTCCAGTACGACTGATCATGATACGGATCAATGGTTTTGCCAAAGTACCTTTTAGGTTGTAAGCCTCATCAATACCATTTTTAGCGTATTCTGTGCCGTCTTCAAATTCAATATTACGTACAGTACCTAAGTTATTGTTAGTCTGGAATTGGATCTGGTCTGCGTAACTGTTTCCAAAAATATATTTACCATTTACGCGCATATTCAATGCATTGTCTAATTCGGTAATATCAAATTGGAAACCATAATCAGCTCGTGGTGCACTAAAATCATTTGTTATTATCTCATTGTTTTTAATTTTTTTGCCGTCTTTTATGATGCCAATATAAGTTGTATAGCCTGTAAACCAATTTCCTTCTCTCCAAGTTTCTTCCTTGTATCTCCAGTTCATGGCATCTGAGGTCACGTTTTGGGTACATGCTCTGAATCGTAATACTAAATTGTATTTATGTCCCGGAGTAATCTTAACATCCTTAACTTGAATTCCAGTTTGGGTCTCCGCATCTAAAGTGATTGATCCAAAAGTAAAGATGGCATCCGTAACACTCTTGCTGATCAAAAATGTTGGATTACTACTGATGCTTCTCATACCAGATGTAATAGTTGGAAATGTCACATTAGTTTGCCCATTTTGATTAGGGAAACTTAGACTTTCATCACTGAATTTCAATGAACCACTAGCTTTTGTTGGAGAGAAACGGGCATTTGAAATTGCTTCAATAGATCCAGTCATACTATCGTCCATTTCAATGGTCGTCGTAATCTGGCTAAATTGATGTACCAATACGGCGTTCAGGTTATTATCTCCGTGAGTCAATTTCACTGACTTTTTAAAGAACATAAGATCACTGGAGATATTATTCAGACTAGCTGTACTTAAGCTTCCTTGGTTGCTCACATTTGGTAAATCTGTCGAGCTATTCACTGAATAAACTACAAAAGTGTAGGTTTCACCAGCATTTAATTGAATGCCACCAGTTGTAGGTTCGCTACCATAGATATAGTCGAAATTCCCTTGATGGGCACCTGCATTATTATAAACCATAATGCGGTATTTCACGCCAGGAGTCAAAGTTGAGTTCACGGTTTGTGTTGCTGCTTTGGCTGCATTGTCTGCAGAAGAAGTCCTTCTAATCGTAGAAGGTTCAACATCGCGGATTACCATCACTTCCATGTTCATATTATCGCTGATCTGTACGTTCGATAATTGTACATTGGATTCTGGCGCTCTCTTAGTTGATTTATTGCTTCCGTATGCTATTCTTTCTTCTTCAGGTGAGCCAACCGATAATTTTACTTTTACGGTCGTCAGTTCTCCAGAAACTGGATCAGAGCCTGATTTTTTACAAGATTGAAAGCTAAGTAGCAGAATCGCTATAAAGAACATACTTTTTAATCTAGCCATCTTGTTCAGTAGTGTAAATTCCATTTTGTAGGTTTTTATTATTCTTTGTGTGTTTGTATTACCAATCGATATTTTTTGTTTCCTGATCGTCTTGGTACCATTGGTCCATCAGCTCATTATCAGTGTTATGAGGGCGGACAAATGCTGATCCTGAAGCTATACCTTCTTCAAGATGGATATCGAGGACCTCGATTTTTGGACTCATGTAAGTTTTATCCATAATGCTTTGCACCTAGTTAGTGATACTTTATAAAATTTTAGAATTACGCGTTAATAGTTAGTGATTTTCGGTATATTCTAATGTCTTCACTTTGAAAACATTGTAAAAATAAGTAGGAAATTCATTTTCTCTACTGCAGAAGATATGCGTAATAGCAGTTAATTTTAAATTGTCGTTTCATCACTACAGTTTGCTATTGATATGTGGTAATGGCCTCTAAAGTGTGAAAATGACCTTTTAAATAATTGTAAATAATTGACTGAAATGGATAAGGTTAGACTTGAGATTGCGTAGGAAAATAGGAGAGGGCCATCAGTTTTTAGGAAGAAATGGATGGCTGGAATTGGACTTTATTTCCTTGTCTTGTTCGGGATTCATTCGAGCCATATTCGAGAAATGGTTTGGTTGTATTGCGAATTTTCGGAATGTGTCTCGAATAAGGTCAAAAGGTCTATCGAGATTTTTAGAAATAGAAGAATTTTCTTAGTTGAAAATTTTAGGGAAGGGAGGAGAACCTGCAATTGTTCCTTTTCGAATTTAGGTAAAATATTGTGAAGACTTTTTTCGTATTCTAAAAATCTTCGAAAATCTCAGAACAATACAAACCTAAACATATATTGTTTAACGCCACGCTGCCGTCCTGACACAGGAAGGATCTCGGTACAATACAATAAACTTTTTTAAAATCATGAAATTTTGTATTGGCGTACAGTTCGTCAATCGAAGATTGACGATGACAGGGATGGGTATAGTGGAACCGTACAGATTCTTCACTGATCGTTCAGAATAAAAATGCGCTAAAGAGGGATTCAGAGCAAGGCGAAGAATCTATTTTTTGATTTCTTTTAGGAAGAGTGAGTCATTCCAAAATCGTAAGATTAGGAAACTATTTTAATTGAAGAATGTAATGTTCCGAGACCCTTCGGGGTGACCCTCAGGGTGACACCGAGGAATAAGATTGTATTGGTGTACGGTTTTTTAACCTTCGGTTATCCAGCACGCTCTCGTCCTGACGCATTAAGGATCTCGGAACTATACAATAAACTATTTTAAAATCATGAAATTTTATATTGGCGTACAGTTCGTCAATCAAAGATTGACGATGACAGGGATGGTTATAGTGGAACTGTACAGATTCTTCACATATCGTTCAGAATAAAAATGCGCTAAAGAGGGATTCAGGATAAGGCGAAGAATTTATTTTTTTTAGTCATACTGAGGTTCATCCGAAGTATCTCGGAACAATGCAAACTTAAACTATTATCCAATTTGGATTGACGTTCAATGTGTCAATCTTAGATAGTTTGTATTGGCGTACAGTTCGTCAATCGAAGATTGACGATGACAGGGAGGGGTATAGTGGAACCGTACAGATTCTTCACATATCGTTCAGAATAAAATGCGCTAAAGAGGGATTCAGGATAAGGCGAAGAATCTATTTTTTTTAGTCATACTGAGGTTCATCCGAAGTATCTCGGAACAATGCAAACTTAAACTATTATCCAATTTGAATTGACGTTCAATGTGCCAATCTTAGATAGTTTATATTGGCGTATAGTTCGTCAATCGAAGATTGACGATGACAGGGATGTGGAGAGTGGAACCTAACAGATTCTTAAATATCATTCAGAATTTGAAGTTTCCTCAAATATAAAAATATCTCACCCCTCTGGGGGTTTCTCTTTTTAGGAAACTATAGGTCTAAATACTAACTACTAAATACTTACATACTAAAAAAGCCGCTTTAAGCGGCTTTTTTCTGTACCTAGGGCGGGAATCGAACCCGCACTCCCTTAACGGGAACAGGATTTTAAGTCCTGCGTGTCTACCAGTTCCACCACCTAGGCAACTGAGCGAAAGACGAGATTCGAACTCGCGACCCCAACCTTGGCAAGGTTGTGCTCTACCAACTGAGCTACTTTCGCTTGACGTGCTGCAAATATAGAGAGATTTAACAAAGTTGAAAAATAATATCCTGATAAAAAATGCAATGTGCTTGTAATGTGCGTAATAATTTTATCACGAAGCCAGAAAAAGGGCATAATAATAGCTTTTGGCGCGATTTTTATCTATTTTCGTAGATTAATTCTTGTTTATGCAACTTCGACTCTTTACTATACTCTTTTTATGCTTTCTGGGCTTGAACAGTAAAGCTGAATCCTATCCTGAGGTGGTATTTGATAATAGTTTGGTGAAAGGAACTTATGCCCGCAGTATCGTTAATTATTCGGGCGATAGTTGGGTGGAGAATGTCCAAAAAAACCTTTTGGTTTCGGACAGCTTATTTTTTACTCCTGGGAATGCGCTTTCCCTAAAATACATTTCCTCCGAAATGGGAGATTGGGATGTGCTGATCAAGTATAGTAGGCAGAAATTTCACTATCGGGTGTCCTTCGATGATATCCTGAGCCTAAAGATCTTTGTAGGTTCTGCTGGTACAAAAGCTGAAAACTTACCTTCAATTTCTATCCAACAAGGGATGAATCAATCAGTTTCTATCCCATTGGGAGATTATATCGAAGATTATAACCATAGCAGTTGGATGAGCGTGAAGATTCCATTGAAGGAATTTGCAGGCTTGAATATTGATCATAATATCTCTGGGATTATACTTAGGCAACATCACTCCAGTGAGGTTACCAATCAATTATTTCTGGATCAGATAGAATTCCTTCCTACAAAATATTCAGAGGCTCCCTTGACATCCAATGCGGTATTATCCAAAGCTACTGCTTATGGGAAGCATGTGGACCTACAGTGGCAGGTTCCCCTGACACCTAGTATCCGCTATGTTAAGATCTATCGCTCCTTGGACAATAAAGAATTTAAAGCAGTGGCCATCCGACCAACCTATATGCTGAGGAGCTTGGACTATGTGCCTGTTTTAGATAAGAAATATTATTATAAGATTGCCTGGGTGGACTACAACTACCGTGAATCTCCATTTTCAGAAGTGCTAGAAGTTGAACCCAAACAACTTAATGAAGATCAGTTATTGGATCTGATCCAACTTGCCAACGTAAATTATTTCGTTGAGAATTACGATATCAATTCAGGAATGTACATGCCTTATCGCATGAAAGATAAGGCAGTGGTTTCTGTTCGTGAAACCGGAGGTGCCATGCTGAGCATGTTGGTGGGTGTAGAGAAAGGATTTGTAAGCAAAGCATTGTTCCTAAATCGGGTTAAACGGATTGTAGGGTTTTTGGGCAAGGCCCAAAACAATAAGGGCTTCTTTCCTGCTTATTTTGATGGTAGA
Source organism: Sphingobacterium sp. NPDC055346 (assembly GCF_053645235.1). Classification (NCBI taxonomy): domain Bacteria; kingdom Pseudomonadati; phylum Bacteroidota; class Sphingobacteriia; order Sphingobacteriales; family Sphingobacteriaceae; genus Sphingobacterium; species Sphingobacterium sp. NPDC055346. The sequence goes on from NZ_JBSHMI010000008.1 coordinate 95,951, forward strand.
AAAGGACTGCCTTTATATCTAGACGATATTCCACGTTATGACGTGCAAGCCACGAGCTCATTGATGGAAGCCTTATTGGTCATCCGTCAGTACCTGACTACCGATGCAGCAGATGAAAATAAGTTACGCGCGGATATTACCCAGTTGTGGGAAAGATTGGATTGGAGAGGAGTGACCTTGCCTTCTGATCCATTGGTGTTAAGATCAGCAATCGATATGGTAGATGAGTATTTTACCTTTGATCCCTTGGTTGGTATCAATGGAGGCCTAAATGCCTACATGTTAGCCATTGCTTCCACAAAATCAAGCTTGCCACCTGAGGCCTTTGCCAACGCTTTAAAATATAGATTTGAAAAGCCAAGGGGAAGAAATTCGATCCGACGGATGGGCACCGATCATGAATCCAATTTAGGGGATTCCGTTAACCTGATGATGGATGCTGAAAAGGTATTGATTTCCGTTCCTGGGCAGGATTCCATATTTAAAGTGGCTTCAGCGCATGATACCCTGATGTACGGTATCAAACTTCCATTCGGAAACTATACCACGAGTCTATTGGATATGTACAGGCCTTTTAATACGATCAACCCGAATCTAAGTAAGGTAGGAGAGTATGACCTGAAATCAGTTCTCCAAAAATATACACAAGTGGCAAAACGCAGGGATAATGAGATTGGCGTAGGTACTTCAAATTCTGATATTTGGGGATTCTATCAATATAGAGATAGTATTGGTACTTTCCGGATCAATCCGGCCATAGCGATTTCGTCCATGTTTTTGGATGAGAGCCGCTCTAAGCGTTCCATGTATGCCATGTACAATCAATTTGGAGAATACCTCTTTACCGAATATGGTTTTAGAGCATGGATGGATTTGCGGACAGATGATGTTTCTGATGAGTATATTGCCAACAACCAATCCAACCTTGCCATCCTGTTGGAGAACGCCAGAACAGGGCTGATCTGGAACTTATATCAGGCAATTCCAGAAATCAGATCTGCGGAACAAAGAATCTTCAAGAAGTGACATTTTTAATAGTAATATCACTATATTTACAGAATAATAACTTTATAAAAACTCATGAAGCGAATCAACTATTTAACTTTAATTTTTTTAGCGGGTCTTACTTTATTTTCTTGTAAACAACAAGCATTGGTTGTGAACCCAGGGGCTGTAGTCAGTCAAGATGGAACCAATGATGGATTGAAAAATGTGAAGAGAGAATTTGAGGACGCGAAGCAGACAAATGAAGGTATTTTAGTTTCCATATCATCCGATTTATTGTTCCCGACGAATTCTTCATATTTAACAGATGGAGCAAAAACTGAATTGAGCAAATTGGTGAAGGTATTGAAGACTTCCAACGCCAGTTCCAAGATCAGAGTTGATGGACATACTGATGCTACAGGTACTCCGGAGTACAATGTTTGGCTGTCAGACAAGCGTGCAGCTTCTGTGGAGAAGTTTTTGGTAGATGCGGGGATATCTGACGCTCGAATTTCAACAAAAGGTTTAGGCCAGACCAAACCAATTGCTGACAACAAAACTCCAGAAGGAAGACAAAAGAACAGAAGAGTAGAAGTTGTGATCTTGAAATAAAGAACCTCTAAAAATATATAAAAACGCAGTCCGCAGTAAATGGGCTGCGTTTTTTGTTTGCTGGAATTTGATAGGTTGCTAATTTATTAATTGATCGATATGGAAAGCTAAAATTGCAAAATGACTTTTTAAAAACAGAGCTTTGCCTTTAAAATCCTAGTTTAGATTTACTTAAAGAATTGGAGATTTTAGTTCCTAGAATTTGGGAGTTTATTAGGATAATATTAAGTATTTTTGTTAGTTCAAAGTTTTAGGGAGAAGAGAAAGATGTATATAATTTTTGATACGGAGACTACGGGTTTGCCAAAGCGTTGGGATGCACCAATTACGGATACAGATAACTGGCCGAGGTGTATTCAGATTGCTTGGCAATTGCACGATGAAATGGGAAGGCTGGTTGAGCATCAGGATTATTTGATCAAGCCGGATGGTTTCAACATTCCCTATGATTCTGAAAAAATCCATGGTATTTCTACTGAATTGGCAGAATCTGAGGGTATACCCCTGACTGATGTTTTAGTTAAATTCAATGAAGCATTAGCAAAGGCGAAATTTGTGGTAGGTCAGAATATTGGTTTTGATATCAATATTATGGGCTGTGAATTCTACCGTTATCAGGTGGATAGTCCAATGGCTTCCATGCCCATCCTTGATACCTGTACGGAAGTCACGGCAGAGCTATTGAAACTGCCCGGTGGTCGTGGTGGCCGATATAAGTTGCCTAACCTAACAGAATTACACAGTTATCTGTTTGGGGTTCCATTTGCTGAGGCGCACAATGCTACAGCCGACGTGGAAGCAACTACGCGATGCTTTTTTGAGCTGATCAGAAAAGATGTATTTACGCCAAGTGATTTACAGGTTGATACCGGCTATTTTGTAGAATTTAGAAAAGAGAATCCTTCCGTTGTTGAATCCGTAGGACTGAAGCATGTAAACCTGAAGGCGGCCTCTGATGCAATCCGTCAAGAGGAAAGCATGGGGGTTAAAAAGGTTGTCATTGATCCTGAAACTCTAGCTAAATTTGAAGCAGCTGAGTTTGCCCACTTACATAATCATACCCAATTTTCAGTTTTACAGTCCACAATTTCCATTGATAGCCTGATCCAAGCAGCAGCCAAGCATAAAATGTCGGCAGTTGCCATGACGGACCATGGTAATATGATGGGAGCCTTTCACTTTGTTAGCAAGACCTTAGGTCACAATAAGGATGTAGAAGCAAAAATTAAGGAAGCTGAAGAAAATGGCGAGACCTATGATGGTCGGATCATCAAACCCATTGTGGGTTGTGAATTCTTTGTATGTGAGAACCGTAAAGACAAAAGCAGAAAAGACAATGGTTATCAAATTGTCTTTCTGGCCAAGAACAAAAATGGATATCACAACATGGCAAAAATGGCTTCAGTAGCTTATACTGAAGGATTTTATTATGTGCCGAGGATCGATAAGGAAACTGTCGAACGCTATAAAGAAGATTTGATCGTTCTTTCAGGTAACCTAAATGGTGAGGTCCCTAGCAAGGTTTTAAATATAGGTGAAGCCCAAGCAGAAGAAGCGCTGATCTGGTGGAAGGAACAGTTTGGCGAGGATTTCTATATTGAATTGATGCGACATGGTCAGGAGGACGAAAACAGGGTAAATGATACCTTGGTCCAACTGGCAGAAAAACATCAGGTGAAGGTAATCGGGACCAACAATACATATTACGTCAATAAAGCTGATGCGCACGCGCACGATATTCTATTATGTGTTAAGGATGGTGAAAAGCTCTCTACACCGAAAGGGAGAGGTCGCGGATTCCGATTTGGTTTACCAAACCAAGAATACTATTTCAAATCTGCTGATGAAATGAAGCAGGTTTTTAAAGATACACCACATGCCATCATCAATATACAGGAGGTTTTGGATAAGATTGAGATTTATTCCTTGAACAGGGATGTCTTACTTCCAAAATTTGAAATCCCTGAACAGTTCCAATCGGAAGAGGATTTGGTTGATGGTGGAAAGCGTGGTGAGAATGCCTTCTTAAGGCACCTGACCTATATCGGTGCGGAGAAACGATATCCTGAGATTACCGATTCCATTCGGGAGCGATTGGATTTTGAATTGGCTACGATTGAGAAAACAGGGTATCCTGGTTATTTCTTGATCGTACAGGACTTTATTGCTGCCGCCCGTGAAATGGGAGTATCAGTAGGTCCGGGTCGTGGTTCAGCAGCAGGTTCTGCCGTTGCCTATTGTTTGGGGATTACCAATATAGACCCCATCTTATATGATTTGCTATTTGAGCGTTTCTTGAATCCTGACCGTGTTTCCATGCCCGATATTGATATCGACTTCGATGATGAGGGGCGTGGTCGGGTAATGCAATATGTAATCGACAAATATGGAGCATCACAAGTAGCGCAGATCATTACTTATGGAACTATGGCAGCGAAATCTTCTATCAAGGATACTGCCAGGGTTTTGGATCTTCCACTTTCTGATGCCAATGAAATTGCAAAATTGATTCCCAACTTGAAACTAAGTAAGATCTTCAATCTGGAGGACAAAGTGCTGAAGGAAGTTTTGCGTAGTGAAGAGTTGGAAGCCGTCAATAAACTGAAGTCTTTGGCTGATGGTGCCGGTATTGAAGCGGAGACCATCAAACAAGCCAGGGTCTTGGAAGGATCGATGCGTAATACGGGTATACATGCCTGTGGGGTAATCATCACACCGGATGATATTACGAATTTCGTTCCAGTATCTTTAGCGAAGGATTCAGATCTATATGTCACCCAATTCGACAACTCGGTCGTTGAAAGTGCGGGTCTTTTGAAGATGGACTTTCTAGGCTTAAAAACGTTAACCTTAATCAAGGATACTGTAATCAACGTTAAATTGAGCCATGACATCGATTTGGATCCCGATAATTTCCCTATTGATGATGTAAAGACCTACGAACTGTTCCAGAGGGGTGAGACCATTGGTATCTTCCAATACGAGTCTCCGGGGATGCAGAAATATATGAAGGAATTAAAACCGACAGTCTTTGCGGATTTAATTGCCATGAATGCATTATATCGTCCAGGTCCGATGGAATATATTCCTAGTTTCGTAAAACGTAAGCATGGAATTGAACCTATCACCTATGACTTGGATGCCTGTGAGGAATACCTGAGTGAAACCTACGGTATTACGGTTTACCAGGAGCAGGTAATGCTTCTGTCCCAAAAGCTTGCGGGATTCTCAAAAGGTGATGCCGACGTTCTCCGTAAGGCGATGGGTAAGAAACAAAAAGCGGTCTTGGATAAGATGAAGCCTAAATTTGTTGCCCAAGCAGAAGCGAATGGACATAGTGCAAAGGTTTTGGAAAAGATCTGGACTGACTGGGAAGCATTTGCATCCTATGCCTTCAATAAATCCCACTCCACCTGTTATGCCTGGGTCGCCTATCAGACTGCGTACCTAAAAGCACATTATCCAGCGGAATATATGGCTGCTGTACTTTCCAATAACATGAACGATATCAAACAAGTAACGTTCTTTATGGAAGAGTGTAGGAGAATGGGTTTAACTGTCTTAGGTCCAGATGTTAATGAGTCGCATTATAAATTTACGGTAAATGATGAAGGGGCTATCCGTTTTGGTATTGGAGCAGTGAAAGGTGTAGGAGCAGGAGCCGTAGAAACGATTGTAAATAGTAGAACTGATGGTCCGTACAAGTCAATATTTGATTTAGCTAAGCGAGTTGATCTTCGGATGATCAATAAGAAAGCATTCGAAAGTCTGGCTTATGCTGGAGGATTTGATTCCTTTTCGGATACCCACCGTGCACAATACTTTTTCTCGGACACCGATAGTAGTTCGGGGATTGAGAAGGCCATTAAATTTGCTCATAAATTTAAAGAGAATGAGAACTCCGCGCAGGTAAGTTTATTTGGAGCGGGTGGAGCTGTTGAATTGCCTGAACCGACCTTGAATCCATGTCCAGCATGGGGATTGATCGAGAAGTTGAAATATGAAAAAGATGTGATCGGAATTTATCTGACCAGTCACCCTTTGGATAACTATAAATTCGAAATGCGCCATTTCTGTCCAAATAATGTGACAGACCTACAGATGATCAATAAGGTGAAAGCTGCGGAAGTAGAGCAGGAGCTATTACTTGAATTTAACCGGATCAAGAACAAGGAGGTTGTTTTAGGAGGGATTGTGGCCTTGGCAAACCATAGGGTTGCCAAATCGGGCAAACCTTTTGGTTCATTTATTATTGAAGATTATTCAGACTCCTATGAGATCATGGTTTTTGGTGAAGATTATGTGAAATTTAAAGGTTATCTGCAGGAAGGCTATTTTGTCCAGATCAGGGGATTGGTGCAAGAGCGTTTCAAACAAGTTGGTAACTGGGGATTTGAGCTGAAAGGCATCCAATTGCTATCTGATTTACGCGAAAAGATGGCAAAAAGCTTTACTATTCAGTTTCCATTGCATATCTTAAATCAGGAATTTGTCAAAACATTAGAAGAGTTAGTGAGTTATACTCAATTAGAAGGGCAAGAGGCAAACTGTCAATTAAAGTTTATGATCATGGATCTTCAGGATGAATTGTCCATTGAAATGCCTGTAAAGCGGAAGAAGATTTTTATCACCAATGAATTTTTGGATGGATTGGAAGCTTTAGAGAGTGTGCGATATAAATTAAATTGATAGCATATAAAAAAAATAATAGTTGTAAGTAAATAGCATGTATAAGCGATTGCTTATATTTGTGTTCATTTAAATTGTAAAATCATAAAAACATAATCAAAATGGCATTAGAAATTACAGATGGCAACTTTGATGAAGTTGTATTAAAATCAGATAAACCAGTACTAATTGACTTTTGGGCAGAATGGTGTGGCCCATGTCGTATGGTAGGTCCATTGGTGGATGAGATTGCAACGGAGTACGAAGGTAAAGCAGTGGTAGGTAAAGTTAATGTTGATAACAATCCAGATATTTCTGTTCGTTATGGAATCCGTAATATCCCGGCTTTGTTGTTCTTTAAGAATGGTGAGATTGTTGACAAACAAATCGGTGCTGTTCCAAAATCAGTATTGACTGATAAATTAGAGAAACAACTTTAAGACTAGAAAACAAAATAAGGTAGGGCGATTAGAAATAATCGCCCTGTTTTTTGAACCAGGATTAATGGGATAAGAGGATGGGCCAAGATTTGGATTAAAACCAGGATGGAAAGGATGGGAGGATAGGCCAAGATCTGGGTTTGAACCAGGAGGAAAAGGATAAGAGGATGGGCCAAGATCTGGGTCTGAACCAAGATGGAAAGGAAGAGAGGATGGGCCAAGATTATTCCGATGGCATGGTAGCATCTCGGCGGTTATCTAGCCAAGCCGAGGTGCTGGTCGATGAGCATGCCTTCATTCCAAATTTCTCACATCTCATATCTCACATCTCATATCTATAATTTAATGTTATACTTAAATCCCAATGTAGCCCAGCGGCTTGGCATTGGGACTGCTCCAACTTCGATGTATTGTGCATCAAATATATTCTGGATATCGCCGTAGATGGTATACTTAGATTTTTGGAATGCGATGCGGGCATCGGACACAAAATATGAGTTGTTTGAAGTCCTTTCTAGCCAACGATTTGCAGTAATAAAATTCCAATTTCCGGTATGGAAGCTAATGGTTGCGATAGCCTGATGTTTTAAGCTTTCGATTCCGTATTTGATTATGCTGTTCTTGTAATTGTTTACAATAGAAGGGTTTAAATAGCTGTAGGAAAAGTTGAAGTTCAAGCTTTTTCTTTCGGCAATCTGGTAATTGTATAATAGATTGGAAAAGATTCCGTGGGTTTTATTGTTCCCTAAATTATTTGCTTGGTAAGGTACATCCGTACTTTCACGCATCCAATCAATAAAGTTATCGATATCACGATAGAAGTAGCCCGCCCTTATACTGAGGTCCCCTTTAGAATAGGAAGTTCCGATTTCGTTTTGCCAAGCATTTTCACTTTTTAGATCTGGATTTCCAATATTTCCGGGTCTTTGGTTTAGATACAGGTCTGTAAAGGTTGGGATCCTTTGGCTGGTCCCACTGCTTGCCGAAATCTTCCAGTTGTCATTGATCAGGTAACTGATATCTAGTCCAGGGAATACCTGCCAATCGTAATCAGAATTGTAATTGATATAGGCTCCTAGGTTGAAAATAAACTTCCTAAAATAGGTTGAACGGAATTCAGTGAAAAATCCAAGGTTATTGCGACTATGATTTCCAATGTTGGAGCTATTGATCTTTTCATGTCTTGATTCAATCCCTAATCCCAAATCACCGTATTTAAATTGTCTGTATGCATTTAATTCACCTGAGAGGCTATGTGTGTAGTGATGGCTTCTTCCTTTGCTCAAATCATCTTTAAAGTATCTATAATCATCATCATTATAGCGGTAATTGATCCTAGGATTCAGGTACCAGTTTTCGTTCAGCTGGTGTTGAGAGGAAATACTTGATAAAAATGTCTCTACCAACTCTTCTGAATTTTTATCCCCAGGTGCTGCATAATAACCATTTGCACCAAATCTGTTATTCATATAGCCAGCCATCATTTGGATTCTGTTGTCCGAATTTATGACTAGGTTGTTTTGATAATAGATTTTTTCGTTATCAGAACCAGTATTATATCGCTGTCCATTGCTATGCTCTTTACTGGCATATAATTGATGTTGGTTGCTTTTATTATAAAAAGTTCCTCCAACCTGAATACCTGTTCCATAGTAGATGCCATCCTTATCCGTTTCTTCCACTTTGTCAAAAGAAGTCCCTGCATATAGATGGGTATATACTGAATTATGTTCCACTTGTTTGGTTACAATATTGACAGCTCCGGTAAGGGCATTGATTCCATACATCCTGGAGGCAGGCCCACGGAGGATTTCAATTCTTTCGATTGCTTCTAATGGAATAGGGATATTGAGCATGTGGTGACCTGTCTGTGGATCAGATAATTTAACACCATTGATCAATACCAGCGTTTGGTCGAAACTACCACCATCGATGCCGATATCAGCTTGGGTTCCGAAAGGACCACGCTGACGGATATCTACGCCAGACACGTACCTTAAGACCTCATTGATACTTGTACTTGGTAATTTCTTAAGGTCCTTTTGCGTCAAGACCTGGATATTGCGGCTATGTTGATTGAAAGGAATCTGAAATCTGTTTTCCTGAATGATGACCTCTGAGATTTTGGTCGTATCATTCAAACTTTGTGTAAAGGCGAATGTAGGTATAGAACAAAAAAGGAATAATAACTTTTTGGTTGACATTTTAATTAAATTTTTGCCAAAATTAGTTAAAATGTTTAGTTGAACGAATATTCTAATGCCATTCTTCTCGACCTTTAGGGATATGATTGATCTTAAGGTCTATACTATCAATTTTGTTTTCTAGGATTTGAGTGTTGGCAAGGTCAGGCTGTCCTGCATCCACCCAAGCTGTAAACCATATTGAGCCGATGGCATGGATTGATTTTTTCATTCGTCGCATGACCATACCATTTAACTGATTATGATAATTTGTGACATAGAAGTCGGAGTAGTTTGTTTGTAATTGTTGACCTCGCTGGATAAAGGATCGATGTAGGACTTTTGGAAGTTTATTTGACAAATCCTTTTCAACTTTTAATACGGAATCGAGGAGGGAATGACTTTCAAGGACTGCCTGCCACGCAAAACCCAGAACATCATCAATATAGACCGCCGGTCCGACATATAAACTATACTTGTTGCTATATCTTTCAGGCAATCGGGTTTCCCATAGGGCATGGATTCCAATCTGGTCTGTTAACTGTCCGTTATAATTACTGCTGGTATGTAATGGAACATGGGCATCAGCTACATAATGACCTAAATCAGCAGAGATCTTAATAATTCGGTCAATATCCTTTTCGAAGAAGGCTTTTTTTAATTGACGATATGACTTCTCGATTTGCCAAGGAACAATTCCACGGCTGATCAAATATTTTTCCTGATATTTTTCCTTTGCTTTATTCCATGGGATCTGGATAGAATCGTGCTGATCCCAACGATCCAGATCAATAAAGTGACGTGGTGACTCCGCTGGGTCAATGTAAACCCTTTTATCGGCATTGATGGCATACTCACGGATTTGATAGTGATGTTTCTTATAAAAGACACTGAGATCAGCAGGGAGGGTGAAAATGGCATTTTGATTCATCAATTTATGCGGTTTAAAACCCCATGCAGATAGGATAAGGATAATAATTCCTGAGATGAACAAAATACAACATTGTTTCATGTTGGTTAGTAGAGATTTATCGAAATATAATAATTTTAAGTTAAGATATATAAGATTTTGTCGAAACATGTTAACTGAAATTTGTTACTTTGCTGAAGTCAAATACTGATTCGATGAAAATATTATATGCTGTTCAAGGGACTGGAAATGGGCATTTATGTCGAGCTATCGATATTATTCCATGTCTTCGGGAATACGGTCAGGTCGATGTTCTAATCAGTGGCATACAAGCCGATATCGATTTGCCATTTGAAGTCAAATATCGATACCATGGATTGAGCTTTATTTTTGGCAAGTCTGGTGGTGTAGACCTTTGGAAGACCTTTATGAGTTCAACGGTCCGGAAATTTGTCAAGGAAGTGAATTCTGTTCCAGTGGAAGACTATGATTTGGTAATCAATGATTTTGAACCCATTTCTGCTTGGGGATGTTATTTTAAGGATAAGAACTGTATTGGACTAAGTCATCAGATTGGTGCTTTTGATCCTTCAAGTCCTAAACCTGAGGAATCGGACATGTTGGGGAAATTCATCATGAAGAATTATGCTCCATCGAATATTTCCTATGGTTTTCACTTTAAGTCCTATGCATCCCATATCTTCACTCCAGTAATCAGGCAGTCAGTAAGAGAATTGGAACCTAAGGATCTTGGGCATTATACGGTATATTTACCTTCTTATGATGATTCCCATTTATTAAAGCACCTATCACGTTTTACGGATGTAAAATGGGAGGTTTTTTCGAAACATAACAAGAAGCCATTTAGACTAAAGAATGTGTCCATCAATCCTATCAATTCGGATGCTTTTGTACAGAGTATGGCAGAATCTTCAGGCGTTTTATGTGGTGCAGGATTTGAAACTCCTGCGGAAGCCCTATATTTAGGGAAGAAATTATTGGTAATTCCAATGAAGAACCAATATGAGCAACATTTAAATGCAGCATCTCTGGAGGAAATTGGCGTACCTGTGATCAAAAGTCTAAAGAAGAAATCTGAGTTGGACATTGAATCTTGGTTAAATGCAAAATCTAAGGTAAACGTGGATTACCAAGACTGTACGGCAGAGATAATCGATAAAATAATAAAAAACCATAAACCATAATGAAGTACATTTTAGGAATCTTTTTTTGTTTAGCAATAAGTTCGCAAAGTCAGGCACAGGCCTTATCAAATGCCAATGATTCTTTGTCTTATGCTTTAGGCCAAGACTTAGGATCATATATCAAAAGGATGGATCTGCCTATCAATAAGGCGAAATTGTTACAAGCAATAGGAAATGTGCTGGAAGGTAAGGATCCATTATTTAAGGATGAAGACCGAGAGCAGATAATCCGTGATGGATTACAGAAGATCCAGGACGAAAAGAGTGCAGGATTAAAGAAATCTGCGGAAGAATTCTTGACAAAAAATAAAAGCAAAGTTGGAGTAAAGGTGACTCCTGAGGGAGTGCAATATGAAGTCCTAAAAGAGGGAACAGGATTGAACCCTTCATTGACCGATACGGTAAAGGTTCATTATATTGGAAAGGTCCATACTGGAGAAACCTTTGATAATTCCTATGAACGTGGTGAGCCATTGGACCTTGAATTGGATAATGTAATCGAAGGATGGAAAATCGGTATCCCCTTGATGAAAAAAGGAGCAAAATATAGATTTTTCATTCCTTATAATTTAGGCTATGGAGAACGTGGCAGTGGTCCAATTCCTCCATACAGTACCTTGATCTTTGATGTGGAACTATTGGATATAAAATCCCCAAATGAGAATGCAATATAATAACTTAGGTAAATCGGAATTAAAGATATCTGAAATTGGACTTGGCGCGATGTCGTTGGTGCAAGGTCATGATGGAACGAATTCTTATATTATCAAGCATGCGCAAGAGCTTGGTATCAATTACCTCGATACATCGGACCTTTATGACAAAGGGAAGAATGAGGAATTGATAGGCAGGTTGCTTGAAGGAAATCGTGATAAATGGATTTTAGCATCTAAAGTCGGGAATAAGTGGAAAGAGGATGGAAGTGGCTGGGATTGGGCGCCAAGTAAGGCCTATATCTTAAAATCTGTTGATGAATCTTTAAGTCGTCTAAGGACTGATTACCTCGATCTTTATCAATTACATGGAGGTACCATTGAGGATCCATTTGATGAAATAGTTGAAGCCTTCGAATTATTGGTTCAGCAGGGAAAGATCCGCTATTACGGTATTTCATCCATTAGACCAAAGGTGTTCCTAAATTATGCCAAGAATAGCCATATTGTTTCCGATATGATGCAGTACAGTATCTTTGATCGGAGGCCAGAGGCGTATTTTCAGGAACTTGCGGATAGTGGAATTTCTGTATTAGCTCGTGGTACTGTTGCCCAAGGGTTATTGTTAAAAAAAGCTGCCCAGAAATACTTGAGCTATTCCGTTCATGAAGTTCTGGAGATCCAACGTGAAATATCAGAGATAGCAAATAAATTAGGTGTGAATAATTTGGCACTTGCTTTAAAATATCCATTATTACATCATCCTGTAGCCTGCAGTGTACTCGGGATAAGGACTAGGGAGCAAATTAATTCGTTGGACCTGGTTGTTGACGAAATGAATAAGATTAAATTACAGGACTATCAGGAATTGTTGGCTAATATGCCCGAAGTTAGTTATTAAAGGAATTTTATACTTCTGATCTAATAGAAAGGGCAGGAGGAATAGAGATTTAGGATAAAGGTCAAGAATAAATCTTGACCTTATTTTTTATTATTTGCTGAAATATTTTTTGAGGATATCCTGTAGATCTTCGGGGCTATCGATGGCATCGTTAATATGGGTAGATACCGCAGTTTGGATCCTGTAGCCATTATCTAACCAGCGGAGCTGTTCCAAAGATTCTGTCGTTTCAAGTTTAGATATAGGTAACCTGGCTAATTCCTTTAAAGTTTCAACCTTAAAACCATAGATGCCAATATGATTGTAATAGGTTTCTTTGGAGAGCCATTCTTTGATGTCAGCACCTCTCATATAGGGGATTGCCTGCCTAGAGAAATACAATGCTTCGCTTTTTTGGTTTAATACCACCTTCGGCTTATTTACATTTTCCAGATCCGTAAGTTCTTGAATCGGACGGACAAGGGTTGCAATTTCTACTTCAGGTCTTTGGAAGCAGGAAACCAGTAAATCAATCTGTTGAGGATCAATAAAAGGTTCATCACCTTGAATATTGATGGCGATATCAAAACCCGAGATGTTATTGATGACCTCAGCACAACGATCAGTACCAGATTGGTGTTCTTTTTTAGTCATGACGACATTGCCCGCAAAACTTTTCACATGGTCGAATATCCTTTGGTCATCCGTAGCGACAACAACTTCGCTGAGTGAGGCGGCATGTTTTACTTGGTTGTAAACACGCTGGATCATGGTCATTCCGGCGATATCCACCAGCGGTTTTCCGGGAAATCTTGTTGAATCGTATCGAGCAGGTATTATTCCAATTACTTTCATAGATTAAAAATAAGAAAAGCCGAAGAATATCGGCTTTTTAGTTCTTAAAATAAACCGAAGAGTTCGGCTTCTATTTTTTGGATAATTTTTCCGAGATCTTCCTGATTATTGGCAAAATCCAGATTATCCTTATCTAGAATCAATAGTTTTCCTTCAGAATAATTATTGATCCATTTTTCGTATTTCTCGTTCAGCTTAGAAAGATAATCCAAACGTATTCCAGATTCGTAGTCACGGCCTCTTTTTTGGATATTGTTTACCAAAGTAGGTACGGATGCACGAAGGTAGATCAAAAGATCTGGTGGTTTGATGTAGTTAACAATGCTTTGAAAAATATCGGAATAGTTTTCAAAATCGCGGGCACTCATCAAGCCCATATCATATAAGTTTTCTGCAAAGATGTAAGCATCCTCATAGATGGTCCTATCTTGGATCATGTTGATCTCTCTATTCTGTAGATCCACAATATGGCGGAATCTAGAATTTAGGAAGAAAATCTGCAGGTTAAAGGCCCATCGTTTCATATCGCTATAGAAATCCTCTAGGTAAGGGTTATTCTCTACGGCTTCAAATTGAGGCTCAAAGTTAAGGTGTTTGGCAAGTAATTCTGTTAAGGTTGTTTTACCAGCTCCAATATTTCCAACAATTGCTATATGCATATTCTAATACAATTTTTTTAAACCGATAATTTCACGAACTTCTTTCATTGTTTTTTGGGCACTTGCCTGGGCTTTTTCAGCGCCCATTTTTATGACTTTGGCAATGTAAGCATCATCCTCACTGATTTCTTGGATTCGTGCTCTCACTTCACTGGTGGCATTTACCATATCTTCAGCAAGTTGTTTTTTGAAATCACCGTAGCGGATTTCGGCTTTATTATATAATCCATCGAAGTGTTGAACGGTATCAGCAGTAGATACGACATTCATCAAATCGAAGAGGTTTTGTACAGCTTCAGGTTTTACTTGGTTCTGTTCCGTAGGACCAGCATCGGTTACCGCACGCATAATCTTTTTACGGATTACTTCCTCGGCGTCGGAAAGATAGATACAATCGGCTTCACCGTTTGATTTTCCCATTTTACCTTGGCCAGATAGTCCTGGGATCTTGATGAGCTTGTCTGCATAACTGAATGCAAATGCTTCTTTGAAATAATCTACCTCATACAGACGGTTGAACCTGTTTGAAAAGGTCCTGGTCATTTCCAGATGTTGTTCTTGATCTTTTCCTACAGGCACTTTAGTTCCGTGGTGGATCAAGATATCACAGGCCATAAGGACAGGATATGTCAATAGACCTGCATTGACATTATTAGGGTTTGCTCTAACCTTATCCTTAAATGCTGTAGATCTTTCCAGTTCACCTAAATAGGCGTTCATATTCATGTATAGATAGAGTTCAGCAACTTCAGGTACATCAGATTGAACGTATATAGTTGATTTTTCGGGGTCTAATCCAGCGGCAAGGTATTCTACCACCACATTGCGTACAGTTTCTTTGAGGCCATGTGGAGTAGGATGAGTCGTTAAAGAGTGTAAATCTGCAATAAAAAAGAAGCAATTGTATTCGTCTTGCATTTTGACGAAATTTTTCAATGCCCCATAATAATTTCCAAGGTGTAATTTTCCGGTACTTCTAATACCACTAACAACGGTTTCCATATAACTGCGAAGTTACATAAAAAACAGGAAAATTGATACAGCTAGTACGGATGATAAACGGGGTTTATCGGAATTCAACCGAAGGCATTGAAAATTGCTATCCTAATAAATATGAGGGTTTTCCAGCAGGTCGGTAACATAACCCAATACTTCAACTTCCAAGGCTCCATCTTCCAGCATGGAAAAAGTAAGGTAAGCCGCATAGATTTCACACGAAAAGGTGACATGTTTATCCGATACAATGGTGTCGATGACGCCCTCACGGACATCAATCCCTAAATGTTCCAGTTCGTTGTGTAGGTTGGTTGAAATACTATCATGATCTTCTCCAGAAGCAAATCCAACAATGATATGTAGGATCAGTTTATCAAACAATTCTGGATTCATATTTCTGAATTTATTGGCATATAAATCAGCATCAAAACGACTTTTCGCACTTGAGACGATTTTGTCCCAAATTAGGTACTCAGTTTTAGTTTGCATAATAGAAGTTTATAAATTGTTAAAGGTAAATATAACTAATTATCTCTTTTAATACAACGTCACAAAGTCGTTAATCTTATGATGTTTATGCAAACAATTGGGAAGTTTGGTTGGTTTTAAGGATAGGTTTTAAATAAATATTTATTATGAATTCAGAAGAAAACAAAAAACAAAATAAGGTGAATGATGATGACCAAGGACCTAAAGATCCAAAGGACTTGGCCTATAATAAAGAAGATGCCTCCTACGAATTTGATGTCAATGATAATGATCCAGATTGGGACCACCCTTCGGACTATGATAGCATCAGCGAAGGCGCTGCGGATGATGACTCTACTTATGACTCTTCGAATCCCTATGTAGGTGAAGAATATGCCCCATTAGATGAACTTCAGGAGGAAAATCTAGAGGATAACAATATGCATGTCGAAGGGGAGAGCATTGTACGAGTATCCAGAGAAGATGAAGAGCTGTCGAGAGATGCTGAAGATGAGCGCGATGATTTGGATGAAGAAGGCTATCCTAAATATGAAGGCGATTAATTCCTATTCACTGGGTCGGTTTTTCTTATTGAATGGCTATATTTAGGCTTTCAAAAATTTTGATATGCAAATTGATTTAACAGGTAAAAAGGCCTTAGTTGGTGGTGCTACTTCGGGAATCGGGAAAGCAATTGCCATGGAATTGGCGGCATGTGGAGCTGAAGTCACCCTGATGTCCAGGAATGAGGATAAGTTAAAGGAAGTTTTGATGGAACTTTCGGCGGTAAATGGCCAGAAACATGGTTATCTGCAAACCGACTTTATGGACTTTGAGCAGCACCAAGCCAATTTATCGGCTTATTTTAATGCGCATCAGGTAGATATCCTGGTGAACAATACCAATGGACCAGCAGCAGGAGATGTCTCCCATAAAAATATCGGAGATTATCAGCAGGCCTTTGATCTGTTGTTCAAAAACGCTGTTTATACCTCTGAATTAGCCTTGAAAGGTATGCGTTCTTCAGGTTTTGGACGTATTATCAATGTTTCCTCCCTGACCGTGAAAGAACCTCAGGATAGCCTAGTGCTTTCCAATACGATGCGGGTCGCCTTAGTCAGTTGGAGTAAATCACTTTCAAAAGCGGTTGCTGCAGATGGAATTACAGTCAATTCCATTTTGACAGGTTATTTTGCAACGGATAGACTTTATGACCTGATGAATAATCAGGCAAAAAATGAGGGAGTTTCCTTAGAGACGATTGAAAAGCGACGGATTGAAAGTATGCCCATCAAACGATTGGGTAAACCGGAAGAATATGGTTATTTAGCAGCTTTCTTAGCTTCTCCTTATGCCAACTTCTTGACTGGGGCCTCCATTCCATTGGATGGCGGTCTTTCCAATGTCGTCTTTTAGATAAACGGTTGGAAGCTATTCGGCTTCCAACTGTTCTTTATATTTTTTCTTGTGTTCTTCGATCTCTTCTGGCATATCAGGATATTTGATATCCTTATATGTTGAAAGTACTTCGTAAATAATCTTTGCGACCAAGAATCTACTGATTGGTTTAGAATCTGAAGGAATAACATACCAAGGTGCATGTTTTTTGCTGGTATTCTTGATGGCATCCTCATAGCATTCCATATATTTACTCCACAGTGCTCTTTCCTTTAAGTCTCCAGGAGAGAATTTCCAGTTTTTTTCTTCTTCCTCCAATCGGCTCAGAAGTCTGTCACGTTGTTCCTCCTTGCTGACATTCAAAAAGAACTTGAAGACAATCATACCATTTTGTGTCAATCGTTCTTCAAAGTTGTTGATTTGCTGGAAGCGCATTTCCCAAAAATCATCTGGTAAATTTTGAGGATCAGTGATATGAGGAATCCTTTCGTTCAGAAGGTATTCAGGGTGTACCCTTGTTACCAATACATTTTCGTAATGGGTCCGATTGAATACCGTGAATTTCCCTTTTTCTGGCAACTTGATTTCGTGTCGCCATAAATAATCATGTTGTAGTTCGATTTCTGTTGGTGTTTTGAAGCTTTCAACAACTACCCCGCGTACATTCATTTCCTTGAAGACTTCTCGAATCAAGGAATCTTTACCAGAAGTATCCATCCCTTGCAGACAAATTAAAACTGAATATCGGTCATCTGCATACATTTTGTCCTGAAGAGCAGCTATTTTCTTTCTTAATTCCTTTAATTCAAGCTTTGCGTCATCCTTTGTTATCTCATCTTTTATACTGGTGGGATGTTCATTTAGTTTGAAATTGCTTTTTGCCGTTAGCCTTTTTGCATAGTTTCCCATAAGCTTTATTTTGTTGAACACAATTTAATAAATAATTGTTTAATCTACGTTTTGCCCTAGGGTCAATAATTTATTATCCAATGAGCTGATAAATAAAATTATCATTTATTTCAGTGATAATTAAAAATATCATCATTTTTAATGATAAATTTGTTTATCATTTATTTTGATGATAATAAGAAATATCATTATATTGGATGATTAATAAAAAGACAGCCATGAGTTACCATGTCATATTAACAGGAGATGTAGTGCATTCAAGGTCGCATGATGCGAAAGAATGGCTTCCGAGGTTAGAGCGGGGCATCAAGAAACATGCACTGACCTATGATATTTTTCGTGGGGATAGTTTTCAGGCCGAAGTGCCTATTGAGGCCTGCTTTCAAGCGATATTTTATTTAAAGTCAGAAATGAGGCAATTGGAAGGAATGGATATCCGAATAGGAATAGGAGTGGGGAAGGTTGATTTCATTGATAAAGATATAAAGAAGTCGAGCGGAGAGGCTTTTGTTTTTTCAGGTCAATCCTTGGATAGCCTGACTAAGGAAAGTTTGGAATTCAAATCGCAATGGAAGGATCTGGATGAGCGCTTGAATTTAATATTAACTTTGACAACCCGCTTAACGGACCAATGGACTCCCAATATGGCTGAAACAGTTCAGGCAGCAATGGACTATCCCAATGCCAACCAGACTGAATTGACGAAGATCATCGGGAGAAAGCACCAGAGCCAAGTGAGTACAGAACTTAGTAAAGCGAATTATTCCAAGATGAACCAAGTAATCGATTATTGCACAAAAGATTTAAAGGCCTATGTTAATTGATCTGCTTAAAATGTTGATATCCCACATTTTAGGGGATTTTGTTTTTCAGCCGAAATCGTGGGTTGATAAACGTAGGACACATATTCAATATTTGTTTTATCATGTTGCGGTGCATGCAGGTCTATTGATATTATTTTTTATCAATGATCTGGGCAATAAATGGCAAAGTATCCTTTTCCTGGTTGCGGCACATTTAGCTATCGACAGCCTAAAAATAGGTTGGGAACAAAAATGGCCCTCGAATCCTGTCCGAATTTTCCTGGTAGACCAAGCCTTGCATATAGCGAGTATTTTTGCTGTCTATTATTTTAATAATATGGCTGCCTTCCAGGATATTTTAACAAATATGAACTGGAACCATGTGCTGCTCTATACCATAGCCATATTGTTGATCGTATTTGTAATACCAATTGTGATCCGTGTGTTTTTCAGCAAGTGGAATAAGGAAGTTGAGTTCAACAGTAAGCGAAAAGAAACCTTATTTGATGCCGGGACCATTATTGGAATCTTGGAAAGAGCAATGATATTGGGCTTTGTGCTGCTTGGCTTGAATGAGGGGATTGGGTTTTTGCTGGCAGCTAAATCAATATTTAGGTTCGGGGACCTAACGAATGCGAAGGATACAAAATTTACGGAGTATGTACTGATCGGAACTTTGTTAAGTTTTGGACTTGGTATGTTGGTCGCATTTGGCTTAAAATATCTACTAACAATAATATAATCTACTATGAAAATAAATCTAAAAAGGTTCAAGAGCCTATTTTGTCTATTTGCTGCGGTCTCTATGAGCACTGGCGCCATGGCGCAAAGTGCTTCATTTGAATCTGACCTTAAAAAAATAACGGATAAATATGATGCCGTAGGCTTGGCCATTGTGGTTGTAAAAAATGGAAAACCTGTTTATGAAAAGGCTTTTGGCTATAAGGACCTAGAAACAAAAGCTCCATTAACCACAAATGATCTATTCAGGATTGCATCTATTTCCAAATCGTTCAGTTCTACGGCAATTATGCAACTTGTAGAACAAGGAAAGGTTTCGTTAGATGATGATATCAGTGATCTGGCTGGATTTAAAATAAGAAATCCTAAATTTCCGGACACCAAAATAACATTGGAAATGATGCTATCACATCGTTCCAGTTTAAATGATTATAATGGTTATTTTACTTTTGATGTTCTAGATACCACAAAGAACAAAGAATGGGAGAAATCCTATAACAGTTATGAACCAGGAACCGATTATGAATACTGTAACTTGAACTTCAATATCATTGGGGCGGTATTGGAGAGATTAACTGAAATTCGATTTGATAACTATATCAAACAACAAATACTGAATCCATTAAAATTGGATGCGGGATATTGCGTAGACTCATTGGACCAAAGTCGATTTGCAAAATTGTATGATAAAATAGATGGTGAATATGATGAACAAAGTGCTGCTTACTATCCAAGATCTGAGGAGATCAGGAATTATAAGATGGGAGTGAGTACACCTGTTTTTTCACCAACTGGGGGAATGAAGATCTCGGCACATGATCTAGGGAAATATATGCAGATGCATATGAACTATGGGAAATTAGGTAAGAAGCGAATCATCAGCAAAGCAAGTTCGCAAAAAATGCAAAAGGGCTTATCTCCAAAGGAAAATTATGGCTTAGCATTATTGGAAACCTATCAATTAATTCCTGGGGAACATATGATCGGACATACAGGATCGGCCTATGGCCTTTATAGCAACATGTTTTTTGAGCCTAAGAAAAAGTTCGGTTTTGTTGTGATAACCAATGGTTGCATTCCAACGATTGATCGAAATGAAGATATTGTAATGTCGAAAGAAGTTATTAACTTACTCTATCAAGATTTCATAAAAAAACAGTAACGAGTGCCATTAACCTTCTGAGCATTAGGTTGCAAGGTCCACAAAAGGATTAAAGGGGGATATTTTGGGGCAGTTTACTTGAAAAATTAACTACTTTTGTAAAAATTATTCAAATTGAGAATTTAGCAATATGATTATTCAACCAAGAACTAGAGGTTTTATCTGCTTGACAGCGCATCCAGAAGGAGCGGCAGAGAATATCAAAAACCAAATCGATTACGTAAAATCTAAAGGCGAGATTAAAAACGGGCCTAAAAAGGTATTGGTAATCGGTGCATCTACCGGATTTGGGATTGCTTCACGCATCAGTGCTGCATTCGGTTCAGGAGCAGCAACTATCGGAGTGTTTTTTGAAAAACCAGCATCTGAAGGCAAATTAGGTACTGCAGGTTGGTACAATAGCGCTGCTTTTGAGAAAGAAGCTCATGCTGCTGGCTTATATGCAAAAAGTATCAATGGCGATGCTTTCTCGGATGAGATCAAAGCGCAAACCATTGAATTAATCAAAAAAGATCTTGGACAGGTTGACTTGGTTGTCTATTCTCTGGCATCCCCACGTCGTACACATCCAAAAACTGGAGTTCAACATGCTTCAGTATTAAAGCCAATCGATCAGGCATTTACCAATAAAACAGTTGATTTCCATTCTGGTGTTGTTTCAGATATCAGTATTCAACCAGTTGATTCAGATGATGATATCAAAAATACTGTTGCTGTAATGGGTGGTGAAGATTGGAAATTCTGGATTGAAGACCTTAAAGCTGCAGGAGTCTTAGCAGAAGGCGTAAAAACCGTTGCATATTCTTATATCGGCCCTGAATTGACTTATCCTATCTATAGAAATGGTACAATCGGTCGTGCTAAAGATGATTTGGAAGGAACTGTTCCAACCATCAATGAAATTTTGAAAGATTTGCACGGTATCTCATATGTTTCTGTAAACAAAGCATTGGTTACACAATCTAGTTCTGCAATTCCAGTGGTTCCTTTGTATATTTCATTATTGTATAAAGTGATGAAGGAAAAAGGAATCCATGAGGGAACAATCGAGCAGATGCAAAGATTGTTTGCTGAAAGATTATACAATAATGTAGAAACTCCTTTGGATGAAAAAGGCAGGATCCGTGTTGACGATCTTGAAATGAGAGCAGATGTTCAAGAAGAGGTAGCAAAACTTTGGGAACAGGCAACAACGGAAAACTTAGAAGAGATCTCTGATATCGTTGGTTACCGTAATGATTTCTTCCAACTATTTGGTTTCAACTTTGATAATATCGATTACGATAAAGATACTAGTGAATTGGTACAAGTGCCTAGTTTGGCAGAATAATCCAACCTCATTTAGAAATATTCGGGAGTTGTCTTTTGGCAACTCCTTTTTTATTATGCAATAGTCTCCTGCAAAGAATTCAATGCTATGAATTCTTTTGAGTATTCATTTAGTAATTCAATAATTAGGTAGATTTTCAGCATTGTTTATGGAATGAGAACTTTTGAACTTGAGTGTTTTATTTAATGAATTCATATTCATTCCATACTTCCGATAACCTGTTGGAAATAAACAATTAAGGAGTTTGAATTGAAAGGTTGTTATTTATTGATACTCAATATCAATAAAAATATAGTTTGAATATATTTAAACTTGATTTCTTTTTTCTAATTTTAACTGCTGTTTGAAAAACATCTGGCCAAACCAGGAAAAAAGTACAAACTAACTATGAATTAATTAAATGGATAATCGGATTATTCTTGAGGAAGAACAATTGAATCTCAGTGAAGGGATTCAGGAGTTCGGTTATTTATTGATTGTTGATTTAGACTATAACCTCATTGCAGGTAGTGAGAACTGTGATGTTTGGTTAAGCAATCCTGTTTCCACTTATCTTGGAATTAATTTATGGGAGATATTAACTGCATATTTTTCGAAATACGTAGTCAGTATAAAAATTGCGGTTGATCAAGTTATTAATGAAACCAATGAACGGGTTTTATTGGAATTGGTCATCCAAGGAGAACCATATTATCTAAATATCTATTTATTCAATAACAACATCTATTTAGAGTTTGAAAAGAAATTTGAGGACTCGAATGTTTTTTTTCCAAAGTTTGAAATTGTAGATAAGCTATTAAGTGAAAGCAAAGGAAAGATCTGGAAGGTAGTCAGTTCTTATATTTCGAAGATTTCTGGATTTGATCGGGTAAGGGTTTTTCAATATGTCGGTGATGGAGATGGCTATGTATTGGCGGAAAGTATTGAGAATTCAGACTTGGAAAAAATATTAGGCTGTTATTATCCTGATATGGATATTTTTAAGCATGCTAAAAACATTCATTCGGTCAATTTCCACCGCTATACCGCTCAGGTCAATGGTAAAACCATAAAGATCGTAACTAAAGATAATTTTAAGCCCAATCTATCACAGACAAATATCAGGATGATTTCTCCGATCCATGCAAATTATCTCATTCGCGATGGAGTCAATTCAAACCTTAGTGTATCCTTGCAGATTGATGGAAAGATTTGGGGATATATTTTTTGTCAAAGTAAAAAGGGAAAGAAAATAAACCTCTTAAAACGGGAGGCCATGGTGTACTTTATTCAAATGGCTATTTACCGTTATGAAGAGGAACAAAAGAATAAGATCAAGGACTTTCAGGATGATATTAGGAATTTTGAGCTTCAGCTGAAGGAAAAGTTAATCCTGAAAAATAACCTTGCTGAAGCTTTAATGAGTTTGGATAAAGAGCTCTGCTATTATGCCAAAGCAGATGCTATGCTTATTTTGATTAATGGTAAGCTTTATACCTACAATATCTCCATTGGTTTTGATAAAGTATTAGATATTAAAGGACTTATTTCCAGAGTATCAAAGGATTCAATCTTCTTTGATGCTGAGTTTATATTAAATCATGGTGAAGAGTTAGGGTTGGATTCAGAACGATTTGTCGGCTTAGCTGCGCTTAAAGTTGAGTTGGAGGAGAATTGCAGTGTGCTTTGGTTTAGGAAGGAGAAAGTGTTCAAGAGGAAGTGGGTAGCCAAACCCGAATCTAGGATCAAAATGAACCTACCGAATGATTCATTTGAAAGGGAAGAACATCCTGTCCTCGATATTTGGCATCAAACTACCGTTGGGATCTGCGACCCTTGGCGCGATAATGAGATTTATTTTATTAAGCGGTTAAGGAATCTGATCATCCAGAGCAATAAGAATTTTTCTCAAGAAATCGTAAAGCTGAACAAAGAGGTGATCGACCTGAATAGGGCACTGGATAACTATGCCCATACGGTGAGCCATGATCTTAAAAACCCTTTATCAGCAATTAACCTCTCTACCCAGATGCTCCTTCAACGACCGGAAATGACAAATGACCTGAAACTGAAGATGCTGAAGAACACGAAAGAGGCCGTGGAAGTCATTTCTGAACTGCTGAAGAGTATTCATGATTTTTCTAAGGTGAAAGACTATCAGTACAGTATGGAACCAGTGTATGTGGAAGAATTCCTGAAGCAAATTGTGAACTTCAGTCAATTGCGCTATAATGCCCTTGGAACTGAAGTGATATATGGTAATATTCTTCCAGTTTATGGTGAAAGAAGTATTGTATACCAATTGTTCCAGAATTTAATAGGGAATGCCATTAAATATAGTGCAAAAGTAGAAAAGCCCGTTGTAACCATTTCTTCTAGCCTCAAGCATGAATTTGTCCGTTATACCATCCAAGATAACGGTATAGGGATCGCGAAGGAGGAGTTGAGTACCATTTATGATTCCTTTAAGCGGATGTCCAATGCCAATAGTTATGAGGGAACAGGCTTAGGCCTGACCATTGTAAAGCGGATTGCCGACCGACTCCATATTACAATCGAGGTGGAAAGTGAAATAGGAAAAGGAACATGTTTCCATCTGTTGTTCCCGAAAGAGGTTTTCATACTTCCTTCTCAATCCTAGTCAAAAGCAAATTCTTTAATCCCAGTAAATTCCGGTATTGCTAAAAATATGGGGTAAATGTTTCAATTATTCGGAAATAGATGATTTTAATAGCTAAAAAGCTCACTTAAAAAAATTATATTTGCGAATTAAATTGAAGGCATAATAACCTATATGAAGCATATACGCAATTTTTGTATTATCGCACATATCGACCACGGGAAAAGTACTTTGGCCGATAGATTATTAGAGTATACCAATACCATCACCCAACGTGAGGCGCAAGCACAATTGTTGGACAATATGGACTTGGAACGTGAAAGAGGGATTACGATTAAGAGCCATGCAATCCAAATGGAGTATACCAAAGATGGACAAACGTATGTGTTAAATCTGATTGACACCCCGGGTCACGTCGATTTTTCATATGAAGTTTCTAGATCGATTGCTGCCTGTGAAGGTGCTTTGTTGATCGTAGATGCTTCTCAAGGTATACAGGCACAGACTATTTCCAACCTATACTTAGCCTTAGAGCATGATCTTGAAATTATCCCCATCTTGAACAAGATGGATTTACCAGGAGCTATGCCGGAGGAAGTAAAAGATCAGATCGTTGAATTGATCGGTGGAAAGAGAGAAGAAATTATCCCTGCCTCCGGTAAAACCGGAATGGGTATTCCTGATATCCTAACTGCTATCATTGAGCGTATCCCTGCGCCGGTTGGCGATCCTGAAGCTCCATTACAAGCCTTGATCTTTGACTCCGTATTCAACTCTTTCAGAGGGATTATGGCCTATTTCAAAGTTGAAAATGGTGAGATCAGAAAAGGAGACCGTGTAAAGTTTGTTGCTACGGGCAAAGAATATATCGCTGATGAGGTTGGTACCTTGAAGCTAAACCAGGTGCCTAAGGAAGTAATTAAGACCGGAGATGTAGGTTATATTATTTCTGGGATCAAAGAAGCTAGAGAGGTAAAAGTAGGGGATACCATCACGAAGAAGGATCGTCCTTGTGCCCAAGCTATCCAAGGGTTTGAGGAAGTTAAGCCCATGGTATTTGCGGGTATCTATCCTGTAGATACGGAAGATTATGAAGAGCTAAGGGAGTCAATGCACCGTTTGCAGTTAAATGACGCTTCGTTGGTGTTTGAACCTGAATCTTCAGCTGCATTAGGTTTTGGTTTCCGTTGTGGTTTCTTAGGAATGCTGCACATGGAAATCATCCAAGAACGCTTGGAACGTGAGTTCGATATGACAGTTATTACTACTGTGCCGAACGTATCTTACCTAGCTTACCTGTCAAAAAATCATGAGGAGATCGTAGTCCACAATCCTTCGGATCTTCCTGATCCAAGTAAATTGGACAGTATCGAGGAACCCTATATTAAAGCAAATATCATTACAAAGGCTGAGTTTGTTGGTCCTGTAATGTCCCTTTGTATTCAGAAACGCGGTACGATTGTGAACCAATCTTATTTGACATCTGATCGTGTAGAATTGGTGTTTGAAATGCCAATGGGAGAGATCGTTTTTGATTTCTATGATAAGTTAAAGACTATCTCTAAAGGATATGCATCATTCGATTATCATCAAATCGGTTATAGACAATCGGACTTGGTGAAATTGGATATCCGTTTGAATGATGAACCCGTGGATGCATTATCTTCATTGATACACAGAAGCAATGCTTATGATTTTGGTAAGAAGATCTGTGAGAAATTGAAGGAACTTTTACCGAGACAGCAGTTTGAAATCCGTATTCAAGCTTCTATTGGAGCAAAGATCATTGCGAGGGAAACCATTTCTGCATTGCGTAAGGATGTAACTGCAAAATGTTATGGTGGTGATATTTCGCGTAAGCGTAAGTTGTTGGAAAAACAGAAGAAAGGTAAAAAACGTATGCGTCAGGTTGGAAACGTAGAGATTCCACAATCAGCATTTATGGCGGTTCTGAAATTAGATTAAGAAAATCAACCTATAAAATATATCATGAATTTACTGGACGGTAAGGAAGTATCAACCAAAGTTAAAGAAGACATCAAAAGAGAGGCTGCAGAGCTTACTGCGAAGTTAGGCCGCAAACCTCATTTGGTAGCTATTTTAGTTGGAAACGATGGTGGTAGTGAAACCTATGTTGCGAGCAAGATGAGAAATTGTGAGCAAGTTGGTTTCGACTCGACCAATCTTCGTTATGATACGGATATCACTGAAAAAGAATTGTTGGAAAAGATCAATGAGATCAATGCAGATGAATCGATTGATGGATTGATCGTTCAATTGCCTTTACCTAAACATATTGATCCTGAAAAAGTTACTGAAGCTATCGATTACCGCAAAGATGTTGATGGGTTCCATCCAATCAATCTAGGTAGAATGCAACGTAATCTACCTTGTTTTATTCCTGCTACTCCTTATGGCATCATGTTGATGTTGGAACATTACGGAATTGATACAGCTGGTAAAAAGGCAGTCATTGTTGGAAGGAGCAATATCGTTGGCTCCCCTATGAGTATCCTTTTGGCAAGAAATTCTAATCCAGGAAATTGTACAGTTACCCTGACACATAGTAGGACAAAAGACTTGAAAGCTGAGGTTTTGCAAGGTGACATCGTGGTTGCAGCCATTGGCAAAAAGAATTTTGTAACTGCGGATATGGTAAAAGAAGGTGCTATTGTTATCGATGTGGGAATCAATAGGGAGAATTCGACCGAAACAAAATCAGGATTTAAACTTTATGGTGATGTGGATTTTGAGCATGTTGCTCCGAAATCTTCTTGGATAACGCCAGTACCGGGAGGTGTCGGATTAATGACCATTATTGGTTTATTAAAGAACACCCTAGAGGCTGCAAAAGGAACAGTGTATCCCAAAGCTTAAAAAATATTGAATTGAAATATGTTTATTTAAAGCTCCCAATTTTGGGGGCTTTTTTTGATTAATTTCCAACTATTTGAATTCTCCATGGTTTTAGTCCATATATTTGATTACTTATTTTATTAACCATGGCTAAACTTGATCAAGTAAAGAATAAGGATATTTTGGAAATGATCAACCAAAATGATGAAAACCTAAAAAAGCTTCATGAAATCGTTCGAAAATCATTTGAGGAAGAAAAATTAATCGTTGATAACCTAATTAATCCTACAGATGAATACCTAAATAGGGGGCAACTTATTTCTGATAAGGTAGCACGATTTGGAGGCAGCTGGTCTTTTATTTTAATATTTACAGGGATTTTGATCGTTTGGATATTGTTCAATACGCTCATGATCAAGCAAGACCGATTTGACCCTTATCCTTTTATTTTGATGAATTTAGTCTTGTCCTGTTTGGCTGCCCTACAGGCTCCAATCATTATGATGAGCCAAAACCGACAGGAGGAAAAGGATAGAAAACGGGCTGAGAATGACTATCTGGTAAACCTAAAGGCTGAATTAGAAATCAGGAGTTTGCATAAGAAAATAGATGTACTATTAGAGGAAGAGGTTAAACAGCTATTTGATTCGCAGGTGAACCATTTAAAATTGCTGAAACAACTCTCGGATCATGTTGACCGCTTGGAAAAGGAGTTGAAAAACAAAAATGTCCAGCCATAGTGTGAATGGCTGCCATATTTTTCAAAAAATTGGTATAAATATTGCAAAGTGCAATCAGTATATAATTATAACAATAAACTATTATTACACAAACAAATTAGAAACATGAAAAAAATCGCAGTATTAGCAGCAGTTGCATGTGCACTTTCCTTGTCAGCATGTAACAATAATTCATCTATGGATAAAAACAATGATGGAGATACTTCAATCGGTGAGAAATTAGATCATTCAATTGAAACTACAAATGAATCAATTGATGAAATGAAAGCAAATGCAGATGCTGAATTGGCAAAAGCTGAAGAAAATGTAAAAAAAGCACAAGCTGATTTAGATGCAGCAGTAAAAAGTGGCGATAAAAAGGCTGAAGAAGCTGCTCAAAAAGCATTAGATGATGCAAAATCAGCATGGGAAAAAACAAAAGAAGCAGCGAAAAAAGCTGGTGATAAAATTGAAGAAGGTGTAAACAATGCAGTAGATGCTACAAAAGAAGCTGGTCAAAAAACTGGCGAAGCTATCGATAACACCGCAGAAAAAGTAGGTGATAAAACAAAAGAATTATCTGACGACGCCAAAAGAAAAGCAGAAAACGTTAAAAAAGCTTTAGAAAACTAATAAAATCCATTTATAGAATGGTTATTAAGTTTTTAATTGAAAGCGCCAATAGTATTGGCGCTTTTTTTATTTTGATTTTACGAGAGCCTCCTAGAAATTCTATTTATTGCTGTATATTGTTGGTTTAACAATAAAAAATGAATTGGAATAAAGAAGAAGTTGTCGCATACTGCTTTGATAAATGCAAAAATAGGGTAGAAGAGATAAAATCAGCCATGGATTCAGCGCAAGATGCTATCCTGAATGATACTAAAAGTAGTATGGGGGATAAATATGAAACATCCAGGGAAATGGCCCAACAGGAAATAAGTCGCTTGCAAAATCAGCTGAAACAGGCTGAAATTGACCTGGATAAAATCAATGGATTAGACTTAAATCCCTCGGAATTGGTGAGAATGGGTAGCATTGTTCAAACAGACCAATTTGATTACTTTATTGCGATCTCTATTGGCGCAGTTAAAATTAAGGAGAAGACCCTTATGGTCATTTCTAAAGAGTCACCTATTGGGAGCATCTTGTTTGGGAAAAAGGTAAATGAATCAATTCAGTTCAATAATAAAACAATTATCATCAATAAAATTTATTAGGATATATATAACGAAGATCTAACGAGCTTATGGCTCGTTTTTTTTTGTTTGTAAAATAAGTGGTTATGTTACAATGGTTTTAAATGGAGAGGTGATTGTAAATGCAGTTTTCAGTAATGAGAAACAGAAAGTTGAAGAATTTGTATAGATTGATTTACAATAAATGAAAAAAATAATTGTCAAAACTTTTTAGGAGTAATTTTTGTTTAGATTTAAGTATTATTTACCAATAAAAACAAGGTGATTTATGAATCTTAAAAAAATCTTAACTATTGCATTGGTTTCCGGAACCCTGATGACCGGAACAATCGCTTGTAAGTCCAAAATATCGGACGCCGACTTGAAAGCAAAAGTAGAAACAGCTGTACAGGCTAATCCTGGAATTACCGTTGATGTGAAAGATGGAGTGGTTACTCTAAACGGAACGGCAAATTCAGAAGATGAGAAAGTGCAGATCGAAAATGCTGCAAAAGCTGCTGATAGCAAAGCTGTAAAGTCTGTACAAAACAATATCGTAGTGAATACGATGCCTCCTGTTGAAATCAATACCAATGATGCTGACTTAACTTCAAAAGTAGCCGATTTTACCAAAGACTTTCCTTCGGTAAAAACCGCTGTATCTGACGGAGTTATTACGGTAACTGGTGAATTGGAACAAGCACGTGTACAAGCTCTGAAAATGGGTCTGGATGCATTGAATCCGAAGAAAGTAGACATGAGTGGTTTAACTGTTAAATAGAAAATAATATGAGTTTACAATCGAAATATCAAGTTTTAATTGATACTGCAAAGGCTTCAGGAATGACAGATTTGGCTATCGCAGAACAAGATGGTGTTTTGCATGTTCAAGGTACTGCACCAAATGCAGATGTAAAAAATAAATTGTGGGATATCTACAATCAAATTGACCCTAATTTCCTAAGTGGTGATGTGGTCATGAATGTTGATGTATCATCTGCTGTAGCAGGTTCTCAAGTACGTGTAATTACGGAAAGTAGCAATTTGAATATCCGTAAAGGTCCAGGAACGGATCAACCAATCGTAGGTAAAGCTGCGAAGGATGAAATCATTACTTTAATTAGCCGTGCCAATGATCAATGGTGGTTGGTAAGAACCAAAGATGGTGAAGAAGGATATTGCTATGCGCAATATTTGGAGCCCGTAAGCTAAAAGGAAAATTGAACATATAAAAAGCCCGATATCATTTATCGGGCTTTGATTTTTAATAATCTTTCTATAAAGTCAATCCGACAACATTTCCACTACTTCCTGCTAAATAAATAAGCTTTTTATTGAAAGAAACGGCAATGACATTAAAACTTTCAGTCGAAATATTTTCCCATGTCTTTCCTCCATCTTTGGAAATATCAGTTCCCGATGTTCCTGTAGCAACCAATATTTCAGGACTAATGTATTTTACGGACGATCGATATCCATGAACTGGAATTTCAGGTTTATCCCATGATAATCCAGCATTATGGGTCAGAAGAATGTTATTGCTGTTGTCCTTATCTGAGGTATAGTTTCCACCTACAACAACACCAACACGCTCATTGAGGAAATCAATGGAAAATATTCCAGTACTGGCAGAACCAGACCAGATAGGAACATCCTGAACGTCCAACTTTCTTTCCTTTTCACTTCTTTTCATCAAACTTGAATAGGTGCCTCCAGTACCAATATATAACCAATCATTGATGACCTGAAGAGAAGACCCACTTGCTGCAAATGCCGCTTCCCCGGGCTCCGCAAACAAATGAATTTCTTCAGTCACATCTGTCCAAGTCTTGCCTTTATTGTCACTCTTCAGCAATTGAAATTGTCCATTGATGGGATCTCCTAATATATAACCTGTTTTTCCCTTGAAGTCCATTCCATCTAAAAAGATAGCAGGATCCTCATTCTTATATGTTTCTGTCCAAGTTTTCCCAGCATCTTTCGTATGTAGTACTACTGCAGGTGCTCCTGCGCTGACAATAACTGCTTCTTTGGCACTGAAAACCTCAATATCCCTGAAATCAAATTTTTCATATCCTTTCGGCGAAATCCATTCCCAGTTTTTGCCGGAATCAATAGATCTTCCAACCATTCCATTGCTTCCACTTACCCATACAACCTTATTTTTATAGGTTTCCAACCCCCTAAAACTAGCCTTGTTACCAGAAGTTAGGGTTTGAAAGGATTGGGAATAAGCTTGAAAGGCGAAAAGACAAACTGCAGAAAATAGAAAATATCTTTTCATACTATGATAGTTGCTTCATTAATTCATCAAATTCAGCCCGAAGGGTATTAAGTTGCTCTTCTAGTTGGGCGACTTTTTCTTCAAGCTGTGCAATTGCCGTATTATTGGTTGTTGATGGACTTGAGGGAGCCTCTTCCTCATAAGAATCCTCATCAAAGTCTGCAAAGAGATGGATATATCTTACTTCTTTTTGGCCTGGACGTTTTGATAATTGTTTGATGTACAAAGGTTCAGAGTTACTTAGTTTATGAAGGAGTTCCTGTACTTCATCAAGATTTTCAAATTCATATAAACGACCAGAATTGCTATTGATTTCACCAGCTGTTAAAGGTCCTCGAAGAAATAATAGACAGATTATTGCTAATTCTTGGGGTAATAAGGGAAATTGAATCGCCAAGTTGTGTTTATATTTTGTAACTCGACTACCACCACCAACAACAGTTGAAATCAATCCTTTTTTCTTCAATCCGTCCAAAACTTGGATAACCAGATTTTCATCATATTGAACTACGGGCTTTCTTGAACTTTTTTGATTACAGGCAGTCAACAGACCATTAAGGGTCATTGGATAATATTCTGGAGTAGTCTTAGATTTTTCTAATAATGATCCCAATACTCTAATTTCTTCAGGGCTTAAAATTGGTAATGATTTAGTTTCTTCCATATATTAAATTCATCTGTGTTAATAAATATACAGATTAATAGGAGAAAGGGGAGAGGATTGGATAAATTCCCACTAAATAATGGGCATTTAATACAGAAAAAGAAAGAACAGGCTATAATTTTAATAGCCTGTTCTTCCTCTTAAGTACAGATGTTTTTTTAGAATGGCTAATGCCTTATTCTACGTCCATAAATTGAGCGATTTCTTCTCTAATTTCAGACGGTAACATCATATAGATTTCTTTTTTCAAAGTGACTTGTTCTCCCTGAATAGTTGAGATTTTGCCATCATAGCTAATAATAGATTCAAACCCCCCAATTAACCATTTTCCATCTTTTTCAAGATAGTCCCGGTGTTTTTCATCTAATTTCTTTAATTCTTTAATTATTGCTTCGCTATTAAAGTTTTGGTTCTTTACCATATTGAAAAATCCTTTTAAGTTGATTATTATTGGAAAAAGGAAAGTACCTTTTGGAATTGTGCTCCTTGATTCAAACAATTATCAAATGTTCAACAACTACGGATACGCTTATGAAAATATTGTGCCAATTATGTAGAAAGGTTATTAAAAAATTTACAAATAATCCGAGGTTAACATAGCGCTAACAAGAAGCTTGATAAATTAACTTTAATGAATTTTCTTTTGAATCGTGTTTAATTTTTTATTAGTGTGAAATCCAATAAAATGTACAGTCCTAATAATTGACGATAAATTGTATCTTATTAATAACAGATTTTGAAAAGAAATATTGCATGAATTCTGCAATTGTTAACTTTTCTTTTTCTCATATACGGCATACCTGCCATTAAACTGATCCTTAGTAGATACCGCTATCACTATTTTCCGCTTTTGGTCCGTGAAGTAATAATCATCTTTATCCGTACCTATTGCCTCATATCGCTCTTGAAAAAAGGCCAGAATATAATCAATGTCGATACTCGGATCATTTTTAAACCGCACAATTGCATAAGCGCATTTTCCTCCTTGAAAGACATAATACAAGGATTCCACATAAGGTGAATCAGTTTCAAATGAAAGAGCCGGGCCTGAGTCATTCAGTAAATTCCTTTTTTCTAAATCTTTGATTTGTTCCTTAGAGCCACCAAATTTAATCACAGGCTCTGGGATATCCGTTATCTTAGGGATAACGGTTATTTCAGTGCTGTTCTTTTTACCTTCATTTGTTGCATTTATCTTTACTTTTCCAATATGATGGGCAGTAAAGAGACCTTCTTCGTCGATGGTCCCAACATACTTATTTGAACTTTTCCATTTCGTGTTTTTATCATTCGACTTTAATTGAAGCGTTTCCCCCACATATAATTTTGAGGCTTGATTTTTTGGTTCTATATCTTCATCGAGGATACCTTCTTTAACACATGAACTCAAAAAAATAGGGAAAAGGATAATAATAATGGTCTTAAAATAGTGTTGTCTTGCCATAGCCTTATATATTTATTTGTCTATAAGGTAGTTCAATTAAATTAATCAATAGTTAAAATAATAATAATTAATGCTTTCTCTAATGGATTCCTTATTTTAGAAATATTTAGGAAAGTGAAAAACATAATATTTTGATAGTATGATGAAAGAAAATGAAAAGATACTCAATCTTATTCAGGTGTTGATGAACAACCAAATGTTGTCTGATTTCTTAAAGGAATATGATTACTCAGTGAATTTGTTTGGTTTAAAAATATCAGATTCAAGACATTATTTTTTGAGATTATCCCAACCAAAAGATGAAATAATTTTATGGATGCAAGAGGAGTACATCCCTAAGCTGGATCATACAGGAAAATGGATTCAATATCCTGCAATTGAGAACCCTCGGGTAGAACGTATTGAAGCCTCAACTAAATACATACCTACAGATTTGACATACGAAGAGTTTAAAAACAACTTGGTACAATTTTTTGAGCAGTTGAAAAAATACCAGGCAAACCATCTCCAGCATGTAAGTCATGAAAAGTTGAACCAAAGCATTGATGATTTAATTGCAGAAATAAATTCCTTGAGCAAATAAAAACAACTTTAGAAGCATAAAAAATGGGCTATAAATTATAGCCCATTTTTTATGTGATGAATTTAGATTGCTGGATTCTGAGCATATTCTTTCCAGACATCTTGAATGTTCTTTCCAAGCGATTGCACAAAGAAATCATTGTAGTTAGTGCCATTGATCAAGGCATTGTTCAATTCTTTTACAAAATTCTTGTTCTTATGTGTCTCAATCCATAACAGGAATCGACCGGTAATTCCATAGCTACCATCATAGTTATGTTCTGGTTTGTAATCTTGTAATGTCCATGGATCAGGTTCATCTATACCATAATGATACCTTACATTGTCTGCAATGCCTTCAACCAGCCATCCAGGTACCGAACCTTTATAATCCTGTTGTATATGGTGCATGGTCTCATGGACAACGACATCACCGTCTTTCGGATTTCCTTCCATGTATTTGAAGCCAAAAACCACGACCTCACCCCAGGCATAAGCAGCACCATCATAAGTAGGATCAATGATGAAGTACATTTTCTTTTTCGCATTCGGATTAAAATCATTGAGAAGCTTTGGATAGACCGTAAAATAAGTGTTCATCAATCTTTCCTGATATTCCAATTGTGATTTATTGGAATGATTGATAAAAACCAAGGAGACATTGTTTTTGGTCAAGCTATCAATCTTTTGGATAGGTTCCTGTTTTTGACTTGAAGGTGGCATCTGGATCAGCCTGAACTCTGAAGCTTGGAACATATTGTCATTGTAAAGCTTGGAGATAGACCATTTGTAATGGGTGAATTTCTCCTCATTCTTGAAAAAGAAACTGTAGGTATTCCTTCTTTTTCTGAATTGCATGCCCATATGGCTATCCAGTTCTTTCCAGGTCTGACCATCATTGGACCCATAAAACTTCCAATCCATCGGATCACGGCCGTCAAAATCATTTCCTGTGGTAAAATCATAGCCCGCAACAAGCTTCGCCGTATCAAATTGGAATTTGATATCTAATGTCTTAAAGTTTTTTGCGAGGAACTTCGTCGTGCTGTCACCGTCAGTTAATTTGGTTGAGCCTTCCTGCCCATTAGCCCCATCTGGATTTTCTATGCTTACGGTCACTCTAGCATCAGTGGTAATGTCCTTAATTTCAATTTTTTCCAATTCAGGGTCAGGTTGGTCCAGGAAACTGTCTTTGCTACAACTGCTGTAGATAACTGCACAAAATAGGGCAAAAGTCAAGCTTTGTAGTTTGGTTTTCATTTTTAGCATATAATTTTAAGTTTAGTTTATAATCCCGCTAGTTATTGCTGTTATGTTAAATTAACGCTAAATCTAGTAAAATCTTATGCCTGTCATGAGCTAAATCGCGTTAGCCTGAAAAGGTTTTTCCTGAATTCTTCGTTTCTATTAATTCTTAGGCTTTTTTTACTTAAAAAAATTGAACCCCCATAGCTGGAGATAGCAAATATGCTAAAGCTAGTTTAGCAATTGAAATTTAGATTAAAAGTGGCTTTTTAGGCCAAATTCCTTGAAATCGAACTTTTGCAAGCATATAGCTACAAATTATTTTTAAGTAGGGTAGAGCAGGTCCGAATATTAAATTGTTATTAATTTTTGTTCTACTTTTGAGCATTATTATATTAATAAGGTATGAAAAAGTTAAGTATATTATTGTTGTTTGCTGTATTATTTATCTCTTGTGAAAAGGACAATGGAGTTGTTCCTGAAAAATTAAAAGAGGAAGTATTATCAGATCTTAAAGGTAAAGTGTTTACAGCTTATGAAGCTCAAATGTCTTCCGAGAGTACAGGTCCAGTAATGTTGGAGCCGAATCAAGGTTACTTTACTAAAATGGAGTTTGTAGGTACTGTGATTGAGATGACCAGTGCTAATGGAACAAAATCTAGATACGGTTTTGAGATCAATAATGCGAACAGAGGCAGCACTGAATTGCCTGATATCTTTACTCTAGCAATGAAATCTAACTTTCAAGAATTTTACATTTTATTAAGTAGAGATTATTCCAATGCTACTGTGCTCCTTACGGATGCGGGTAAAAGCTATAGCGTTAGCTTAATGAAATAATTATAAATACTTACTGAACAACATATTGATGCCCGATTAAATTATAATCGGGCATTTATTTTTTCTTAATATTCCCATCCTACAAATCGCTGGGTTAACTTATTCCTCTCAAACACCCAAACGACATGATTTGTGCAAGCCCCATCTCCAATCTCTTGCACAGCCAGATAGACATTTCCCAGTTTATAATAGTCAAAAGATTGCCTAGCTGAGCCAATTCCCAACAATAGTTCTGTTGGTATTGAAACTTTGGTTCCTTTGATAGTTGCATCCGCCTTTTCAATTAATTCATTTGGAATTCCACAATCCGCCAGATAATAATAGATTCCATTTATTGACTTGATGGCAGTGGAGTTCTCATCATAGTATGCTATCTTTTTCCCCTTCAGGTTTGCTGGCTTTATTAAATATTGCATGGAAAAATCTGCTTTCCTTGGCTTCTCCAGTTTGTTTAGTGCCAATAGTTGGGAATTATGGATAAATCCTGCCTTAAGCGGTTTTTCATCCTTTATTTCAACGATGGAAAAAGGCAGGTTTTCATAATATAGAATCTTGATCCATTGATCTTTTGCTAGATCTTGTTCTTCAACCTGATCTATCAACACAACTGTATTGTTCTTCAATTGGTTTTGAATTTTCCCTTTTGAATCTGCTGATTCCCTTACATTCGAATACCCCTCCTTACTCTGAATAAGATATGGTTGTGCCCAGGAATCTAACGGATTAAATATTGATAGCAACAATAGTGTAATCCAATAATATAATTGATGATATTTCATGATTTTCTTTTGTGTTTTTTTGCTTATGCAATTTATAATTATTGGAAATAGGTCCTAAATAAAACCTATATACATTTTGTTTACATCTTTAAAAATGCACTATTAAAACAAATTCAAGGTTTATTTGGTTGATAAGCTAAGCTTTTAGATTTAAATAGGTTAAATTTAGGAGAGGATAATACTTTATGGATCACAAACATATTTTTGATAAAAATGGCAATTGCGAAATCTGTAGTCAGACGGTGAAGGTTTATAAAAATGCCAATGCTGATGACTTACTAAAACAGACCCAAAACCATAGGAGCCATCAAGGAAATAATAGTCATAAGTTCGATCATCAACATGCTGAAGATGATGGCCACGATCATGAGCATGAGCATTCTCATGACACTAATGCCAGTATATTTGAACTTTTCAGACCTGCTATAATCAGTTTTGCCTTTTTGATTTCCGGAATTCTATTCGATTATGTTTTCCATTTCCCTTGGTTTCAAGGTTGGCTGCGTTTGGCCTGGTATTTAGCGGCTTATATGCCTGTTGGGCTTCCTGTCTTAAAAGACGCTTTTAAAAGTATTTCAAAAGGTAATTTTTTCTCAGAATTCTTCTTGATGGGGATTGCAACAATTGGAGCTTTTGCCATTGGTGAATATCCGGAAGGGGTGGCTGTAATGCTTTTTTATTCGGTTGGTGAAGCTTTCCAAACCATGGCGGTTTCCAGGGCAAAAGCCAATATTAAATCTTTATTGGATCAAAGACCCGATGAAGCGACCGTTCTTAGGAATGGAAAAACTGAACTGATCAAAGCTGAATTGGTGAAAGTGGGAGATATTGTCCAATTAAAACCCGGTGAAAAATTAGCCTTAGATGGTAAGTTAATTACAGCATCCGGCACTTTTAATACCGCAGCATTGACAGGAGAGAGCAAACCAGACTCTAAAGCTAAAGGCGATTCCGTGCTTGCCGGAATGATAAACCTGCAAACCGTTTCTGAAGTTGAAATTACAACAGTATATGAGGACAGTAAACTGAGCAAGATCCTGGAAATGGTTCAGCATGCCAGTACCCAAAAAGCACCTACAGAACTGTTTATTTCAAAATTCGCCAAAATCTATACCCCTATAGTGGTGTTCCTGGCAATTGGAATAGCATTGATCCCATATTTCTTTGTAGCAGACTATGTCTTTCAAGATTGGCTATATAGGGCATTGATATTCTTGGTCGTTTCATGCCCTTGTGCCTTGGTTATTTCGATTCCATTGGGCTATTTTGGTGGAATAGGTGCCGCCAGCAGACATGGGATTTTAGTCAAAGGAGGAAACTTCCTGGATACCTTGGCAGCTGTGAAGCATGTTGTAATGGATAAAACAGGAACCATGACCGAAGGTGTTTTTAAGGTCAATGAGGTCAAGTTCGATCCATCCGCCAATCAGGAGCAGATATTGGAGTATGTCAATGAAATCGAGAGCAAAAGTACACATCCCGTAGCAACGGCAATCCATGAATATGTAGGAGAGGTGAAGGGTCATCTCAACCTCGATCATGTTGAAGAAATTGCTGGCCACGGACTGAAAGCAAAAATTGATGGCAAAGAAGTATTGGTAGGTAATTTTAAGTTGCTTGACCAGCATCAGGTTTCCTATCCTAATGCAGACAAAGAAATTGTTTATACCACCATTGCTATTGCAGTCGATCGGAAGTATATAGGCTATATAAGCATAGCTGATAAAATAAAGGATGGTGCACAGGACACCATAAATGCGCTGCATAGCGAAGGAATCAAAGTGACCATGTTAAGTGGTGATAAATCCACTGTTGTAAATGAGGTTGCAAAGAACCTGAAGATCGATTCTGCCTATGGTGATCTTCTGCCAGAAGATAAGGTTGAAAAACTGAAGGAGGTCAAAGCAAGAGATCGAATCGTTGCCTTTGTAGGTGACGGTGTAAATGATGCCCCTGTTGTTGCGTTAAGTGATGTTGGAATCGCCATGGGAGGTTTAGGCTCGGATGCCACCATCGAAACTGCAGATGTGGTTATTCAAGATGATAGACCAATTAAGATCCCTATGTCCATTAAAATCGGAAGAAAAACGAAGAAAATTGTATGGCAGAATATAGGTTTGGCATTTGCTGTTAAAGCTATTGTACTGATTTTGGGAGCTGGAGGTGTAGCAACCATGTGGGAAGCTGTTTTCGCCGATGTAGGTGTGGCATTATTGGCCATTTTGAATGCCGTACGGATCCAAAGGACAGATTTTAGCAAAGATTTTAACAAAAAATAATAGAAAAGGAAACAAGCATCTGAGTTCGTTCCCTTTCTATGTTAATTTAATATCCTTAATTACCACTTAAATGATCGTGATGATGATCCCTTACGAGGTTAGGATTATAGGAGTTGCTAATCACTAAATACATACCCACATTGTTTCTTATTTTGATGTTATTGGTATATTGGTCAATATCAATGTTCAATGTAGATTTGCCATCTTCTGAAATAAAATTATAGGTATTCCAGATTCCTCTCTTTGTCGATAAGACTCTTCCATTAGAATAGGTAGCTACCCAAACTGAAGACTTTTGTTTTTTTATCTCTGCCACATTATTTTGGTTATCCTTTACCTCGAAACCCGATTTTATTTTATTTATCGTTAATTGATAACCTGATTCAGAATGTATTTCTGCTAAATTGGACATCCAATCAAAGGTCAGATGATAAACCTCACCAGCTTCATCACGAATCACCATTTGATTATAAGCCTCTTTGAAACTTGACATGGTATTTCCATTAAAACCCCGGAAAAAAGAGGTGCCATCTCTTTCAATTTCAATTTCAGCCTCATTCCCATCAAGATCTCTCAAGCCCATTACATTATAAAAGCGATTGAATATCTTCAGGTATTTACTATCTGAAAATCCAAAATACCCATCATCAGATAAAACCATCATTAAACCTAGGATGCCATAATCACTGCTAGGATATACCCTGGTAAATGGAAAATTCATTAATTTCTGCTGTACGATGCGATCAAAGATAAGGTTGTTCCGATGAAATACA
The DNA here is from genome assembly GCF_053645235.1 of Sphingobacterium sp. NPDC055346. NCBI lineage: Bacteria > Pseudomonadati > Bacteroidota > Sphingobacteriia > Sphingobacteriales > Sphingobacteriaceae > Sphingobacterium > Sphingobacterium sp. NPDC055346. The sequence goes on from NZ_JBSHMI010000008.1 coordinate 136,031, forward strand.
GAGGAATCAGGCAATTGATGGTTTTCAATTTCCTGACCCATAGAAGTTAAAGAAAACATTAGAAAAAAGAGGCTGATGAATATGGAATTTTTCATAATACGATAGAATTGATTTGGTATACGACTTATATTATTATTCAATAAATAACCTTGTTTCAGTATGGACTGCCCCAGCGATCTAAAGTTTAACTGAAAATAAAATTAAGACATCGGGGTAGCCTGAATCAATTCTTTTGCATTTTTCTTTGTTCCCCAGTTAAAAATATGTCTCACAGTGGAAGAGTGATAGGGGATTACTGCTATAATGATAATAACCAGTATGTTAATGATACATAGATAAAGATATAGGTCATGTAGACCCAATAGGTTTGCTTGTTTTTGGAATTTTATTAATACCGTTCGATCTACTTTTTCTCCAGACTCAAAAACTTCCGCCAATCTTGTCTGATGGATAAATTGTAATTTATTAAACCAATTACTGATTACACTGGACCAGAAAACAGTTACAAAAAATGTCCTGATCAAAAGGAAAATAACAATGCTCTGTAAAAAGGCTTTTCCATTCACATTACCTGCTAGATAAACAGCTGTCGAAATAAATGAGATTATTACAGCCATTCCTCTCAGTATGATTGGTAGAATTAAATAATGTAAAGGGGTATTGATATTGATCAGATTGTACAATAAGATATTGGAGATTAAATAGAAAGAGGCAGAAATTAAAAAGATAGCTTTACATTTTTTGGTCTGCTTGAAATATACATACACCAATAAACTCCCCAAGAAATATCCAACAATTACATAGGCATTGATTTCTGCTTGTTTAGTAGGATTTGAGGGTAAAAGTACATTCATTAGATTGCTCAGCAAACTTGTATTGATATAAAATATTCCCAAAATAAACACAGTAAATAGAGTTAAGAATGTGGCTTTGTTCCTAATAACTGAAAAGCTGATAATCTTTCTCTTTTTCTTGAAATTCCGATTAAAGAATAAGATAAAAAATACAATGGTCAACACAATTGCCAATATGATACTCTTGCTGGTCAACCAATTGTTTTGTAAACCATAGCTTGCAACAAACGAAAAACAGAGCAAACTGGATGCTAATAAGATGGTTCCCAACCAATCGTATTGAAACAATGGCACCTTCTTGATATGTTGTGTTTTAAAGCAGATAATGACGGTCAGGAAGGATATAAGAAGCATCAAGGTCTGGAAATAATAGCCAAGTTCCCAATGTTGCTTGGCAAGATAAGCCGCAATCAAACCTCCTAATATGGGAAAGATCAGGTTCATCGGATAATAGATGGCATACATTTGATACCTTTCCCCAGTGGGCATCAAGAATGGCATTAGCTCTGATATCAAAGCCATGGTTAATATGATTTTCACACAGCCGAACACAAACATCAACATCACATTGATCAATGGCGCTTGATTTAATGCCAAGCCTATGTTAATGACCATTAATAAGATCAAACAGAATATTATTAACCTTTTCTTCGGCATATAGATGGTCAGTCTAAAGATCAAGGAAATTGAACAGACCATGCCGGCACAATACGCGTACATAGCCATGGATAGATCAGCTGAACTTGCCGCTTGATCTGAAATGATATAGATGTAGATGCTGTTTGGAATTCCACTACAAAAGGATAAGGAAACCGCTATTGATAGCAGTATGCTTAGTTTATACTTTTGAGGGACCCAATCTCTAAATAAACTATTGCTCATCTATATCGAATTAACCACCACATTTAGCCCTACCATCAGTTTTTTTAAATCCTCAACATTGTTGTCCTTTGAAAATTCTATCCTTACTGGTATCCGTTGTTGAACTTTTACAAAATTACCGGTACTGTTGTCCACTGGGATACTGGAATATTTTGAACCCGTAGCTTCGGAAATAGCCTTTATCTCACCCACAAAAACAACATGGGGAATAGCATCCACAGATAGCCTTACTTTCTTTCCAAGGGCAATTTGTTTCATCTGACTTTCGGTGTAATTTGCTGTTACCCACTTTTGTTGGTCCCTAACGATATTGAATAGTTGCTGTCCTGATTGGACCAATTGGCCTTCTTCTAAACTAACCCTGCCCAAAATTCCATCATAAGGGGCTACAATCACGGTATAGGATAAATTAAGTTTGGCCAGATCAAGCGAAGCCTTGGCCCTTAAGATCGCAGCTTCATTGATCTCTGTTTTCCTACTGGTTTCCTGCGTAGTTAAATGGGAGCTTACCTTTTGCGCAGACAATGCTTTATATTTTGCTTTTAGGGATTCATATTCGGTTTTTACCTGTTCAAATTGATACACTGCTATGGCATCCTTATCCATGAGTTCCTTGAACCGCTTATAATTGACTTCAGCATTTTCCAAGCGGGCCTTGAGTTCCTCTATGTTCGCATCCGCGATGTTTTGGCTATTTCTTGCTATTTCGACCTCGGTTCTTACTACCGATTTGCCTGCCTTGGCATCAGCAAGAGCAGCCAAGGCGTTTTCCACCTGAATTTTAAATTCATCATTTTCTAAGACCACTAATGTATCTCCTTTATGCACTGTCTGATGTTCCTGAAATCGGATTTCCTTAATATAGCTGGTTACTTTTGTGCTTACAGGATTGATGTGTCCATCGATTTGAGCATCCTCTGTGAAAACACTGTTATTTAACTGTAAATAGCTAAGTAAGCCCCAACCTATAGCTGCCAAAACAATCAGTACGGAAAGGATATTGATACCATAGATCTTGATCCTTCGGTTTCTTTCTTTTTGATTGATTGCTTTATTTGTTTCTGTGCTCATCTATTAATGTAAAATATTATTAAAATTAGTTTGATATTAAACTATTATTCCAAAAAACACTATTCAATAGCGCTTTTGATCAATCTTAATTGATTACTGATTTCTGAAATATCTTTGATTTGTGAGTTCTTCATGATTTTTTCATAGAGCTCTTTTTGAACTGGCTCTAAATGCGACTGGTATTCCCAACCTTTCTCTGTCAGGACAATTTTATTATTTCTCCTATCATTGGCATCAGGTACCCTTTGAACAAGATCCCTTTTGCAGAGATTGTCAATTAATGGTGTCACGCTTGCCTTACTCTTTTGTACCTCTTCTGCAATATCCTGTTGATTAAGCTCTTTTTCTCGCCATAGAACAGCTAAAACTTGGACCATTTCATAGGTGACATCTAATTCCAACTCCTTAACTTTCTGAAAGTAAAACTGTTTTATCGCAACCCTTAACGAAATAATATCTCTGATTAAACCTTGAACTACTTTATGATCCTTTGCCATTTTCTAATATTTTGCACAAAGTTAAATATAAGATAGTTAAACATCAAACTAATTATTGTAAGCTTTTTGCAATTTATTCCTTTAATGGACTAAAAAATAGGTGCTATTCCTACCTTTGGGCCATGAAAAATAATGTTCAAGCAATAAACGAGTATATTCAAGCTGAAAGAAATCATCTACTAAACCACGAATTATATCATAAAATTCAAAAGGTTACCGATTTACAGAAATTTACCGAAGGGCATGTCTATGCAGTGTGGGACTTCATGTCTCTGTTGAAAGCATTGCAGATCAAATTAACCTGTACCACGATTCCTTGGTTTGCAAGCCCGTCACCCATAACCAGATATTTGATCAATGAAATTGTTCTTGCTGAAGAATCAGATGAATATATTGATGGTCAACGATTAAGCCATTTTGAAATGTATATCGATGCCATGAAAGGGATAGGTGCGGATGTGAATCCTATATTGGACCTGATCCAAAACCTTCAAGCGGGAATAAAGATTAAAGATGCTTTAGATAATAGTACATTGGACAACAGAATTAAAGATTTCCTAAACTTTTCCTTTGATACCATTGAAGCAGGAGAGACCCATAAGATTGCCTCTGCATTCACATTTGGTAGAGAGGATTTGATTCCAGATATGTTCACGTCAATTCTATCTTCTTTAAAGGAACAGTTCCCCGAATCGGATTTAAAGAAGATTGAATATTATTTTCAGCGTCATATCGAATTGGATGGGGATGAACATGGGCCATTAGCCATGAAGATGATCCACGAATTGGCAGATAACAACGAAGTGAAATGGAAAGAGATGGCTGATGTTGCCAAATTAGCTTTGCAATATAGAATTGGTCTTTGGGATGCCATTGCGGATTCCTTATAAAACCAAAAAAGGGATAACATAAACGTTATCCCTTTTTAATAGAGCTATTTCAATTACTTTTCTTCTAATTGAATGACCCCTAAATTTTTTGTTTGCCCCGTAGTTACCACAACATCATTGACGATTGCTGATTTAAAATTATCATTTGTCGGTTCAATTACAAGCTTATAAGTTCCTTGCATAACACCAGGAAAATAGAATTTACCCGTTGGGCCGGCCAATGTACCTAAGGTATCAGTTCCTTGAATGGCAAAGACATGAGGCATTGCAGAAATAGGCGAAATCTCACCAGTTAAAGCTCCTGATACTGCAACCGGAATGGCGCGGATCACAGGTTTCATCATATATTTACCATTTCCAGTCTGATGTATAGACTTTGATGCATCAAAATCCAAGGCTAGGGTATAGGCTACATGGGGAATCAAATCATCTTGAACTTTGATTTTGACACCTGAAGTTTGACCACTAGGTGTCTTCAAATCTTGCCTTACACCATCTACCACAATATAATTATCATCATCCAAAACCAATCTTACTTCTTGTAATCGCCCTGAAGGGACATCATGTTCGGCAAGGATCAAGTAATCTCCTTCACGATAATGTAAGATGTCAAAAGGCTCAATATCAACATCAATAACCTGACGACCACCTTCTGTAATAACTTCAATATGATCGATATCTAAGATAATCTGATCATAGTACGCAGGTGCATCAGTAATTTTAATGGTTACTGGTGTTGTTCCATCTGTTGTTTTCGAGTCATCAGTACTGCAACTCGATAAACTTAAGGCAACCATAGCTACCGATAATCCAAGTAATGCTTTCATAGTAATTTTCGTTATTTGTCTATTTTTAGCAAAACATGTACCATTTCAGCTACTTATGAATTTAATGTTAATTAATTATATTAGAAATATTGGCTTATCGAGTTTTACCGCGATTCGATAAGCTGCATTCATTAACCCTACATGACTATAGGCTTGTGGAAAATTGCCCCATTGACTACCATCTTCCTCGTTAACATCCTCAGAAAATAGCTTTAAGGAATTTCCATAGGAGAGGAGTTGCTCAAAGGTTTCCTGAGCTTCTTTCAGACGACCTACACATGCCAATGCTTCCACATACCAAAATGCACACACTAAAAAGGTTGTTTTAGGTTTTCCAAAATCATCTTGGTGCAGGTACCTGTAAAACAGTCCGTTCTTGCCCTTTAACTCTTTCTCCACAGCTTCCAAATGTTTTTTAGCTCGGTCTGAACTTGGATCCAGGTAATTCATTAAAATTAACTGTAAAGTACTCGCATCCAAATTTGAACCTTCATCTGAATTCCTGTAAACCTGCATTTCTGGATCATAACATTTTTCAATATAATCCGCGGCTTTATCCATTAAAATCTTGGCCTGATCTTCAATATCTTTGTAATTGTTCTGCTTCGCAATTTTTAAGGCAGCTGAGGCACCAGCCCATTGAAATAGATTGGAATAGGCATGATGGTTCGCAATGTTCCTGAATTCCCAAATACCGGCATCCTTTTCATCTATCGTCATCTGTATCTTCTCCAAGATATATTTCAACCAGCTTTTTGCATCTTTTCTTTCATCTTGAGGAAAGCGATAATCCGTATATAGAGGTAACATGGCGATCATGGCTTGCCCATATACATCATTTTGTATATGTTCATAAGCTTGGTTTCCAATCCTAACGGGCTTATTGCCTCTATAGCCTTCCAAATAGTCAAGCGTCGTTTCTGTCAAAACTTTACGACCTAATATCCCATAGAGAGGTTGCAACCTCCCAGAATCCGATTGGGTGATATTGGTAATGTAGTTGGCAAACTCTTCGAGTTCATCAAATTTTCCGATATGGCTCAGGGCTGTTAATACGTAATAACTATCCCTGACCCAGCAATAACGATAATCCCAATTTCTTCCCGAACCAGGTGACTCCGGTAAACTTGTGGTACTCGAAGCAATGATGGCTCCGGTATCTTCGTATTGGTGCAATTTTAAAACTAAAGCCGATCGAATGATATGGTCCTGATAGAAGTTCGGAATGTTTGCTTTTTTTGTCCAGCGCCTCCAATATATTTTGGTCTTGATCAAAAACTCTTCCGCTGTTTGTATCAATGGTGCTTCAAAACTGTTTCCATACGATAGGATCATGTATTTCTTCTCGGAAAGGATAATATTGCTCTCTTCCTGATCGAAAAAATGACTGATGGGAATGTTGGTTGTCAATCTCATATGTTCTTCTGCATGCTGAAAATGAATGTGATTGCTTCCTCTGTTTTTTTTAAAATCATCTTTCCCGTAATTCGCTTTTGGATTACAGTTTACTCTTACTGATGGATTTCCATAAAGTGGCTCAACTATTCGGATCAACATCAGTGGTTTGTAATAACGATCATATTGTACAAACCTTGGGGCAAAGTCAATAACTCGGAAACCAGAATGTTCTCCATTGACTTCAGTAACTAAAATATTGGTATTCTCTAAATAATATTGATTGGAGGTAATATGGCTGTCGTCAAGCTTTATGTTAAATTCTCCACCTTTTTCGGTATCCAGTAAACATCCAAAAATGAAACTATCTTCAAATGTTGGCCAACATAGCCAGTTGATGTTTGTGCTTTTGTGCACATGGGCAATAAAATTACAGTTCCCAATAATACCACTATTATAAAGGTGTCTTTTATTCATAGATTTTATCTTTTTATTTTTCTAAAGAAGCCAATAACTGTAAGACTTCTTTATTATTTTCAACGTAATACTTCGCGTGAGATTGTTTGTCACCCACTTTTATTGTAATGCTATGCTCAGGTAAGGCAATAAACATATCCTCATCGGTAGCATCATCACCGATACATAAAATAAAGTCAGGGTCAATTTCATTTGCAAGGTTTATGGCCGCTTTTCCTTTGTTCACAAGTTTATTTTTGATTTCAATGACACGATCACCGTTGATTAGCTGAAGGTCCAAAACTTGGTTCAAATGCCTCAATTCCTGTAAAAGCTCCTGTGCCTGTCTTAGTCCAAAGGCCCGTTCTACCTTCCTGTAATGCCATGCCAAGGAATGGGATTTTTCTTCAATTGAAGATCCAGGGGTCCTGTCTGTAAACCTTTGCAAGATTTGATTGACTTCTGTTTTCCAACTATTGCTCAGCCCTGGAACTAAATGCCATTCATGGTTGGGATAATTACTCCAGATCCCATGTTCTGCAATTAAGTAATATGGTCGGCCTCCAAACCAACTTTCTAAATTGCTATATTTCCGACCCGAAATTATGGTGACCAAGTTCCGTGGGTCATTGCTTAATTTGTCCAATACTGCATAGACCTCCGTAGTTGGAACCGCTTTATCTGCATTCTTGTTGAATCCAACCAAAGTGCCATCGTAATCAAGAAGGATTAATCGTTTTTTACTTGCGTTATAACTTGATTTAATATTATTTTCAACTTTTTCACGAACTTTCCTGGCTAATTCATGCCTTTGCTCATTCTTGATTTCTTCTAAACGCTGCATAAAGAGGTTGACCCAGTGATGAACCGTGAATTTTGAAACAATGGCTTGGCTAGCATGCATCCTTTCATCTTTTTCTTCATCTTCCATGCTAATGGCATCATAAAGTGTTCTGCTGGTCCGATGCACGGCATATGGATTAATGACTAATGCATCCGATAGCTCTTTGGAGGCACCAGCGAATTCACTGATCACCAAAACCCCTTTTGTTTCCTGCTTACTTGCGATATATTCTTTCGCAACTAGGTTCATGCCATCGTAAAGAGAGGTTACCCAGCATACATCTGCCGCTACATATAATGCTGAAAGAACATGAAAAGGTAAGGAATTATAAAAATAGGCTATTGGTTGCCAACCAGGCTTCCCATATACCGCATTGATGTTACCAACCTTTCTGTCGATTTCATTCCTTAATTTTTTATATTGATTCACCTGGTCCCGAGAAGGAACAATGAGCATATATAATAAAATTTGTCCATGTAACTCTGGATGGTTATTTAACAGGATTTCGAAGGCTGTCAGTCGTTGTAAGATTCCTTTACTGTAATCCAGTCGATCTACAGATAGAATGAGTTTTTGATTATGGTACAGCTCTTTGAGATGTTTGCTATATTGTTTCGTCTCTGTATCTAGGGCTTGGCTTTTATACTTTTCATAATCAATGCCCATTGGAAATACATCGACCAATACCTTCCTACCGTTTATTTTCAGGGAGTTGATATTGTTTTGGAGGTTTAATACACCAGAACAGGAGTCCAAGAAATTATCTACGTTTTCATAGGTATGAAAACCTATCAGGTCTGCACCCAAAAGCCCTTCCAATAGTTCATCTCGCCATGGCAACATCTTAAATAATTCGATAGGAGGAAAAGGGATATGGTGAAAATACCCAATACTGCAGGTTTCCTTAAGTTCCCTAATATAATTAGGTACTAGCATTAATTGATAATCATGGACCCAAACACGCGTATTTTGTTCAATAAAGGGCAATGCTGCTTCAGCAAATTTTTTATTTACTTCCACATAACTCAGCCAAAACTCTTGCTTCAATTCCACATAGCTGGGTCGATAATGGCACAATGGCCAAAGAATGGCATTCGAAAAACCTTCATAGTAACCTTTGATCTCTTTTTCTGTGAGAAATATAGGGATGAGGTTCAGCTTTTTAAGCTCCTGCCTGATCAATTCTTCTTCTTTTTCATTTTTGGGGATAATCCCAGGCCAGCCTATCCACCAAGATCCATTTTCTTTATAAAAGGATCCCAGGCCAGTAGCTAATCCTCCTTCGCTGGGAGTGAACTTGAGTTTTGATTTTTTTCGTTCAATTTTTACTGGCAGGCGATTCGATATAATGAGAGTGCCCGAATCGGGTATATCTAGATTTTGTAACATATGTACTTGTAATACAATCTAAAGCCTAAATAGTTTGAATTAATGTTTAAACATTGATAAACAGCTCACTAAACCATTCCTGCCAATTTAATTTAACTTTAAAATTTGGTAATAATAATTTCATAAATCTCAACAAATTATTATATATTGTATTGAATATCTTTGAAATAGAAAAAAAATTAAGTAAAAGGGCCTGTGATTTATTTAATTGTCATTTGCCACTTAAGTTAACCAATGAACAAGATTGATATCAGATAACATATAGATGTTTAAACGCTGATAATTATTTTATTTTTCCTTTACATAAATAAAGGTCGTTTTTAAGCGAAGCCAATTTATATATTTTAACTATTTCTAATTATTTAAATCACTCAAAAACATTAACTAAATTCTAAGTACAGAAAATAGACTATTTCTTTAAAAAAAGGCCTCTGGGTTCATTTTATAGATGTATGAATATTTAGATATATTTGCTGAAATAGAAGCAACCGTACCTGATATTGAATCTGTTGCTATGTGAATTGTTCAATTATTAACAGTGTTATCTAAGAGGTAGAGGCTAAGTCTACCATTTAATTTCTTACAGCTGAATAATCTGGTATTATTTAGTAAATAGTATATGAAGAAGAACCTATTTGAGATTTTATTAACCATGTTCTGTATTGGTTTAATAATCCAAATCCTAATGATGATGGAAAGTATTGAATTTCCAATATCCTTAATATTTGGGCCTCTTCTATATTTAGCCTATTTAGATCAACTTGATGTAAATATAACCTTAAGCAGAGCACTGCCTCATTTTATTCCATTTACCATTGTTGCTGCCATTTTCTTTATGGTAAAACCTTCCATTCCATCTATCTATCAACATGTTTATTTCATTTCGACATTGATTTCGATGTTTACATATCCTTCCATAGTTATCTTTTCCAAGAAAAAAGAAAGTCTGTTTTTAAATGAAAGGAATTTGATTCTACTTGAGATACTAGCCTTACTGGGCTTTGCCATATTTTTCTTTATCAATATTATCTACATCAACCATTTATCTAACAACTTCTCCAACAGACATGCGCAATTAGTTATTGTTGCCATCTTATTGGTAAATGTGGCCGTTTTGACTTGGTTTCTTGTCAGCAATAGATTTCTGAGCAGTAATCAAGAAAACCAACAAGCATTATCACTAGCATCTGTATATGATTTTAATATTAAGGACCAAGAATTACATCTGATCAAAAACAAGATTGCCCAGAGCATGGAACTGGAACATTTATATCTTGATGCCCATTTAACCTTGGACCGATTAAGCAAACAAACTTCTATTGATAAGGAAAAGATTGAATATTATTTAGAGATGATCCTGGATTCCAATTTTGAAGATTGGTTGGCGTCTTATCGAGTCCAACATGCTGTCAACTTAATCCATGCAGATTCTGGAAATTTAAAACTTGAATTCTTGGCGGATTTAAGTGGTTTCGATTCCAGAACTACTTTTAATAAATATTTCAAATTATATGTTGGAGAATCTCCATCTAATTATAGGAATAAACTAATTAAATAGCATATGTTGATTTTTTTCATCTACTCAGCAATTATCGTCATATGCCTCCTCAGCTATCAGATATACAGCAACCTTCCCCAAAAAGGTCTGTTTGAGAAAATCCTGTCTTTGCTGATCATTACCCTTCTGATCCATACTGTTTTTGCCGCCCTTTTCCGTGATATCATTCCAGGTTATAAATATGTAGATTTAGGAGCACCATTTGGGTTGCTTTATGGACCTTTCCTATATTTTGGATATCTGGCATTTAAATATAAAAGGGTAACTGGAAAAACTATCCTAATCCATGGTTTTCCTTTTTTGATAATGTCCGTCATTTTTATCATTTTTTTATCCAGTGAATTTATTCGATTCCAATACGGTAAATTGTATTATGTTGTTCTTTACAGCATGTTCGGATTATCCTGGATCTTATATCCAATTTCAGTATTGTTGAAAGGTAATATATCTGATTTCTTACAACTTGACACCAAAAGGCTTTACTATTACTTTATCATACTTCTTTTGGTATTAGCGGCATTTATTATCCCCACCATCATGTCAAGCTTCATTGATAAATTTGATGTGGGCAAACCAGTTTCAGGAGTTACCGTGTATTTGATCATGATGATAGGGGTTAGTATGATTTACAATTATTTATTCCGAACCTTGGTTTCTCAGGTTCGGCCTCAAGGATTTCCATTGTCAAATCACAGTTTCAAGAAAAATGAAACAACGGAGTATTCACTAAAGGTCAATCAAAATGTAAAAGAATCACCATATAAAGAGAAGATCCTACAATACCTTGAAGAGAAAAGATATTTAAGTCCAGAATTTAATATTGATGTTATGGCCAGAGATTTGAAAATCTCTCGACCTTTGATTTCCCAATTTTTTAAAGATTATTTTAATCAAAATGCTTTGAAAACTATTAATGCCCTCCGTGTCGAGGAAGTGTGTAAAGAGTTGAGCAAAGTAGATTTTGATATGAATATAGATGAACTGGCATTACGCTGCGGGTTTAGTTCAAGGGCTTCATTCTATAGGAATTTTAACCTAGAAAAGAAATGTACACCTATTGAATATAGAGAAATGGTTATTCCAAATTTGAATTAATATGGGATGCATTAGGATTTTGAGCTATTTATTGCTGTGGTTACTTCCTTTTCAGGTTTATTCCCAAAGGACGGTGTTTGAGAAAAGGTATGCTGCAGTTCGTTCCGAATTTCTTGCCAATAATTATGAAGAAGCCCTTCGCGTTGCGGATTCATTGGAACAAATTTCAACCTCGGAAACTTCTAAAATCCGATCAAAATCTCTTTTAGCTTTAGTTCATCAAAGCGTTGGAACCTATTCTATAGCAATTAATTATGCTAAACAAGCAGATCGACTTTCTGACCTTATAGGTCTTTCGGATTTTGAAGCCAGCAGCGCATTAGTTCTTGCATCAATATACAGAGATATTGGTATACATGAAGAAGTCAGCCGATATATCCATAGAGCCAAGGCCAATATTAAATCTGTTAATGATAGCCTGGTCAGGAACCAGCTCGATATTTGGGTGCTTCAAGAAGAAGCCTATCAATACATAAATCAGAAAAGGTATGTTGATGCCTTAGAATGTATGAATTTAGCCGTTAACAAAAAAGGTTATATTGACTTTAACAACCCTCGATCCTTATTAATTAGATCCAAAAACTATTTAATAATTGCGCAATGTTACAAGGAGATGGGTAATTATGAGGAAAGCCTAACGTACCTTAAAATGGTCATGGATGAAGTTTATGGCTTCGAACATATCATTAAGGCTTTTACCTATCAATTCCTGGCTGACAGCTATTTTCATTTGGGTCAACTGGAAAACGCCAGGAAGTATTTAGATCTCGTAATTCCTTATGTAAATGGGTCTAATAACCTCTACCTTAAGAAAGAATACTACTTTTTAGAAGCAAAATATCAAAGAAATATCGACAGGAATGATCTAGCTATACAATTTGTTGACAAATTCAACCAAATCGAAGAACAAAAAAGAAATAGCGCGGAGATCATTAGCAATAACCTGATTAAGGAAAACTTACAGGAAATTAAATCCCTAAAAAGAAATAATGTCATTCTGGTTTGGTCGATTGTTATCAGTATATGTGTATTTATTCTCTTTTATATGATCAAGGTAAAACCTAAATCAAATAAAAATGAAAATATTTATGCAGATTTGGCTCCTTTGGCTGAAATTTCCAACCCGAGCAAACCTCATACGAAGGATCTGCATACTAATTTAGAGGTTCAGATATCCCTGGAAACCGAAACGAGATTGGTCAAGAAGCTTAATGATTTGGAAGATGACCATTTTTTCTTGAACAAGAATATTACTTTAGGCTGGTTGAGCAATAAACTGAACAGCAATCAGAAGTATATATCCTATGTAATACGAAAATATAAGAATCAACATTTCAATGATTATATATTGAATTTGAGGATCCAATATATAGTTCAGCAATTAGAGTCCAACAAGGCTCTATTGGACTATAAACTGTCTTACCTTGCGGATATGGCTGGGTTTACATCACATAGTAAATTCACACTAGCCTTTAAATCCGTAATGGATACTACACCATCCTTATTTATTGAGGAGTTAAAACAGAAGCACTAAAATAGTTCATTGTTATTTTCTTAAAACAGCTTGTGCAAGCAGGTGAATGAATAACTTCACATTTAATTTATAGGTTAATATTATCAAATAAAAGGGGTTAGGGGGGTGGACATTACTTGATTTTAACAGGTATTCATCTACCATTTTCACCCAATTTCTTCTACAGATCTCTTCCAATCTAAAAATCAACCAAATTATTGCAGCTCTTTAGACTAAATTTTTGCTAAAATCAACTAATTATAGCTGTTTATAACAGATAAATCAAGGATACATGGTTAAATATTCCTTGATAATGATCATAAATTGTCCAAAAGGGCGTATGTCCACCTCCATTTAAGTCTAATAATTTGCTGGAAATATTGTGCAAATTTTCAATTTCCTGAAAATCAACAATTAATATAATCAAATCAAATAGAGGCTTATAATAAATTGACAAACAGATTGTTATATAGTTTTAAGACATGTCTTATTATTGCAATTAGACAATTAAAATGTTTTATGGGACATACTTTTTTGGGGACTAGATGTAATTTTGATTAATCACAAACGAGGAATTAACTAACATGAAAAATGCAGGCTAATTCCGCTATTAATACGCCAACTAACTATTAATAACAAATATTAAAGAATATGTATCTAGGTTATTACCTTCAATTTTATCTGTTATATGTACAGGCAAAATTATGGAGTTATCCTTCCTTAACAAGGTTAACAATTGTAATCTTCGTATCCTTAATCTTAGTTCTGATTATTAATCAATTGAGAAACCTGTTTTTCGAGGCAAAATATAATCAGGATGATCAAACATTTAGACCCTTTAAAGAGAGACTGGAGAGTTCTATCAATGATATCCTCATGAATAGAAATAATCTCTCGGAACAGAATGTCTTAAATGAATTTGAATCGATCTATAATATAAAAGGATCCAGAAGAGGCTTAAAGTTCCTATCCAAGTTATTGATCCAAGCCAACCTAAAATCTAAAATTGGAAAGGTCGCTTTTAATGATAATAACTATAATATCATTTTGAACACCTACGGACTCATTAATTTCTGGGAATTAGAACTTGTATCTAATAATCTGAATAGAATTTTTAAGGCAAAAAAGAATCTGGATGACCTGAAGAGCAATTATCAACAACAGATCCTTCATATTTCAGCGCATAACCTCCCGAACAGGTTAAATAATAAAGGGCCGCAAAAGATTTCGAAAACTGAGAATCACGAACCCTATAAGTTCTTGGACGAAAGTTTTATCAATGAATTTAATCCGCTGGATGAAATTCTCGTTCACCAATTTTTAATGGTGAAAGCTGATGTAGGCCGTTTACCGCTCTTGAGCAGATGGGTGAGGAACTCGACGAATACAGCTTTCAGGATTTTTATGATTAAAGAAATTTCATTTTTTAATCAACGTGGCTGTGGAGCTATATTAGCCAGTTTGCTGCATAATGAACCCTGTAATGATATCCGCTTGGCCATTATTGAAACATTGATCTGTTTAAAGCATAAGCAGAGTGAATCACATATCATCGCCTGTTACCATTCCAGCAACAAAAAGGTGAAAAAAGCCATTATTAGGGCCGTTACTGAGTTTAAAACAAAATTTGGACTGGAGTTCCTGAATGAAATTTTCTTTGAATCCAAAGACAGTGCGCTAAAGGAAGAGTTAATCCAAGCCATGAAAATCATTAGAAATCACCGTGATACAGAAACTCAGGAAAAAACAACAACGGACACATTCTTTGAAGAAGCTCTAACGAAACAAATAAACTACCAAATAGGGTAAATCACCATATTAATAACAAACCGAATAACTATCAAATTAATTAACACTATCTATTCTATTATGATTGACAACGTTCCAACTATCAAAAAGGAGTATATGAACCCAGACACGGAGAATAAGATTCTGGCAGCACTTACTCAATGGGAAGCACAGGAATCATATTTAAATCCTTCTTGTTCTATAACCACTGCGTCCAAAGAGATAGGATGTAATTCTAAATATCTTTCCTTCGTAGTAAATAAAAACAAGAAAATTGATTTCCCAAATTATGTAAATAATTTAAGACTGGATTTCTTGAACAATTATTTAAGAACAGTGGAAGAGGCTAGAAATTTTAAATTAACGTATTTAGCTGCACTCTCAGGCTTCTCATCCTATGGAAAATTTGCTAAGAGCATTAAAGATCGAACTGGATTCAATCCAACCCAGTTTATCGTTTTCTTTGATGAAAAGATCGCTTAATTAGCAAAAGTTAATCCTAAAGTCAAGATCATTGGCTTTAGGATTTCCTTTACGAGAATGGCTTATGCCTATGCAGTGTGGTCCATATGATGTAATAAATTCAGGGTGACCAATAGTTGTCCATAATGTCTTTGTGCATGCTCTGCAGCATGGAACAGGAGACCGATTTGCGTTGTAGGTATCTTTTTTCTACCCAAGAACCGCTCTTCGGTTAGACTGTCGGGATTGATGTGCTTTAATGCCGCTATAAAAACTTCAACAGTCCTTTCCAAATTACCCTTTAAGTCTTCCAAACATAGGTTGTCATTTCGTTGCCCCTCTTGACTGAGGGAATCAAATTGCTCTTCATTTAAGGATTCCCCCCGCGAATAGGTCATCAATCGATCTATTACTCCGGCTATATGCTGTAAATGAAATGCAATTGATGCCATGCCATAAGGCTTGATCCATAATTGTTTTTCATATTTGTCTGAGTCAATTTTTTGGATATCTTCATTGACCTGCAATATGGCATGTGCGACAGGTTGAAGCAAAGCTGGAACTTGAGGGATTGGACCTCGCATCCATACTTCTGGTTGTTTTTCTTCTGCGTCCATCTTAATTAAATTAGTTTTGACTGATTGATTTATCACCAAAAGTGACCATTACCATGCCCACAATGATGATCAATGACCCCAATATCTGCATCCAACTCAATGGTTGCTTGAACCATAACGCCATGGCCAATTGCACGGTTAAAAAGGTTCCGCCTGAACAAAGAGCTATTACTATAGGCTGTGGAACGGTTTTGAATAATTGGACCAAAAACCAGGAAGCAGAAAGTAAGATGATGTTCCCACCGATCAATGCCATCCACTGATATTTCGGTTGAATACCTCCATATTTGAAAATAATACTTGAACTGATCTGGCAGAGCCAAAATCCAATAAAGAAGAGAGCTTTCATAAGGGTAATTTTACAACTTGAATTTAGAATATATTTTATGAAAATTAAAGCTTAGAATAGAATTGAAACTCAATTTTTTAAATCTGGGAAAAGGGGCTAAGACAGGGCTACATTATTTCTATGGCTCCCGTATCGGTGGAAAGGATACAGGAGCTCAATAGAAATAGTAGTAAAGAGATTATGGAGATTCTTTGTGGACTTTTGTAAAATCAAATCATGCCTATCGATAATTATTTAGAATGATTATAAATAACACTACAAACTTAACCCTTCCTCAGGACAGTTCAAAATAATTTTATAACGTAAAAGGAAAAATTAGGGACGCTATCCGAAAAAAAACAATCTCGCAAAAGAGCAATCTTAATTCTGAACGATCAGTGAGGAATCTGTATGGTTCTGCCGCCCATGACCTTGTAATTCTCAATCGAAGATTGAGGACCTGTACGCTAATACAATCTTATTTGTAAAATTCCGAGATCCTTCCTTTGCACCAATGACAAGTTTAATAGAAATGTGTTTCTAGCCATTAAGGAACATATTTGTTTTCCAAAAAAATCTCTTCTTTGCGACAAACTGCCCTAGAAGGGCAGAATTATTTTAGCATGGATGGTAAACAATATAGGGCTAATGCAAAAACGATGTTCGATTAATCGAACATCGTTTTTGCGCGACTTCCAGACTAACGTGCCATGTTTGCTAAAATAATGGAACCCCAAAAGGGGTTCTATACTTAAAAAAATAAAAGAGCTAATTTATTTTCATTGCCAACTTGCTGTCATAACCTTCCAATAAATTTTGCGTAAATTTTTACTTCTCAGGACGACAGGTGGGGAGGGTGAAGGGCAAGGAACTGTACAGCAATACGCATCTTAGTTTTTAATATTTTGATTCTGAAATATCCAGAGACACTTCCATTCTCAGGACGGCAGTAAGAGAGTTAAATGTTAACTTTCCTATAGAAAGGAAACAGTTCGTTCGCTCTGCTACCAAAGACATGGATTTTAACAAAAAAGGAGCTAAGTTTTAATTTAGCTCCTTTGATTCATTCTTAAAATACTTTATAGCTGGCTAACCGAACCACCTGATGAATGATTGACTGATTTAGACTTTGGATTACCAGAATATTCGACTTTTGCACCAGATGAAACATTTGCGTTTAATTCATTCGATACATTGATTTTCAATCCGGCACCTGAACTACCATTAACTGTTAAATTTGTGGTTTTCAAGTTCTGTAAAAATGCTTTACCATTTGAGGACATATTTACAGTGGTCTGTTTGGCCAAACCAGATAAGGTCAATTCTCCAGAACTGGAAGCATTGATTGCCAATTTCTCGGTCTTTAATTCCCCTGACATTTTACCGGCAGAACTTAGGTTTATTTCCGATGAGGTAGCTTCAACCTTTCCAGTTTTCAATTTTCCCGCTGAGGAAAGGTCTGCATTGAAATTATTGACACTTATTGGATCTAAAATCTCTAATGATCCTGCTGAACTGATTGCTATCGAATTAATGGTAGAATTGCTATACACAGTAACTTTCAATGAATTAGCATTTCTGATATTGCTGCCTCTTTTTACCTGGATCTTTAAATTGCCACCCTTGACCTCAGTTACAATTTTATTTAATAGATCTTGTCTTGAAACATCGACTACCACTTCATTTTTAGAGGACTTGATAAACTTAGCTTGAATACCTGAAGCAACCGAAATCCCTGAAATATTACCGATTTTTCTAGTTTCATGATGCTGCGCATGCGCCATTGTCATAAAGGCTAACATGATGACTGTTAGTGTAATTTTCATTTTTTATAATTGATTAGTTTAAAGCTGCAATATCCAACAGCTTTCTAGCCATAAATGTAATTAATTTTTTAGAAAATATCTTTTTGAATGGACCCCTTCAACCAAAAAAATAATGCATAATTCATTTGTTTAGGCCAATTAAAAACAATATTTTCAATGTTTATCAGCAGAAATTTCCGATGACCCTATTAAAATATTTTAAGGAACTTTACCATATCAATGATGACCTCGAACAATTCTTTGATTCTATTATTGAAATTAAGGAATATGCTAAAGGGGATGTAATCTTTGAGCCTGATACTTACTTAAGATATATTTATTTTATCGAATCTGGATTTACCAGGATTTACTATTATAAAAACAAAAGAGAAATAACACATTATTTCTTTGGTCCAAATACCTTTGGAACCGGTATTGAAAGTGTCTTTTATAAAAAGCCATCTCTTTTTGGCTTTCAGGCATTGGCTCCTTCCAAGGTCTGTTTGATTCCGTTTGCTGCAATTGAAGAACTTTCTAATACAGATATTACCGTCAATAAGATTATTCAGAAAGTCCTTTTAGACTCCCTGATAAACTTTTCCAATAGGTTCTACAAAACGCAGTTTGAAACTGCGCATGAGCGTTATAATGCACTGATTGAAGAAAACCCGGAGTTGTTCCAAAATGCGTCTTTAGGTCACATCGCATCATACCTTGGCATTTCCCAACAGACACTATCGGTAATACGAGGGATCAAATAGTAATTTTTCTATATAAGCCTGCAGCTAATTTTATCTTCCTTACTCAATAAGATCATTTTAATGGTATTTATTATGGATTGAATTTTAGATTAATGTTCTTTTTTAAGATATCTGAAATTTATTCATCTAAAACACTTGCATCTTTGTCTTGTTAAAAGATTAAGTCAAACTGATTCAAAATGGATTTTAAAATTAATAAAACCTTATCAAGCTTAGCTTTCGTGTTGCTTACAACCATGACTGCTTATGGGCAAGAGGGGCTGGAAGCTTTCAAAGCACCTGTTGAGAAGGCGGTTAATTATAATAAATCACTGATCAATGCCAACCTTGAAAATCAAAAGGTAGCATTGGACCGTGAAAACGTAAAAGGAAAGTTGTTGCCAACCGTTTCTGCAAACGCAATGTATGGTTATCTGAACAGCAACATAGATGTGGATCTTCCTGCCAAAACCTTGCCTTTGCTAGGTACCAGCATTTTTGATGGTTCTCAACGCATGAACTTATCTACTCAAATTGGAATGGCTGGTGTAACAGCTACTCAGGTAATTTTCAG
This sequence comes from Sphingobacterium sp. NPDC055346, assembly GCF_053645235.1. Taxonomy (NCBI): domain Bacteria; kingdom Pseudomonadati; phylum Bacteroidota; class Sphingobacteriia; order Sphingobacteriales; family Sphingobacteriaceae; genus Sphingobacterium; species Sphingobacterium sp. NPDC055346. The sequence continues at coordinate 155,616 of NZ_JBSHMI010000008.1, forward strand.
TGGTCTGCAGATCACAAACGGACAAAAGGCATTGGAACAGAAGTTTAAAGCACAACAATTGATGACTGAAGCTGGTTATGATGAATTGGCTCAAGAAGTGTTGCACAGTTTTGACCAATTAATGCTACTGAAAGAAGTCGACCTTTTGATTATCGACTCTGAAAAAAGATTGAATAAGGAGCATGTCAAAGTGGTGAAAGGAATTGAAAACGGCTTTGCAATCCCATATGATCGCGATAAGATTAAATTGGCGATGTTGGAATTGGAAAGTAAAAAAGCAGAGGTGCAAAGTAATAGGGAGCTCCTGTACTTCAAGCTACAGGAACTGACAGGGATGGATATCAATGAGTTGGAAGCTGTTAATTACCAGCTTCAAGAAATCAATCTGGAAATGGAATCGGCTAAACAGATGAACAGAAAGGAGCTTCAAGCACTGGAAGCCTCCCAGAAAGCCTATGAATTTGTGTTGAAAAAAGAAAAAGGCGCAAAGCTTCCGCAGGTATTTGCATTTGGAAATGTCTCCTATTTCAATGCTTTTGGTACAAATGCTACGTTGAAAGATCTACCTCATTTGGGTGATTTAAAATTAGAGGCCAATCATTTAAGGATGGCACCCAATTTTGCTTTGGGGGTAGGGGTCAAATGGACCATATTTGAAGGAAAGGCCCATAAAACTGCCATAGATAAGGCTAGATTGGATATTCAGATCAATAAAAACAAACTTGCTGACACCAAGGAGAAGCTTTCCCTATTGCAGCGAAAAACTGAAGTAGATTATAATTTGGCCATGAAAAAAATAAGCGTAAGCAACCAGCAGGTTGAAATTGCCAAGAACAATCTACACTTAGCTTCTAGACAGTTTGAAGAAGGCTTGGCGGATGTGACAGAAAGGTTGGAAGCAGAAAATGAATTTTACAAACAGTCATTGGGCTTTTACAACCAAGTCTTAAATCAGCGCTTGGCAGCATCGGAGTTATTAAAAGCAAACGGAAACTTATACCAAACCATCACTAGATAATCATGAAAAACATTATATACACAATAGCAGGCATTATTCTTTTACAAAGTTGTTCTGGGGACAATGCTAAAAAGGAACCAAAATTAGAAGGAAAAATTGAGCGTGATCAGATCGCGGTGACCACAAAAATCCCGGGAAAGATCCAGAAGATTTTAGTGGAGGTAGGAGAGTCCGTCCACAAAGGGGATACCTTGATCGTACTGGAGTTACCTGAAGTAGATGCGAAATCAATTCAAGCTGAAGGGGCATTAGCTGCCGCTCAGGCTCAATACGAAATGGCTGTGAAGGGTGCAACTGATGGACAGTTGAAGCAACTGCATGCCAAGGTAGATGGCCTCAAGGAACAATTTGATTTTGCTCAGAAATCCCTGGACCGCATGAACAACCTCCTCAAGGATTCATTGATCGCCCAACAGAAATATGATGAAGTCTATGCAAAATATCAAGGTGCAAAGAATCAATACCTTGCTGCTCAGGCTGAATTAGCAGATGTACAGCATGGTGCCCGTATAGAGCAACAAAGAATGGCCTTAGGTCAGAAAGAGCGTGCCCTAGGTGCTGTGGACGAAGTGAAAGTTGCCGGCAAGGAAAGGTATATTCTAGCACCTCAGGATATGACTGTAGAAAACATCAATTTGCAGGTAGGTGAACTTGCCTTAGCAGGATACAGCTTGGTTTCGGGATACATCAATGATGCCACTTTTTTTAGGGTAACCATTCCTGAAAGCAAAGTGAAAGACTTTACAAAAGGACAAGAGAAAATCCTGACCGTTCCATATTTGGACAATAAGGAAATCAAGGCAAAAGTGGAAACCATAAAACCATTGAGTTCTTATGCAAATATCTCCACGGCATACCCTGATTTTGAAGAACAGGAGACCTTGTTTGAAATCCATTTAAAACCAGTGGACAAACAGGAATCTAAGGATCTATTAACTAAAGCGACTTTCTTAGTCAAACAAAACTAATTATCATGAAGAATTTTTGGAGTTTAATAATAAGAGAATTCAAGCTTTTCTTTCAGAATAAAGTATTGCTTGTGCTTTTCCTTGGTGCTCCTGTGCTATATGGTGTTTTGGTAGGCGGAGTATATAAGAAGGGTAAAGTGACAAACTTACCCATCATAGTGGTGGATGAAGACAGAAGCCCATTGAGTAGACAGTTGATCGATATGTTTGAGGAAAATGAGGTCATTTATGTGGCAAAGGTTCTCAACGATCCTTTCAAGGCTAAAGATGAAGCCATGAAAACGGAATCAACCGTAGTCGTTCAGATCCCTCGTAATTTTTCGTCCGACATTAATTATAATCGAAGTACGGAACTGACCTTGTTTGTCAATGCCTCCAACACCTTGACTTCCAATTACGCCATGATGGCCGTGAATGTTGCTGCATCAACCTTAAAAGCTGGTATACAGATCAAAGCACAGCAGAAGAAAGGTGTACCTGAATTTGTTGCCAGCAAACAGTTTGAACCCTTTAAGATTACCATGATCAAGCAAAATATCCGCAGTGGTAACTACTTGTATTTTATGTTGCCAGGAGTGCTGTTAACGGTTTTGCAACAGGTCATGATGCTTGGACTGGCACTGAGCTTTGCCTCAGAATTTGAAAAAGGCACGTTCAACGAATTGGTCAACAGATCTAAAAACGTATTTGTACTGATCCTGGTGAAAATTTTGCCTTACATCTTAATGTCCTTCCTGATCTTTGGACTGTACTATGCTTATTCGATTTGGTATAGGATGCCATTAGAACTCGATGGCTGGACTTTCTTTGGTTCAACCATGTTATTCCTCTTGGCAGTAAGCTTCATCGGTGTGCTGGTCAGTATTGTTATTCCAAGTCAGTTGAAGGCTACCGAGATCCTGATGGTCATTGCGACCCCAAGTTTTATCTTGAGTGGTTTTACATGGCCATTGAGCCAAATGCCTGATTGGGTGGTAGGCATTGCGAAAATGATTCCATTGACCCATTATTTACAGATTTTCCGTACCTTAATGATCGAAAAAGGTACATCTGCTTATCTGCATGGCCCGATTTTAGGATTAGCCATAATTGCGGTAGTTACCTTTATAGCTTCAATAATTCTCTTGCAATTGAAGATCAATAAGGCTAAAAAAGAAAATAAAACAAAAGAAAATTCGCAACATGCATTAGGGTAGAGCCCATTCAATTTCATTCTTTTAAGAATAACAACTAATAAAATTGTACAGCTCCTTCTGACCTTATTCGAGACACATTCCGAAATTTCCGAATATGTCTCGAATAAGGTCAAAACATGGTTCGAATGATTCGAACCCAATATCAATAATAAAGGGATATAAAAAAACGGTCAGATGCTTACACCTGATCGTTTTTTTTATGCTCCGAAAATAGCGCGGACTAACATTTTATTCTGTTATTATTCCTTTGCTTTTATTTCCACTGATCCTTCTCTACCAGGAGAACCAGAGTAAATCTGTCCTTGCGGCATTCCTCTTAACCCAGGGTAGGACATAGAGATACGGCTGTATATCTGGCCAATCTCACTGGTTGGATTAACCCTTAGACCACCTTCCTTAATATCAACAAATAGGTAGTTGTTTCCTTTTTTATCCTTGGTTTGTGGATTGACTCCTGTTGGATCATAGGTAATACTAACTTTTCCACCGTTGCCATTCGGGAATGTCTTGGTACCGTTGAAAGCATCTAGACCTCTAGCAATTATGAATAGGGATCCCAATTTTTTAAAATTGACGTCCATATCAATATTGGTTGCATTGTTCTTGCTGTCTTGCCCGGTAATCACCACATTTTTACCGATTTCAGCATATCCAATTTCGAGTTTTACATCCTTTTTGGCATAGAACTCTATTTTGGATTTATCTTTCATGATCAAGGTATCTATTTTCAAGATCATGGAAGAGTCTCCTCTGCTGAAAACTTTTTTGTCTTTTTTTCCAAGCTCTAGGCGTGGAATATGTTGAACTTCTTGCGCATATGTAAAGAAGCTACCTAAAATAAACGCTAAACTTAATATATATTTCATTTCATTATCCTCCTGTATATTAGGACAATATTATTGGAAAAAAGTTTAATTTTCAGCCTTCATATATTCCACTATCAATTTAGCGGTTTTTTCGGAGGCACCTGGAGTTCCCATTTTCTCCATAAGGACATCATAATTTTCTAATACACTGGCCCGATGCTCAGGATTTGATATCAATAAACCAAGTTCATCCGAAATATTAGATGTGGTACAATCTTTCTGGATCAATTCGATTACGGAAAGATAATCGTTGATCAGATTTACCAATGAGATAAACCGAACTTTAATGACCTGCCTAGCAATCATGACCGAGATAGGATTTGCTTTATAGACGACTACCTGGGGCACCCTTAGGAGTGCGGTTTCCAACGTTGCAGTACCACTGGTCACCACTGCTGCTTCAGCATGCTTTAGAAGGTCATAGGTTTGATCAAAAATGACTGGGATAGGGTAATCGCCAATATACCTTTGATAGAGGCTCAGGTCAATGTTAGGGGCACCGGCTATGACCAATTGATGCGCAGGAAATCGATTGTACAGATCTACCATTTCAGGAAGGAGATGCTCGATTTCCATTTTCCTGCTTCCAGGCAATAAGGCAATGATCGGACTTTTGTCCAAGCCATTTTTTTCTCGGAAATCAGGTTGGAACTTATAGGCAGAAATTGCATCCAATAGGGGATTGCCTACATAGTCCACATCATATCTGAATTCTTTATAGAACTTGACCTCAAAAGGAAGGATACAGAACATATGGTCCACTACTTTTTTGATCTTGTAAACGCGTTTCTGATTCCAGGCCCAAATTTTAGGCGAAATATAATAGTTTACGGGAATTCCGAGCTTCTTGGCGAATTCCGCTATTTTCATATTGAAGCCAGGGAAATCAATCAAGATCAGGCAATCAGGTTGGACCTTTTGTATATCTTCCTTTACTTTTTTAAGGTTCCTGGAAATGCTACGAAGGTTCATCAAAACCTCCACGAAACCCATAAATGCCATTTCAGAGGTATGGATCAGGACAGGGACTTCAGCAGCCTCTTGCATCTGATCGCCACCAACAATATGGAATTCAGCTTCGGGGTCTTCTTTTTTTAATGCTTTGATCAGGTTTGCACCATGCAGATCGCCTGATGTTTCACCGGCTATTAAGTAATATTTCATTGCAACAATTAATCTTTAAAGATAAGGATTCTTATAACCATGATGCAATAAAAGGGGAAAATCCATAGGATTAAATGACAAAGGCCGCAAAATTACTTGCAGCCTTTGGATATGAGGTGTTGGAAAGTATTAGATTCCCAATTCAACTTGGAACATGGCGCCCCAAGAGCTTTTGTCATTACTGTTGTTGAAATGGCCATCTTTGAAGGTATAATTACCATTCAATTGGAATTTCAAGCGGTGGGCTTTCATATATTTGGTAAGGCCTAACTCCACCACTTCGGTTTGTCTTTCAAATGCCTTGATTTCACTATCCGGCTGAACTAAGGTGTATCTACCAGCTATTTCATAGCCATGGTTCATAAGATAGGACATTTGTTGGTTTATACCCCATCCTTTATACGCGACAGTTTCCTGCGGCTTTTCTTCATCTGTGATGTTAAATGGATTATCTACATCACGACGCATGTATTCAGCTTGGTATGCAAAACCACTGTATTTAAACATCGCATCTGCAAATGTGGTTTTGAAAGTAAAAGGATTTTGTACGAACCTACCTAACTGACCACCTTCTCTTTTGGTTCTATCGTTATAACTGTATCCAGCACCAATAGATACTTTTGGTGTTTCTTCTCGTTCTAAGTCACCTTCTTGGTAATCATTTTCATTGGTAAATTTACCCAAAGGTAGGAATTCAACACGACCGGTATATGCTAATCCTGGATCGGTTGAAGCTGCAGCACGACCTTCACCTGTTGAGATAGCGGCTTTTGCGTTGAATGGCATATTCCCGATTTTCTTACTCAAATTCAGGGAAATACCAAAGTCACGGTCTAAGGTAAAGTTGTCATTTACCAAGGAACGATCGGCGAACTGCAATTGCCCTGAGGAATTTACACGTTGGCGGTTACCCGGTAATTTATTCTGTCCAAAAGAGATATAGAAGTCATCTGAAAAGTTATAGAACATCACCGCGTCCCTTACGATATTTGCTACCTTGGTATCATCGTAATCTTGGTCACTGCGGGTAAAGGCTAATTGTACCGAATAGGAAATCTTTGGGGTATAGATGTATCCATCCATACGCATACGCAGTCTTCTGATCCTGGCATCAAATTTACCATCGTCAATATCATTCAGTTCCTGTTTGAAACCTAATCGGTTTTGCATTCTAAAACGAAAGTTGATATAAAACAAAGAATCATTCGATTTATACTGAATACCTTTGAAATTCAATATCGTTGCACGGTCATCTCTTTCTTGAGCCTGAGCCATACATAGGCCTAAAAAGATGAATGCTGAGGTTAATAAGAGCTGTTTTAGGTTTTTCATATTATATTGAAGGTTCTTGTTGACTTAAACAGTGAAAACTTCCCAATCCCCAAATAATATCTACAGAATCGATTCCGATTACTTTTCTATCAGGGAAGACACTTTGAATAATTTCTAAGGCTTTTTGATCATTTTTATCATTAAAAACAGGTACAATAACCACTTTGTTTGCAATGTAAAAGTTTGCGTATGAAGCAGGTAGCCTTTGCTCATCGTATTCTACCGGTCTTGGCATCGGCAACTCAATTACATTTAGAGAGCGACCATCCAAAAGCTTCATGCCTTTTAAGTTGTCTAGGTTCTCCTGTAATAAAGCATAGTTTTCGTCCGATTTATCCTCCTCAACGACCGTTAGAACGGTGTCCTCTGAAACAAATCTCGTAATATCGTCGATATGCCCATCCGTATCATCGCCAACAATTCCGTCACCTAACCAAAGGACTTGGTCTTGGCCATAGTAATCCTTCAAATAAGTTTCAATTTGCTCTTTATTGAGATGCGGGTTCCTGTTTTCGTTCAATAGGCAAGCGGTAGTGGTCAAGATAGTTCCTTTCCCATTAAATTCTACAGATCCACCTTCCATTACGATTGGTGGAGTAAATAGTTTAAGGTTGAATTCTTTTGCGATCTTTGTAGGAACTACATCATCTAGATCAAATGGTGGGTATTTTCCGCCCCAAGCATTGTATCCCCAATCTACGATAGCTTTTTCGCCCGTTTCGCGATTGATTACAAAGGCAGGGCCATGGTCACGGCACCAGGCATCATTGGTCGGGTTGAAATAGAAACTGATGTTTTCCATTTTAGCACCCGATTTTTCAATATGGCCGAGAGCAAATGCTTTCATTTCTTCATCAGCAACATTGATGCGGACAAGTTGATCCTCGGCAACCAGTTTAATAAACTGGCAATATGGTTCGTAAATGGTTTCTATTTTTCCTGGCCATGATTCTTCCTTGTGCGGCCAACTTAACCAAAGTGCATCCTGTTTTTCCCATTCTGCTGGAAAAACAAAGCCTTGAGCTTTGGGAGTATCTTGAAATGAATATAAATCTGAGTTGATATGCGCTGTCATAATAAATTAGCGTAAAAAAACTATGTTTCGTGGTACAAAACATAGTTCTTATTATATTTTAAATTAAAGCTTATTAATCTTCGTCAATAAACCTTTTGGTAATTGGGCTATAGGTTTCAATACGTCGATCACGTAGGAAAGGCCAGTGTTTGCGGAAATAATCGGATTGATTTAAATCGATTTCCACGACTTCCACTTCTTCTTTATCGTGAGAAGCTAAGTACAATAATTTACCCTGTGCATTGGTAGCAAAACTACCGCCCCAGAATTTCATGGCACCATCTTGTTCAAAACCAACGCGGTTTACCGATACTACCGGAACTCCATTTGCAACGGCGTGCGAACGTTGGATAGTTTGCCAAGCATTGTATTGGTCTTGATTGGTTTCCTCGTCTTGATCAGTCGCCCATCCGATAGCAGTAGGGTAGAACATGATTTCAGCACCCATAAGAGCAGTAATCCTAGAAGCCTCTGGATACCATTGATCCCAACAGATCAATACCCCAATCTTACCAAATTTTGTATTGAATACTTTATAACCTAAATCACCTGGTGTGAAATAGAATTTTTCGTAGAATGCGGGATCATCAGGGATATGCATCTTGCGGTATTTACCAAGGTAAGAACCGTCTGCATCTAAGATAGCTGTGGTATTATGATATAATCCTTGCGCTCTTTTTTCGAATAGAGAAGCAATGATTACTACTCCTAACTCTTTAGCCACGGCAGAAAGGGCATCTGTAGAAGGTCCAGGGATTGCTTCTGCTAAATCAAAATTATCGTAATCTTCCACATCGCAGAAATACAAAGAAGTAAATAACTCTTGCAAACATACAATTTGTGCACCTTTGGCAGCAGCTTCACGAACTTTCTCAATAGCTTTGTTTAGGTTCGTTTGTTTGTCTTTTACACAAGACATTTGAACCATACCAACTTTAACTTTACTCATTTTTTAATAATATATTGGACTTAGCGCAAAGATACTATAATTTCATGGCTTAAAGTCAAATTTGGGCTTTGGATATGTAGTATTAATACCATTTTTTTACTTTTGGATAATGCGAAAGATCATTCATATCGACATGGATGCATTTTATGCTTCTGTGGAACAGCGCGATTTCCCTGAATTTAGGGGAAAGCCTCTTGCCGTTGGTGGTTCGCCAGATGGCAGGGGAGTTGTGGCCACGGCTAGCTATGAAGCCCGAAAATTTGGGGTGAAATCAGCAATGTCATCGCGGATGGCCCTACAACTGTGCCCACATTTACTTTTTACCTATCCGAGATTTGATGTCTATAAGGAAGTTTCCAATCATATACGTTCCATATTCAGCCGCTATACGGATTTGATCGAGCCATTGTCCCTAGATGAGGCCTATTTGGATGTAACAGAGGATAAGCAGGGGATTGGATCAGCAATTGAAATCGCGAAGCAAATTAAAGATGCCATTTCTGATGAACTGGATTTAACTGCCTCTGCTGGGGTTTCGGTCAATAAGTTTGTAGCTAAAATCGCCTCTGATTTCCAGAAACCTGATGGCTTGACTTTTATTGGGCCTTCGAAGATAGTTTCATTTCTGGAAAAATTGCCTATCGAGAAGTTCTTTGGTGTCGGAAAAGTAACGGCCAAAAAGATGAACCAAATGGGGATATTCAATGGACATGACCTGAAGAGGTTTTCGGAAATAGAGATGATCCAGCATTTCGGAAAGTCGGGAAAGTTCTTCTATCAAATTGTCCGTGGGGAGGATAACCGGCCTGTTAAACCTAATAGGATCAGTAAGTCTATCGGGGTGGAAGATACTTTTGAGACGGACCTAAGGGAACGGGAGGATATGGTGGAAGAAATAAAAAGGATTTCAAGTAAATTATTCAAGCGCCTCAAAAAAGCAGAGAAGTTTGGTAAGACCATTACCTTAAAGGTGAAGTTTGGAGATTTTACGCAGATTACAAGAAGCCGGACCTTTTTCACGCCCATGGAACAGCTTGAGGATATCGAGAATCAGGCCCTGGACCTTTTGGATAAACTGGATCTGCAAGAAAGTCGGGTCAGGTTACTGGGAGTAACGATATCGAATTTTCATGATTTAGAAGCTGTGGAAGAGGGATATCAATTGACTCTATTCTAGAGAAGGAACACCTTTTAATTGCAGGACTTTATTGGGGTATAATGTTGCATAGCTTTCTGCCAAGTGGTTCATGTAAAAGTTATTGATCACCAAATCATCTTGGCCGACAATGTTTTCAATATCTATGTTTTCATCATCATTCTCAACGAATCCAATAGCATATACCTTATTGTCCTTATAATATACATAGCTTTTCTCGTTCATGTGCCTTCCTTTGTCCAAAATAACAAAACTACGTTTCTGATCGGTCAAGGACTCAATAGCTTGGGTTACCTTGAGATTGTACTCCTCCAATTCGGGTAATGTTTTGTTCGAGGGAACATCCTTAGATTCCTTCGGTGCATTAGGATTAGAAAAGAAAGAACATAATCGTAAATCTAACTCGAATTCTTGAACTAATTTGAGCAAAAGCTGTGTGGATTCATGAACGCTATTGAAATAGTAAATGGGTTTTACATTTTTGCGGACCTGGCAAATGGATAGCCTGATATATCCATTTTGATCTTCATAGTCCAACAAGCCGTATTTGGGTTCAAACTTCTTTAGAGCTCGGTTGTAGATCGGCCAGTTCTTCTTGATCAGGTGGCACTCCAATAGAAATGCCATTAATTCAGTTCCAGTTTCCTGGAATTCAATATAGCAGATTTCATTGATAAAGCTTTGTCTCCTTTGTCCTGTATTATTTCCCGTAAAATGGGAAATCACTCTTTTCTTAATATTGTTTGCTTTACCGACATAGATGACCTTGGAACTGGAATTCTTAAAAATATACACTCCGGTACTCATGGGAAGGTTATTGACCTGCTCTGAAGAAATATGGGTCGGGATTCGCTGCTCCTTAGCCTTATGTTTGATGGAATTTTCAATAATTTGATGGCTATCGGCTTCCTGAAGTTGCTGGAATAGGGTAACCGTAGCTTCGGCATCTCCCTTCGCTCGGTGCCTATCCTGTATGTCAATGCCTAAGGATTGGCAAAGACGCCCAAGACTATATGAATTAAGGTTTGGAAAGATCTTTTTTGATAACCTGACGGTACAGAGCCTGGATGCTTTCCAGTCGTAACCTGAATTCTTCAGTGAAGATTGGATGAAGGAATAATCGAAATGTACGTTATGGGCAACAAAAATCTTGTTCTCCAAGAGATTAAAGACCATTTCTGCCACATCAGCAAAAACAGGGGAGTCCTTGACCATTTCATCCGTAATGCCCGTAAGGGCTTGGATATGGAATGGAATAGGTTGTTCAGGATTGATTAAGGTGCTGTATTCGTTTATTACCCGATCGCCATCATAAATGAAAATCGCTATTTCAGTAATTTGACTGGCAGAGGCATAACCACCAGTGGTTTCGATATCGACTATAGCAAAGTGTGAAGACTCCATTAAACAAAAATAATACTAATAATTTTATTTACTAAAATTATTAGTATTATTTTCGATTAATCTTTAAAGATTATAGTAATTCAACTCCTTGGTCTAGGAGTTCTTCTTTTTTCTTTGGATCCCAGATACTTACTTGAACCTCTCCAATATGTTTTAGTTTCAACATAAACATACAGATTCTGGATTGACCGATACCACCACCAATGGATTCTGGCAATAGATCATTCAATAACATCTGGTGGAAGGTCAGTTTTTGACGGTCTAGGCTGTTTCTGATTTCCAATTGGGTCATCAGTGCTTTTTTATCGACACGGATTCCCATAGATGATAGTTCAAAGGCAGAACCAAGGATAGGGTTCCATACCAAGATATCACCGTTTAATCCTCTGTATCCAAGGCTATTGTCTGTGCTCCAATCATCATAATCTGCTGCACGGCCATCATGGGCAAGCCCGTTGGAAAGAGCGCCTCCGATACCATATAGGAATACGGCACCATATTCTTTTGAGATAGCGTTTTCACGCTCTTTAGGAGATAGGTGCGGATAAGCTAATAACAATTCTTCGGAAGAAATGAACTTGATTTCTTTTGGAAGGATAGTCTCAACGTGTGGATATTTTTCGGCAACTGCTTGTTCGGTAGAATAGATTACTCCGTAGATCTTTTCTACAGTTTCTTTCAGGAAATCTAGATTACGGTCATCATAGCGGATGCATTTTTCCCAATCCCATTGATCCACATATATAGAATGGATCGGGGAGTAATCTTCATCGGGGCGTAATGCTCGCATATCAGTTAGGATACCTTCTCCAGGTTCCATTTCCAATTCTTTCAATCTGATTCTTTTCCATTTTGCCAATGAGTGCACTACAACGGCTCTTTGGTCTGATAATGATTTGATCGGAAAAGACACAGGTCTCTCGATTCCATTTAAATCATCGTTAATTCCTGTCCCATCCAAAACCACTATTGGTGAAGAAACAGGTGTGAGGTTTAATACTTCCTTCAATCGAGATGCAAATGTTTCCTTAACAAACGTGATCGCTTGCTCTCTTTTTAAAATATGACGTCCCATTAAAAATTTTACAATATAAACATAGCTTAGTAAGACATCTGTCCACTAATTTTCATAATCGAAACAAAAATAACAAAATGTTAATGATTTGCAGATTTTATTGAAAAAATAACTACAATATATTGGGTATCTGATGAATTTATTTAAAGCTTTTGTTCTAAAGCTTTCAAAATCGCACTTGCTTTGGTATAACATTCGGCGAATTCATGCGCTGCATTGGCATCTACAGTGATGGCACTGCCGGTATGGAAGGATAGGTATTGTTGGGTTTTATTGAAGAGAATGGTACGGATGACCACGTTAAAGTCGAAATCACCGTCAGCAGAAAAGTATCCAATAGCTCCTGAATACACTCCGCGACGTGATGTTTCGTATTTATCACATAATTTCATGGCTGAAATCTTTGGTGCACCTGTCATTGAACCAGCCGGAAAGGTGTTTCGAATAACTTCAGTTTCAGTTAGGCTTTCATCCATTTCACATGATACCGTGGAAATCATTTGGTGGACATGCTCAAAGGTATAGATTCCGAGTTTCTCCGTCACCTCAACTGTTCCCGGAATGGCACTTCTCGTCAGGTCATTTCGAACGAGATCCACAATCATGACGTTCTCCGAAATCTCTTTGGGATTGCTTGCAAGATTGTTCCTCAATTCTTCATCTTCTTTTGCATTCTTTCCTCGAGCTGCAGTTCCTTTGATCGGTTGGGAAACCAAAGTTTTTCCTCTTTTTGCAAGAAAGCGTTCGGGAGAAGCGCTGATGACGTACTTGTCCCTGACCTTGATGAAAGATGAGAATGGAGTAGGGGAAAGGCTATTCAAACGTAGGTACAGGGCCACAGGATTATCAATCTCTGCCTGGTCATCATAAAACTCCTGACAGAGGTTGGCTTCATATATATCACCCTGATAAATATGCCTCTGGATATTATTGAAAGCATCAAAATATGCCGTTTGATCCATTCTAGGCTGTATCTTGCCCTTAAATTGGTAATGCAGATCCAGACTTGGGTACATACTGATCTCTTCAAATGTTTTTTGAGGATCCTCCGCAGTTATACTGATTGAATCCTTGTCGAATTCAATTAATATCTGAGGAATAAAGAAGTACGCGTCGGGAAAACCAAGTGGGTTAGGGTGGTTAGTTTGAAGATCTTCGACCTCGTTTTTGAGGTCATAACTAAGAAATCCCGGTATCAAAGTGTTTGGATACCGGGATTTAAAGTTTTCTAGATCAGTAAAGACTGATCCTACATTGGCTGAGAATTCTTCCTTAGCACCAATGGCTAATAGATTCCCAATCTTTGAATATTGATTTTGGAAACCATTTGATTGAAAAAGACATACCGTATCAAATCCTTTAGACCAATTAAGTGCCTGAAGTAAAAATGTAGAAGAGTCCGTTTCAAAAATGGCTTTTGCCATATTTCTTATAAAACAATAGTTTGCGTACGATCTGGACCTACTGACAAATACTTAATTGGCACATTTAATTCTTGTTCTAAGAAAGCAATGTAATTGTTCAATGCAGCTGGAATTTCATCTTTACTACGGATACCAGTTAAATCTGTATTCCATCCTTCAACTTCTTTCAGGATAGGCTCAGGTTGGTGAGTTATGATTTCATATGGCATGTAATCGATAGTTTCACCTTGGTATTTATAGTGTGTACAAACGTAGATCTTGTCAAAAGTATCCAATACATCCGCTTTCATCATGATCAATTCAGTAACACCGTTGATCATAATGGCATATTTCAATGCAGGAAGATCAATCCATCCGGTACGACGAGCTCTACCTGTAGTCGCGCCAAACTCATGACCTAATTGGCGTAATTTCTCGCCAGTTTCATTTTCAAGTTCTGTCGGGAATGGACCGCCACCTACACGGGTTGCATAAGCTTTAAAGATTCCGAATACTTCACCAATTTTGTTTGGAGCAATTCCTAAACCTGTACAAGCACCAGCAGTAGTGGTATTTGAAGAAGTTACGAATGGATAAGAACCGAAGTCAACATCCAGAAGAGTTCCCTGTGCACCTTCTGCCAACACACGCTTACCGTCTTTTAGGTATTGGTTTACTAAGTGTTCAGAATCTACATGAGGGATAGATTTCAAGAATTCAATAGCATCCATGAACGCTTTTTCCTTTTCAGAAAAATCAGGAATCTCACCATAGTGAGCTAACATGGAAAGGTGCTTTTGCTTAAGTTTTTCGTAACGCTCCATAAAGTCGGGAAGAGTTGTATCTCCGACTCTTAAGCCATTACGGCCAGTTTTGTCCATATAAGTAGGACCGATACCTTTAAGTGTAGAACCGATCTTACCAGCGCCCATATTAGATTCAGATGCTGCATCCAATAGTTGATGGGTTGGTAAAATTAAGTGTGCTTTACGCGCAATTACCAAGTTTCCTTTACCAACTGGATCGAATCCAGCGGCTTTAAGGTTGTCCAATTCTCTTTTTAGGATGATAGGGTCGATTACAACGCCGTTACCGATTAGGTTTAGGGTTCCTTCATTGAAGATTCCTGAAGGAATAGTGTTCAATACAAATTTCTTGTTGTCAAACTCTAAAGTGTGTCCCGCGTTTGGTCCGCCTTGGAAGCGAGCGATCAAATCATATTTTGGACAAAAAACATCAACGATTTTTCCTTTTCCCTCGTCTCCCCACTGCAATCCCAATAGCACATCAACTTGCATAGTATTACTTGAAATTTATTAGTTAAAATTTATTTTGTTTATTCACGAATCAAAAAAAAATTCGGAAAAAGGTGCTCATGTGCCTTTTTCCGAACAAAGGTATATATTAATTCCTCGAATGTTAAATTAATTTGAAATTACTGCTTCTTTTACGGGTGCCTCTTGGTTGAGTTTACTTTTTCTGCAGTCAGCACAGATTCCATATAGGTTTAGGGAATGGTGCTTGATATCAAAATTCAATAGGTCGCCAATCATGGATTGGATCTGGTAAACCCTAGGGTCACAAAACTCCACTACTTTATTGCACTCGATGCATATAACGTGGTCATGTTGTTTGTAACCATACGATTTTTCAAACTGAGCCATATTGCGGCCAAACTGATGTTTGGTCACCAAGTCACATGATACCAATAATTCTAGGGTATTATATACCGTCGCTCTACTTACACGGTATTTTTTGTTTTTCATGTGGACATATAGAGATTCTACATCGAAATGGTCTGATCTCGAGTAGATTTCTTCTAAGATTGCATAACGCTCAGGTGTTTTTCTGAGATTTTTGTTTTCTAAATAGGCTTCAAAAATCTTCTTTACGGTTTCGTAATTTTCCCCTTGTTTCATAAGGTATTTCCTTTATAAGTTCCAAATTTACCAAAATAGGATGG
Organism: Sphingobacterium sp. NPDC055346; assembly: GCF_053645235.1. Classification (NCBI taxonomy): domain Bacteria; kingdom Pseudomonadati; phylum Bacteroidota; class Sphingobacteriia; order Sphingobacteriales; family Sphingobacteriaceae; genus Sphingobacterium; species Sphingobacterium sp. NPDC055346. Next base: position 171,185 of record NZ_JBSHMI010000008.1, read on the forward strand.
TAATATCCATGTGAAAATGTCAAGACCTTGTAAGTCTTTAGTTTTCTGACTCATATCGTGTTACTCCAGTAATGCCTGGAATCTGTTTCAAATGCTTGATTAAACTATCTAATTGATTGGTGTCGTTTACAAAGACCATGATATCCCCTTCAAATATCCCTTCGTTACTGGAAATGGAAAGAGAGCGGATGTTTACCTTGAAGTCCTGCGAAATGACGGTTGTGATCTTATTTACTAAGCCCACATCATCAATACCGACAATCTTCAATCCGGTTAAAAAGGCAACATTATTGTGCAATGATGCCCATTTAGCTTTTAATATTCTATAACCATAATTAGCCATCAACTTCGAAGCATTCGGACAGCTGGTGCGGTGGATCTTAATGCCATCATTGACTGTCAAGAAACCAAAAATATCATCACCAGGGATTGGGTTACAGCATGGTGCCAATGTATAATCGACTTTCTGATAATCATCGCCGATCAGGATGGTATCATCCTTTTTGTTGATCTTCTCAACCAACCCATTGATATGGGATTGGAATTGATTTTGATTTGCGTCTTCAGAACGCTCATTGGCAACAAAATTTCTAAGGTTCTTAATATCGATAGCTCCCTTGGCTACATTATAGAATAGCTCCTGAGAACTAGGGAATTTAAAGAAATTAGCGATTTTATTGATGTTTTCCGTGTTGTAGGTAATCTTTAGAGATTTCAGTTTTCTTTCCAAGATCTCCTTACCGTCCTCAGCTACACGACGTTTCTCTTCCTTCAAGGAAGATTTGATTTTTGACTTCGCCTTTGCCGTTACAACAAAGTTTAGCCAATCTTCTTTTGGAGTCTGTTTGCTGGAGGTGATAATCTCTACCTGATCGCCATTTAGAAGTTCATGGCTCAGGGGCACCAATTTATGGTTTACCTTGGCACCAATACAGGTTGCCCCAATATCGGTATGGATTTCAAAGGCAAAGTCAAGGGCCGTAGCACCGTTCGGAAGCTGCACCAAGGTACCTTTAGGCGTGAAGATAAAGATCTCGTCCGAGAACAAGTTCATTTTAAAATCATCCACAAAGTCCAGGGCGTTAGGTTCCGGATTGTTCAAAATATCTCGTACCTTTTGGATCCATTGATCCAAACCATTGTCAGAGTTCGACTCTTTATATTTCCAATGGGCAGCAAAACCCTTTTCGGCAATCTCATTCATCCTTCTCGTCCTGATCTGCACTTCTACCCATTGACCTCTCGGGCCCATAACGGTAGTGTGCAAAGACTCATAGCCATTTGCCTTCGGAGAAGACACCCAGTCGCGCAAGCGGTCTGGATTCGGACGATAAAGGTCAGTTACGATTGAATATACCTTCCAACATTCTGTTTTTTCCTTTTCATCATCCGTATCAATGATGATCCTGATGGCGAATAGGTCATAAACCTCTTCAAAAGGAATGGACTTCTTGCGCATCTTGTTCCAGATGGAGTGGATGGACTTAGGTCTTCCAAAAACAGAAGCATTGATACCTTCTTCAGCAAGAATCTCCTGAATAGGAGAAATGAAGTCAGCGATAAACTTTTCACGTTCAGCCTTCTTTTCATTCAGTTTCTTGGCGATAAACTTATACGTATCGGGATCCGTATATTTCATCGAGAGGTCTTCCAGCTCAGATTTTATGGCATACAATCCCAGTCGATGGGCTAGGGGAGCATAAAGGTAGCTGGTTTCCGAAGCGATCTTCAATTGCTTATGGCGGGCCATGAATTCCATGGTCCTCATATTATGAAGGCGGTCAGCCAGTTTAATTAAGATTACCCTAACATCATCCGCTAGGGTCAAAAGCATTTTTCTAAAGTTCTCGGCTTGCATGGAACTGTTCGGGTCAAAGATCCCAGAGATCTTGGTCAGGCCGTCGATAATACGGACCACTTTTTTTCCGAACTGTTCTTCGATATCTTGAAGGGTAACACTAGTATCCTCAACAACATCATGTAGCAATGCACAAACAATAGAAGTAGTTCCAAGTCCGATTTCTTCTGCAGCGATCTGTGCTACAGCGATAGGATGGTAAATATAAGGTTCGCCAGATTTCCGGCGCATATCTTTATGGCTTTCCAGTGCTAAATCGAAGGCCTTTCTGATCTGTTGCTTATCTCCTTTTTGAAGAGTGGGCTTACAAGCCCTTAAAAGTGCGCGGTATCTTTTACGGATTTCCTTATTTTCAGCCTCAATATCAATCACATATTCTTCCATAAAATTGCATTGCTATCAAAAAAAATAAAATAATTTGCTATATTTATTGAACAAATAATTAAAGATTTTATACTAAATTGTAAAGTATAAATATACAGAAAAAAAATGAATTTTATCGCATAGGGCTTATTATATTGATGATGTGTGGAAGTAACATAAAGTGGGTTTTTATCGCAGCGATCTTGTTTGTATTGCCAGGGATTGGCTTTGCTCAAACATTGATAAAACCTCAGTATGGACCGGGTAAACCTGAGGTGGTAGAACATTATGCAACTACAACCCTTGATAATGGTGAAGTTGTTCCTTGGTTCCCAATTGAGGAAGTTGTCATATACGCTAGGCGAACATTTAAAACAGAAGAAGACAGGCAGAAATATTTAAGGTTAAGAAGGAATGTGATTCGGGTTCTTCCTTATGCTATCTATGCCCAAAAAAGATATGAGCAATTAGACCGGGACTTAGCCTTGGCCAATTCAAGGCGTGAAGAGAAAAGATTGATCAAGGAGTGTGAGCGGGAAATCAAGGATAAGATCACTTCGGAAGTCAAGAACCTCAGCGTTTCTCAAGGAAAGATCTTGATCAAATTGATAGAAAGACAGACTGGAAACACCAGTTATGACCTTGTAAAAGACATGAAAGGCGGTATCTCCGCATTTGTATATCAAGGTGTGGCCAAGATATTTGGCCATAATTTAAAGAGTACATATGATCCTCAGGAAGATTATGAGATAGAGAATATTATTCGCGAGTACGAACGTTCGCGGCCGATGGTAAAACGTTAAAAACCTATTATTATGAGTAAGACCGTATATGATTATGATGCATTAGAGTTTAGTGGACAGAAGAGATCACTTCGAGATTTTGAAGGCAAAGTTTTACTCATTGTCAATACCGCAAGCAATTGCTTTTTCAGCAGACAGTTCAGGACCCTTGAAAATCTGTATAAGAAATATAAAGAGTTGGGTTTTGAGGTGTTGGCCTTTCCCTCCAATGATTTCAGGAACCAGGAACCTTTGACCGGAAGGACCTTGGAGACTTACTGCCGGATCAATAGGCAAGTTACATTTCCTGTTTTTAAGCGAATCCATGTGAAAGGGGAGTTTACTGACCCACTTTACAGGTATCTAACCAACATTGAGGAAAACGGAAAGATTGGCACTATCCCGAAGTGGAATTTCCATAAATATTTAATTAATAAAAAAGGTGAAGTAGTCGATCATTTCTACTCATTGACAAGCCCAATGTCAAAAAAAGTCCACAATCGCATTGAAGAGCTTCTAGGAGATAAGTAATCGCTTTAAATTTTAGTAGTTTTGTGTATTGTACTTAATACACAATTTGATGAAATTAGATTTACTTGTCATGACCGTACATCCTGATGATGCAGAATTGGGAGCCGGTGGTGTTATTGCCAAATATGTAGCTGAAGGTAAAACTGTAGGGATTGTAGACCTTACTTTAGGCGAATTGGGTACACGTGGTACTCCAGAAATCCGTGCACAGGAAGCTCAAGATGCTGCAAAAATACTTGGTGTAGCCGTTCGTGAGAACCTTAGGTTACGGGATGGATTCTTCCAGAACAACGAAGAAGGTCAGAAGGAAGTGATTAAGGCAATTCGAAAGTTTCAACCTGAAATCGTCATCACCAATGCTTGGGAGGACCGTCATCCAGACCATGGCCGTGCTAGCAAGCTTGTTAATGACGCATTGTTCCTTGCTGGTCTGAGAAGGATAGAAACTGAATTGGAAGGTCAGTCTCAAGAACCCTTTCGTCCTAGGCTACAGCTTCAATTGATCCAAGACAAATATATTCAACCAGACATCTTAATAGACATTACGAAGTATTGGGACATCAAAGAGCGTTCAATATTGGCTTACACCTCTCAATTCAATGTCGAGAACCAAGATGACGAACCGCAGACCTATATCTCAAACCCTGACTTCATGGATTCCACAAAAGCAAGGGCACATGAGTTCGGAAGATCCATCCAGGTAAAATATGCCGAAGGATTTACCAGTAGAAAGATCTTAGGTGTGAATGACCTATTTGATCTCTATTAGCTTTATTAGATGGAAATGTGAGATATGAGATATGAGATGTGAGATATGAGAAATAAAAAAGGACCAAATTGGTCCTTTTCTATAATCTTGATATTTAATTAATTTACTATCTCAAATCTCAATACTCAGATCTCACATCTCACATCTTCTAAAACTACTTCCCTTCGAAATATTTCCTGATATCAGCTTCGTCTTTTTTGATCTGTTCCTGCATGAGTTCAAGGCTTTCGAACCATTGATCATGGCGGATAAATTCAAGGAATTTTACACGGATGGTTTTTGTATAAAGATCATCGTTGAAGTCCAATAGGTTGACCTCAATTTTCCTGTTCATGCCATCCACGGTAGGACGGGTTCCAATATAGCACATCCCTTTTGCAACACGTTCTGGTACCGGTTCAAAATAATCGCCTGTTACTACTTCAGTGGTTTTAGGGAAGATTTCCACATCCACGGCATAGATACCATAAGCAGGAATTAATTTATGGGATTCATGCACGTGTAAGTTTGCGGTCGGGAAACCAATCTCACGTCCAATCTGATCTCCTTTAATCACTGTTCCCGTCAATTCAAAGGGATAACCTAAGTATTTGTTAGCCGTGATAATATCACCTTTGATCAACGATTCTCGCACTCTGGTGGAAGAAACCGCTACATCTTCGATGTCCTGTTCAGGGATTTGATCTACGGTATAGTCAAAGATCTCAGAAAAATGAATTAAATCCTTGATGGTACCTTTTCGGTCCTTACCAAAATGGTGGTCATAACCGATTACAATTTTCTTACATCCAATTTTATTGACCAGAACATCTGAAATATATTCTTCTGGGTTTTGATTGGAAAAGTCTCTGGTGAAAGGAGTGATGATCAAGTGGTCGATACCTGCCAGTGCCAATCGCTCCACCTTTTCTTCAATATCATTGATCAGCCTTAAGCTATCGTCATCTGGATTGATAATTAATCTTGGATGCGGAAAAAAGGTTAACAAAACTGTCTCGCCAGTATTATCCTTTGCCAATTCGGTCAACTTATTTAGAATCTTCTGATGACCAACATGCACGCCGTCAAATGTCCCTATCGTGACGATAGCATAATCCAACGCTTTGAATTCATCCAGATTTCTGTATATTTTCATTATATGATTTTCTAAGCTTAGAACTATTAAACCGTTTGGTTCTTTAACTCCCTTACTTGATTAATTAATTCAGTTAATTCCCAGGCGTCTTTTACATCAAAGTCGCCCGATTTTGTTCTTCTCAGAGAAGATAGATGTCCGCCACAATTCAGTTTTTTGCCGAAGTCATGTGCGATGGATCGGATATAAGTTCCTTTACTGCATTTAATCCGGAAGTAAACCTTTGGCAATTCGATCTTTTCAACATCAAATTCCATGATTTCAACCCGTCTGGCCTTTAACTCGACCTCTTCACCACGTCTTGCTTTCTCATACACTCGCTCTCCACCAATTTTAATAGCAGAGTGGGCAGGAGGGAACTGATCTTGGACACCAACAAAAGAAGCTGCTGTATTCAAGATATCTTCATCCTTCAAGAAAGAATAGTCAAAAGTTTGGTCAATTTCAGTTTCTAGGTCATATGAAGGAGTGGTAGCTCCTAAGGTTATGCTTCCAGTATATTCTTTGTCTTCAGCTTGGAACCCATCGATTTGCTTGGTCATCTTACCAGTGCAAACGATCAGCAGTCCGGTTGCTAATGGGTCTAAGGTACCAGCGTGTCCAACTTTAACCTTCATCGGTTTAATGCTGTTCCGCAATTTACCAACGACATCAAAACTAGTCCACGTTAATGGCTTATCGATTAATAACACTTCACCCTCCGCAAAAGCAAATTTTGGCTTAGCTTGTCCTTCTATATTTTCGCTCATTTAATCTTAAAGTTTCATGGAATTCATTCCAATCTGTGCATCAGTTCAGAATGTCTCCTCTGGCTAATTTTCTGCAAAAATAGGAATTTTATTTTGAAACAAGACATCAGATATCAGACAACCGACAAAAGACTTGAAATAAAAAAGGACCTAAAAAGGTCCTTAAATATATTATCTAACATATACAGCTAGAATTTTCTTGTGTCTTAAGTATCAGGTCTATTGTCTTACCTATCCTTGCGTATAAAAAAAAACCAACAGGGCTATACCGATAACAATTCTATACCAGCCCCAGAATTTGAAGCCATATTTTGTCAGGACGCTGATGAAGGTTTTTACGGCAATCATGGCAACGATAAACGCAACGATATTCCCGATGATAAAAATCATGATGTTTTCATTGCTGGCCATGATCATCTCATAACCTTTTGCCGCATGTTCTGTTCCTTCAGCCCATGTTTTTACGAAAATGGAGTAGACAGTTACGGCAAGCATCGTAGGTACGGCCAAAAAGAATGAAAATTCAGCAGCTGCTTTACGGTCCAGACCTTGGGTCAAACCACCGATGATGGATGCTGCAGAACGTGAAGTTCCTGGCATCATCGCCAAACATTGCCAAATACCAATAATAAAGGCTTTCTTTACCGGAATTTCCTTCTCATCGGTAATCTTTGGATTTTTAAACCATTTGTCCACAAACAATAGGACCACACCACCTAAAACCAATACGGTCGAAATGGCAATCTGGTTTCCTAACACCGCCTCAATCTTATCATCCAATAATTTACCCAATACTAGGGCTGGAATAACGGCAATGGCTAATTTGTAGTAAAATTTAAGGTTTTTGAAATCAAAGAATCTTTTCCAATAAAGGACAACAATGGAAAGGATAGCTCCAAACTGAATAGAAACTTGGAACATCTTTAGATATTCGCTTTCTTCCATACCCATCAATGCGGCCGTAAAGCCCATGTGAGCAGTAGAAGAAATAGGAAGGTACTCTGTTAAACCCTCGACGATAGCGAGGATAATTGCTTCTAAATAACTCATTATTCCTGGTTTGTTTTGTTCTTAGGTTTATACAAAATTGCTACAAATCCTAATGCAAAACCAGCAACCACAACAATAGGTGCCAAAGTGATTTTGGTAAAGCTGTAGATATCCTCTGTACCCATCATCAAGATGAAGCCAATGGCCACAACAACGATACTCAAAACGAATAATTGATAGTTTATTTTCTTAAATACAAACCCCGCATTTGAAGCATTTGCTGGAGTTCCTTTTACATTCTTAGTTTGACTCATTTTCTGAACGGATTAACAATTGATCGATTTTATCTATATAAACTTGCTGATTTAGCACGTAAATATTTGGTAACGGCAAAGTATGTACTTGCTCCAGAGATCAAGATACCTAATCCTAAAACGATGGCAAAAATCATTGCAAATTCAAACCAATCGCGTAAGAATACCAATTCAGGTACTTGTTTTTGAGCAAATTGTAAGGTTAGAATCAATAGTAAGATAGCAATCAAGGCACCGATCAATCCATGGGCAATCCCGTATAATATATATGGTTTGCGGATGAACCCTTTCGTAGCACCGATCAACTGCATACTCTTGATCAAGAAACGCTGAGAGTAGATTGCTAGACGAATGGTATTGTTGATCAAAGCTACGGCTATGATCAAAAGAATCACGGTAAAGGCAAGAATCACGATACTGATCACACGGATGTTTTTGTTGACCATATCAATCAATGACTCTTGGTAAACCACCTCTTTAATGCGGCTGTTTTTTCCAATCTTATTGATGAAGGTCTGGATCGAATCGCTATTCGCGTATTGTTCCTTCATGTACACATCAATAGATGGCAGCAAAGGGTTTCTACCTAAGTATTCAACAAAGTCTTCACCCAAATCCTCTCTAAGGTTCTTTGCAGCGAGTTCCTTGCTCACATATTCCGAACGTAAAACATAAGGGTCTTTTTCAAGATCCTTTTGTAGCGACAGCACATCACCTTCATTGACATTATCATTGACGATGACGTTCAAGACGATGTTCTCTTTTACATAGCGAGATAAGTTTTTAGCATGGACTAGAATTAGTCCCAAAAGACCTGTCATCAATAAAACCAGTGCAATACTGATTACTGTAGATACGTATACTGATTTAGTTTTTTTCCTTGGTGAACCCTGTTCGATCACTGACATATATTTGATTCTGCGTTTATCCTTGCGAAAGTAAGGATTTATTTTTTCCCAATACTAATTTTCTAACAGCGAATATCAGAATTTATTGTATAGAATAAAAAACTTTTATACCGAATTTACCCTAAATTCGCTAATTTCGCAATTCTTTGTACCATACTTTTATAATTAATAATGGAGTATAACCATCAATCTATCGAGCAAAAATGGCAAAAGTTTTGGGCTGATAACCAGACCTTCAAGACTTCTGAATCTACTGAAAAACCAAAATACTATGTTTTGGACATGTTTCCTTATCCTTCTGGTGCTGGGCTGCATGTTGGTCACCCGCTCGGCTATATTGCTTCCGACATCTTTTCACGCTACAAGAGATTAAAAGGCTTCAATGTATTGCACCCCATGGGTTATGACTCTTTTGGTCTGCCAGCTGAACAATATGCCATCCAAACTGGACAGCATCCAGCAATCACCACTGAAGCGAATATCAACCGCTATAGAGAGCAGTTAGATAACATTGGTTTCTCCTATGACTGGTCTCGTGAGGTCCGTACCTCTGAGCCCGATTATTACCGTTGGACCCAATGGATCTTTATGCAGCTATTCGATGCATGGTATAATAAGGAGTCCGATAAGGCTGAGTCGATCTCTACCTTAATCCAAAAATTTGAGACATCAGGTTCCGAAGGTATCAAAGCCGAATCTGACGAAGATGTATTGACCTTCACAGCGGATGAATGGAAGGCATTCTCCGAAACAGAAAAACAAACTGAACTATTAAAATATAGACTGGCTTTCTTGAGAGAGAGTACAGTGAACTGGTGTCCTGCGTTAGGAACGGTATTGGCAAACGATGAGGTAATCAACGGTTTGTCAGAACGTGGTGGATTCCCAGTGGAACAAAAGAAAATGATGCAATGGTCAATGCGTATCACTGCTTATGCAGACCGTCTATTAAGAGGGTTGGATACCATCGATTGGCCAGAACCTTTGGTAGAGATGCAGCGCAACTGGATCGGTAAATCAGTAGGTGCAAGTGTCAAATTTCCTGTTCCTCAATTAAATGATAATATCGAAGTATTTACCACACGAGTTGATACTATTTTCGGTGTTAGCTTTGTAGTTTTAGCTCCAGAACATGAATTAGTTTCTGCTTTAACTACGGAGGCTCAAAAAGCTGAAATCGAATCTTATATCGATAAGACTTCCAAGAAATCCGAATTGGATCGTCTGGCGGATACCAAGACCGTTTCCGGAGCGTTTACAGGCTCATATGCCAAACATCCGTTGACTGGAGAAGATGTACAGATCTGGATTGCTGATTATGTATTGGCTGGATATGGGACGGGAGCCGTTATGGCAGTACCTTCTGGTGATCAACGTGATTATCTATTCGCTAAGCATTTTAACCTTCCTATCATTCCGATCTCTGATTCACAGGATATCTCTGAAGCAGCAGATCCCAATAAGGATGGAAAATATATCAATTCGGATTTCATCAATGGAATGAGCTATCAGGAAGCTGTTCCAGCATTGATCGAAAAATTGGAGGCCATCAAATTAGGCAAGGCAAAAATCAACTTCCGTATGCGCGATGCAATCTTCGGCAGACAAAGATACTGGGGAGAACCAGTTCCTGTCTATTTCAAGGATGGATTACCTTATTTGATCAAAGAAGAGGAATTACCTTTATTACTTCCTGAGGTAGATAAATACCTTCCAACTGAAACCGGTGAGCCGCCTTTGGGTCGTGCAGAAGGTTGGAAATACCAAGACCAATACGAGTATGAATTGAGTACCATGCCAGGATGGGCAGGCTCTTCATGGTATTGGTTCCGCTATATGGACCCTAAAAACGAACAGGAGTTTGCTTCCAAAGAAGCAGTGGATTACTGGAAAGCTGTGGATCTATACATTGGTGGTTCTGAGCATGCTACAGGTCATTTGCTATACTCACGCTTCTGGAACAAGTTCCTGAAAGATATCGGTTATCACAATGAAGAAGAACCGTTCAAGAAATTGATCAACCAAGGTATGATCCAAGGAAGATCCAATTTTGTTTATCGTGTATTGGATGCTGATGGAAAAGGAACCAATCAATTTGTTTCCTTAGGATTGAAAGATCAATATACTGTGAATCCATTACATGTGGATGTAAATATTGTACATAACGATGTTCTAGACCTGGAGAAATTCAAACAGTCTAGACCTGATTATAATGATGCTGAATTCATTTTAGAAAACGGAAAATATATCTGCGGAACAGAAGTTGAAAAGATGTCAAAATCTAAATTCAACGTTGTCAACCCTGATGATATCATCGGACAATATGGCGCCGATACCCTTCGCCTATATGAAATGTTCTTAGGTCCTTTGGAACAGGCAAAGCCTTGGAACACAAATGGTATTGAAGGTGTATATAAATTCTTACGTAAGGTATGGCGCTTATTCCATGACGCTGAAGGAAACTTCAACGTATCAGATGAAGAGCCAACAAAAGCGGAATACAAAGCATTACATAAGATCATCAAGAAAGTTGAAGAAGATATTGAGCGTTTCTCTTTCAATACTTCCGTATCGGCCTTTATGATCTGTGTAAATGAATTGACCGATCTTAAAACCAACAAGCGTAAGATCCTTCAAGATCTTTTGATCGTCCTAGAACCATATGCTCCACATATTACCGAAGAGCTATGGTCTAAACTAGGAAATGAAGCCGGCAGCATTTCTTATGCAAATTACCCAGTCTTCAATCCTGAATATTTGGTAGAAAGTGAATTTGCATACCCTGTTTCCATTAACGGAAAAATGAAAATGAACCTTCCTCTTGCTTTAGATCTTGATCAACAAGCAGTAGAGGGAATATTGAAAGAAAATGCAGATGTCCAAAAATTATTGGATGGCAAAGCTGTGAAAAAGGTGATTTTTGTAAAAGGAAAGATTATCAATATTGTGGTGTAAGGAATAGCATTGCAAAACATGAATATGAAAGGGATGGCGAAAGCTATCCCTTTTTTTGGGGATTGATGATTGGGTTTGGGTTATTTGAACCAGGATTAAAGAGATTAGAGGATGGACCAAGATCTGGGTTTGAACCAAGATTTAATTCTATCAAACTATTAATTGGCCAATGTTTCTTTAGCACATTTCCAATTCTGAACGATTAGTGAAGGATCTGTACGGTTCTTATAAAAAAAGGTCTGTAATTCTGAACCGAAGGTTCAGGAACTGTAAGCCAGTGCAATCCTTGTTTTACTCCGAGATGTTTCGTTCTTCAACACGACAGTTAGTTAGATAGATTTAGGAACTTTCCAGATTAACCCAACAATATCTCATTGCAATGCTTTTTGATATTTGCTGCGATCTTATCGATCGGTAGATCATCAGAATCTGCGCCAAATGGGTCTTCGATAGATTCGCCAATCATTTCTAGCGTAGCTAATACATAAAATATAAATGGAACAGCTGCTACTACAAAATAACCCATTGAAAAGACCAGGCCAATGGGCAATGTGGCTGTATACAACACAATAAAAGTTTTTATGAAAGCACTATAACCCAATGGGATAGGTGTGTTCTTGATTCTTTCACAGGCTCCGGTCACATCTGTCAAAGATGTCAATTCCTTATTCAGCACAATAAGTTGATCTCCTGTAAGGATTCCTTCCTTATAGATCTTGTTGGTCTTTTTATAGATGAGGGCAGCAACCTGGTTGGGACCATGTTTCTTTTCATCCAGATCCTGTAATTCAGGATGCTCATTCTCATCCAGCATAAATTTGGTGTAGTCAGACCTTAAATAGCTAAAGAGCGTCTCTGCAAAAAGGGCAATCGACTTTTTATAGAAACTTCGGTTTACCTTGTCATCCGGTGCTAAAAAGGCATTCAGCTTGATGGCAAGCGTTCTGCTAGTGTTGGTTAGGGCGCCCCATTGTTTCCTGGCTTCCCACCAACGGTCATAGGCAGTATTTGTTCTAAAAACCAATAATAAGGAAAGGACAAAGCCCAATAGATTATGGACCGTGGTAATGTTCTTCATCCAAGTCCTATCGGACAATTTCAGGTATTCCAACTCCCAAAAAGCTAGAGCCCAGGACACCAAAACCGAAATAATAAGATAGGGAAGAAGTCTCTTGAAAATTTTACTGTTATGAAGGTAGGAAATGGTTTTAAACCAGTCTTTGGGGTTGTAAACAATCATTGAATAATTTTTTTGGCTATAATCTATAAATAGCCTAATTTCACGCAATATGACAAAAAAGCGCAAAACGGTCAAGAAAAAAGTTGTCTCCGAAAGAGAAATTAACCGTAATCTACTTTTTTGGAGCATTGCCATACCTTGCCTGATCGTCATAGGTATTTTTGCTTGGCAGCACCGCGCGGGTCTATCTTACCTGATGGTCAAATGGTTTGAAAAGGACAAGATGATCGCTGAGGATAATAGCAAATATGATATCCGAAATGTCGAATTGATGCGTAGGCACGATGATAAAATCTTCGGAATCGATATTTCGCAGTATCAAGGTGATATTTCCTGGGACGAGGTCTTAACGATCAATGAGGAATTCCCGGTAGATTTCATATATATCCGAGCTACCATGGGGGAAAAAGCAAAGGACAGCAAATTCAGATCCAATTGGAAAGCGGTCAAGAAAAGAAATAAACTCAGGGGGGCTTACCATTATTTCCGACCAAACGAAAATTCTGTTAAGCAGGCTAATAACTTTATCAAAACTGTAGAGCTTGAACCTGGAGACTTACCTCCGGTATTGGATATCGAAGAAATGCCTAGGAACCAGTCCATGGACAGTTTAAAGACTGGCTTAAAGAGATGGCTGGTCCAAGTTGAAAAACATTATAAAATAAAACCCGTTTTATACTCAGGAGATAAATATTTTGCTGACTTCCTGGAAAAAGAATTTGCAGACTATACCCTTTGGATTGCTAACTATAACTTTTGGGTAGAGAAGCCCAAGAAACATTGGAATTTCTGGCAATTCTCAGAGAAAGGCACCGTCAAGGGAATTAAAGGACCAGTGGACCTCAATCTATTTAGTGGCGATATTGAAGATCTAGAAAAATTGAGCTTAGAATAAACGAAATAGGCTTAATTTTGTCTTATTAATAGAAACAAGTGAATTAACGAAGCATTTAATCCATTGGCTTAAATGCTAAATTTCATAAATTATAATACAATGGCATCATTTAACGATATACTTCAAAAAAATTCTTTGGTCTTGATTGACTTCTCAGCAGCTTGGTGTGGACCTTGTCAAATGTTGGCACCAATCTTAAAAGAAGTTAAAGATGAAATGGGAGAGAAGCTCTCGATCATTAAGATAGACATCGACAAGAACCAAGCAGTAGCGAGCAAATTCCATGTTCAAGGTGTTCCAACCTTAATCCTATATAAAGATGGAAATCAGGTATGGCGTCAAAGTGGATTACAGCCGAAACATGAACTTCTGAAAATTATTAATTCCTTTTCTTAAGGAATATATAAGAGGAAGTCAAAAACTGATTTCCTCTTATTTTTTTGAATATTATCTTTCGGTTTTCAATCGATTATTTCGACTTTTAACTATGCCTTTTTTAGGTTAAAGTCTCCCTTCCAAATTTGCTATTCCAAGAATAGAAATTCAATCCGAAAATTGATAAAAATACTTAGGTTTTATATGGACCTTATTCGAGACACATTCCGAATTTTCCGAACATGTCTCGAATAAGGGTAAACTGAGAGGTGTAGAATATCTGTTAAAATTTTTCGGTCAAAAATGAAGAAGAATTCAGAATATATGCTCCTTAATATGCATAAAAAAAGCCACCAAATTTGACGGCTTTTCGGATGTCTTTATATGAGTATTATCAGTCAATATTTGCTGTTTCGTCAGATGCAGGATCTTTGACGATAAGACTAAGTTTATCGATCCTATGACCATCCATGTCCAAGACTTCAAATTCTAGGTTCTTGTACATCACTTTTTCGCCTTCTTCAGGTATATGATCCAATAATAAGAATACCAATCCAGCCACAGTGGTTAAATTACCGATCTCATCTTCATCTTCCTCCGTAAGATCCAAGTTGAACATTTCGATAAAATCATCCAGCTGGAAACTACCATCGATAACAAAAGATCCATCTTCACGCTGTCTGATAGTTTTCTTCTCTTCTGTTTCAGGAGAATCGAAACCACCTACCAAAGAGGCTACAATATCAGTCATGGTAATAATCCCTTGAGGACTACCGTATTCATCAACAACTACAGCCTGTAGAACCTTGCCAATTTTCAAGGTTTTCAGGACATTATAGGCGTATGTGTTCTCGTTGACAAAGGGTATAGGAGTGACCAGTTTCGCAAGGTCCATTTCCTTGGAGGTTAAGTATTCCTTTAATAGGGTTTTGACATGCACCACTCCAATGACATGGTCAAAATTACCGTCACAGACAGGATATTCCGTATGTTCATCAGCGATAATGCAAGCTTTGTTTTCTTCAAAACTATCTTGGATATCCAAATAAGTGATCTTGCTTCGGTGTACCATCAGGTTTATTGCCTTTTTATCACCTAGGCTCAGTACGCGATCCACCATATCATGTTCAATTCCTTCAATGGCTCCACTATCCACACCTTCATCGACCAAGGCCTTGATTTCTTCCTCGGTCACTGCATTCTGATTTACCTTGATATTGAATAACTTCACGATAAACTCAGTAGAGATGCTCAGCAACCACACAAATGGTTTTACGATCTTACTCAGTACATTCATAGGAACTGCAATAAAGGAAGCATACTTTTCAGGAATAGCCATACCGATTCGTTTTGGAACCAATTCACCGATAATTAAGGAAAGGTAGGTGATAATCAATACCACGACCAAAACAGAAACTTGATTACTGTAAGGCGCTAAGGCTTCTATTTTATTGAGTTGTTCTGCAATGTAGACTGAGATTGAACCTCCGGAGAAAAAACCAGTCAAGATACCGATTAAGGTAATACCGATCTGTACGGTCGATAAGAAGTTGTTTGGGTTTTCTTTTAATTCAAGGGCGGTTTTGGCACCTTGATTTTTAGAACTTGCAGCTTGCAATCTTGCTTTTCTGCTGGATACTATCGCTATTTCAGAAGCAGATAGGATACCATTTAAAACTATTAATATAAGAATAATTACTATTTCCGTGACCATATGGGATATAACTCGCTAATCATGTAGCAAAATACGAAATTTTCTTTTCAATACTTGATTAAAATTGATTTTAAAGCAAGGAAACAACCTATAATTAATACTTTAAATTGACTGCATGCAATTTTATTATGCAACCGTTTGATTATAAAAAATATTTTATTTATTGATTCTGTTTATAGATATTGCATTCATTACATAGCATGTTGAATGAATTAAGAGTAATGTCAACCAAAAAAACTGAAAATAGCATTAGATCGGCGGAGAAATTTAAATTAGAAGGTGAAATCATTGATTCTGTACCTTTTGGGTCTGGTCATATCAATGATACCTTTAAGATAACAACCAATAGCCAACAAAATAACCTTTATTTATTGCAGCGCATTAACCATCATATTTTCCAAGACGTGGAAGGCCTGATGAATAATATTGAAAGTGTCTGTGAGCACCTCAAGAAAAAATTAGCACACTTAGGGGAAAAGGAAGTCTTGAAGAGAACAATGACTATTGTTCCTACCATAGATGAAAAAAACTACTATCAAGATGAAAATGGTGATTATTGGCGCGTATTCCATTTGATTCCTGATACTAGGAGTTATGATATCTTGGAGACCCAAGAGCAGGCTTATTCTGGTGGAATGGCATTTGGACAATTCCAGAAACAATTGAGTGACCTTGATCCTAAAACCATAGTTGAAATACTTCCCAATTTCCACAACATCGAATTTAGATTGAATAACCTTCGCGAAGCAATTGAGAAAAATCCGGCAAAGCGTGTGGAGAAAATCCAGGATCTATTGGATTATATCTTTGAGCGCGAGGAAAAGATGAGGACGATCCTAGAATTAGGCCGTTCCAATCAATTGCCTTTGAGAATTACCCATAATGACACAAAATTCAACAATGTTTTGTTGGATAAGGACGATAACGTGCAATGTGTCATTGATTTGGATACGGTAATGCCAGGTTATGTAGCCTATGATTTTGGAGACGCCATCCGTACCATTATCAATTCAGCAGCAGAAGATGAAGCTGATGTATCAAAAATTGTCTTAAATATTCCATTGTTCCAATCATTTACGGCTGGATATCTATCAGAAGCTAAGGAGTTTTTGACCGAAACAGAAGTGGATTCTCTTATTCCTGCTGTTCATTTATTGCCCTATATGCAAGCTGTCAGGTTCTTGACCGATTATATCAATGGGGACACCTATTATAAAATCGCTTACCCAGAGCATAACCTGGTAAGGACAAAAGCTCAATTGAAGCTTGTTCATGAACTTGAAGAAAACAATGATAAATTAACAAGTATATTAGCGGAGAATCTAATGTCTAACTAATATGAAGGAACTTATTGTTAAAAAAATCGATCTTACAGGCGTTGAATTAGATTACGCCAGCCTTTCAAAGGGACTGTTTGGATTAGATTGGAACCAAATAGACCAAGCACCTTGGCAAACTGAGTTTCCGGTAAACCCTGAAGTAAGATTTCAGATTGCCTATGATCAGGAGTCGATTTATGTCCATTATCATGTTCAGGAGGAATTTGTAAAAGCTCAATATATCCGTCCGAATGAAAATATTTGGGAAGATAGCTGTGTTGAGTTCTTTATTTCATTTGATGATCGCAAGACCTATTATAATTTTGAATTTAATGTATTAGGCGCAGGTCTGATCGGTTATGGAACCTCGGATAAGACATCCAGAAATAGATTGACTGCAGAGGAGATATTAAGTGTGAGTACCTTCACCCAAGTAAAGAATCTTCAAGGTGATAAGACTTGGGATATGATCTTGGTCATTCCGATTTCTTTATTTGGAAAAAAAGCGGATGAATTAGGGGGAACAACAGTTCAAGCAAATTTCTATAAATGTGGGGACAGTTTACCAAATCCTCATTTTGTAGCTTGGAATGACATCGATTTTCCAAAACCTAATTTTCATTTACCAGCATTCTTTGGTGAAATCAAGTTTCAATAAACAAAAAAAAACATCGGCAAGTGGATTGAGTTTTCAACTTGCCGACATTGCATTCATTTAGCCAATACTATTCGGCTATTTTAAGAATTTTTCAATCCATTCTTTATAGGCTACCATAAAGGAGTCCAAGAATTTCTGACAATCTTTGTTAACCAATTTTCCTTGTTCATCGAAATTTGCTGCAACATTACCTATATAGGCTTCCGGTTGAGCCATGGTTGGCACATTGATAAAGACCAATGATTGCCTTAAATGATGATTGGCACCAAATCCACCGATTGCTCCAATAGAGGAGCTGATCACGCCGCCTGGTTTACCATTCCAAACATTTTTACCATATGGTCTTGAAGCAACATCTATGGCATTCTTCAGCACTGCAGATACCCCACGGTTATATTCTGGAGTGACAAAAAGCACTGCATCTAATTCGGACACGGCTTTCCTGAAATCAACATATTCCTTAGGAGGATTTCCTTGATCTAAATCTTCGTTATAATATGGAAGTTGGCCAATTTCTAGAATCTCTAATTCCAAACCTGCCGGTGGATTAGAAACCAGATAGTTAGCGATTTTCTTATTGAAAGACTCTTTTCTCAAACTTCCTACAAAAACACCTATTTTTTTATTTGTCATAATATTTACTTTGTTATTGGTTATAACAAATTACTTCATAAAAAGTTATTAAGATATTATTAATTCTTATTTTCATTCTTTGGATGTCTACAGTGAAAAATGAATTTGCGGAAGTATGGTTCTTTAACCAGGGATGGAAGGCGCATGCCTTTCAGGAGCAGTGTTGGAAGGCAATTTCCAATGGAGAATCTGGAATCCTGAATGCGCCGACTGGCTATGGAAAGACCTTTGCGATCTGGTTTGGGATCATTGCTCAATACTATGCTAAAATGGCAAATCCCAAAGCAAGCAAGAAAAAACACCTGCATGCCCTTTGGATTACCCCGTTGCGAGCGCTTTCCAAGGAAATCCATAAAGCGACCAATCAAGTTTCAACTGACTTGGACCTTGATTATCAGATTGAATTGCGGACAGGAGATACTTCCACCAGCATTCGCCAGAAACAGCGAAAAAACCCACCGCAAGCTTTAATTACGACGCCGGAGAGTGTGCATCTGATCCTTGCAACAAAAGGAGGACAGGAATATTTTAAGAATCTGGAGTTCATTGTAGTTGATGAATGGCATGAACTGTTGGGATCCAAGCGAGGTGTGTTAATTGAGCTTGCGCTAAGTCGCTTAAAGGCCATAAATCCTAACCTGAAGATTTGGGGTATATCGGCAACGATCGGTAACCTAGAGGAAGCAAAAGATATACTATTAGGTCCAGGAACCCTTGGAACTCTCATTAAGGCTGATATCCATAAAAAAATGGACATTCAGACGGTCTTTCCGGATAATCTGGAGAAATTTCCTTGGGCTGGCCATTTAGGGATTAAACTATTGGACAAGGTCGTCGATATTATCAATAATTACCAAACAACATTAATTTTCACCAATACAAGGTCGCAGGCCGAAATCTGGTACCAGCAGATCATTACCTATTATCCAGAATTTGCCGGACTGCTGGCCATCCACCATGGCTCATTAAGTGACGAGGTCCGCAATTGGGTAGAGGAGTCCCTGCATGAAGGAAAATTAAAGGCGGTAGTCTGTACGAGCAGCTTGGACCTAGGGGTTGATTTTAGGCCCGTGGACTGCGTAGTCCAAGTTGGATCGCCAAAAGGTATTGCCAGGTTCCTGCAAAGGGCAGGACGCTCGGGCCATAGGCCTGATGCTACCTCTATCATCTATTACGTGCCTACCAATTCCTTAGAGATCATTGAGGGAGATTCCTTGAAATTTGCCGTGAAGGAGAAAATCGTGGAAAGTCGGATTCCCTATTTAAGATCTTTTGATGTTTTGATCCAATATCTTATGACCTTGGCTGTAGGAGATGGATTTTATGCAGATGAAATCCTGCAAGAAGTAGCTCAAACCCACTGTTTTGAATCGATAACCCAAGAGGAATTTGACCAATGCATGTCCTTATTGATCCATGGGGGATCAACCCTTCAAGCGTATGATGATTTCCATCGCTTGGTTTTGGAAGAAGGGGTATACAAGGTGACTTCAAGAAAGTTGGCGATGCGACATCGATTGTCTATAGGTGCCATTGTATCAGATCTGATGATGCGGGTGAAATTCCTTTCTGGAAAATATTTGGGATCCATAGAAGAGTCCTTTATCTCAAAATTGAATATCGGCGATGTTTTTTGGTTTTCCGGTCGGCAGCTGGAGCTGGTTCAGATTATTGCAAATGATGCTATCGTGAAGGCATCTGAAAAGAAAAAAGGTGTGGTACCCTCATGGATGGGTGGGCGATTTGCCATTTCTCCAGACCTTGGGATTGCTATTCGACATAGTTTTAAGAGTATCCATAAAACTGTAGGGATAAGTCCAGAAATAAAATTCTTGAAACCATTATTTAAAGAGCAGGAGCAACTCTCGGCCCTTCCGAAAGAAGATGAGCTCTTGGTCGAATATATACAGACCAAGTATGGCTTCCATCTCTTTTTCTATCCATTTGAAGGAAAGCTCGTCCATGAAGGAATGGCTCAGGTTGTGGCCTATCGATTGAGTCTGTTAAAACCTGCAACTTTCTCCATTGCGACAAATGAATATGGGATTGAGCTTCTTTCCGAAACAGATTATGAAATAGACACTCAACTGTTAAAGCAAATTTTCAGTCCACAGGACCTGCACAAGGACATCAATTCTGGAATCAATGTTCAGGAAATGGCAAGAAGGAGGTTTCGGGACATAGCTGGTATTGCAGGACTGATATTTCAGGGGTTTCCAGGAAAGCAGATGAAAAGCAAGCATTTGCAGGCGAATGCCGGGCTGTTTTTTTCTGTTTTTTCTGAATATGAGCCCTCCAATCTTCTGTTACGGGAGGCTTATGATGAAGTTTTTGATTTTCAATTGGAAAAAGGGAGAATGCAGCTTGCCTTTGAACGAATCTCGAAACATAAGATTATTTTTAGTAGACCTTCTAAATTAACTCCCTTTGCGTTCCCTATATTTGCAGAATCTTTTCGAGAGCGCTATTCCAATGAAGATTGGCAAAGTCGATTGGAAAAGCTGAAAAATCAACTATTAGATGGCTAAACGCTTAGAGTTAAATGGATTGGAAATGTATCTGTTACCCCAAAAGGTGATGTATATTCCCAAATATTTTATGTTGATCATCTCCGATTGGCATCTCGGTAAATTAGCCCATTTTCGCAAGGAAGGTCTTTTTATTCCAGCACCAAACATTGATGAAGAGCTGGAAAGGATGAACCTTTTGATTGATGACCTTGATATCAAGGAAATCGTTTTCTTAGGGGATCTTTTCCATTCCGAATGGAATTCCGATTGGGAAAAATTAAAATCCCATATAAACAGCATCAGTAAATACTCGATCCAATTTACCCTGACCAAAGGGAACCATGATATCTTGAAGGAAAAGCATTTTCAAGATATGAACATGAAGATCAAGGATGAAGTATTATTAGCTGAAGGAGTGATTCTCTCCCATGAGCCCATAATTGGCTTACCAGATTACATGTTCAATATAGTAGGGCATATTCATCCAGGCTGTCTCATCGAAGCAGGAGGAAGGCAATCTTTTCGACTGCCATGCTTTTTTATTCAGGATAAAGTGCTCACGATGCCGGCATTTGGAAAATACACAGGTTTGCACCTGGTGAAGAAAGATAGAAACAACAAGATTTTCGTCATTGTAAACGATTCTGTACTTGAGCTTTAATAAACAATTGCTATTGTAGAAATAATTTTTAGTCTTATATTAGATATATCAAATTGCTAAAGCGGTTTACTGATTTGATTTATTAACCTAATTAATCTGAAAAGCATGTCCAATAGATTGTTTTCCATTGCTCTATTGTTTCTTTTTGTCAGCTGCATATCGACCAAACCAGATGCGGCGATAACTAAGGATATTGTCTGGACCTTAGGCGGATTTGAACGGCCCAATGCTGTCAATCCCATTATCCTTCCTGATTCCACTTCTACTTTTATGGATCCGATGAGTGACTCCTTGGTCCGTTGGGAGGAAAATGACACTTTTAACCCCGGCGCTGTCGTGAAAGATGGTAAAGTATATGTTCTGTACCGTGCTGAGGATAAATTTGGTATTGGGATAGGTTTCAGGACTTCCAGATTGGGTTTGGCGGAGAGTAATGATGGCATCCACTTTAAGAGGCGCAAAGAACCTGTCTTATTTCCGGATAAGGACAGCCAACGCGAATATGAATGGCCAGGAGGTTTGGAAGATCCACGATTGGCCGTTACAGAAGATGGCACTTATGTCGTGTTCTATACACAATGGAACAGGAAAATGCCGCGCTTAGGAGTTGCAACTTCCAAAGATTTGATCACTTGGCAAAAGCATGGACCAATATTCAAGAATGCCAAATACCAAAAGGTCTATCAGGAGCCTCATAAATCGGCCTCGATTGTGACCACCCTAAAGAATGACAGATTGGTCATAAGTAAAGTAAATGGCAAATATTTTATGTATTGGGGTGAACATGGCGTATCTGGAGCAACTTCCACAGACCTGATCAATTGGGAACCGGTATTGGATGAAGAGGGACACCTAGCGAAATTTATTTCTCCTCGCGAAGGGTATTTTGATTCAGCCCTGACCGAATGCGGGCCTCCAGCTGTCCTAACCGATAAGGGTATTTTACTATTGTACAATGGTAAGAACCATGATAAAAAAGAATTAGCAGATCCAAGATTTAATATTGGTACTTACAGTGCAGGGCAGGTGTTATTTTCCAATACCGATCCTACACATGTCATCCAACGTATGGATGTCCCTTTCCTGAGACCTATGGAAGAATTTGAGAAATCAGGTCAGTATAAGGATGGGACAGTATTTATTCAAGGATTGACCTATTTTAAGAATAAATGGTATCTCTATTATGGCTGTGCGGATTCTAGAGTGGCAGTTGCCGTCTATGATCCCACAAAATTAACTGATTTTGATCCAGTACCCGAAAGTAAATAACCACTGAAAACACCTAAACCTATGAGTAAAATTTGGAAATACGTATTTATAGCCTCTTTAGGAGGATTCCTATTCGGTTTTGAGACTGCTGTCATTTCGGGAGCCGAAAAGATCATACAGGAATTGTGGCATCTTAATTCATTCTGGCATGGATTTACAGTTTCGATATCCTTGATCGGAACCATCTTTGGAGCCATCGCTGCTGCAAAACCTGCCCAAAAATATGGTAGGAAAAGAGTGCTACAGGTGGTTGCCGTAATGTACCTATTTTCGGCAATAGGCTGTGGACTATCTTTTAACTGGTATATGTTTTTATTCTTCAGGTTCTTGGGCGGATTATCTGTTGGGGTTAGTTCCGTGGTAGGTCCTCTGTATATATCAGAAATAGCACCAGCCAAACTAAGGGGAAGAATGACTGGAATGTTCCAGATTATGATTGTCAGCGGTATCTTTATCGCTTTCCTGACGAATTATTTATTTGCAAATTTCGGAGACGATGCTTGGCGATACATGTTAGGAATCATGGCCATACCTTCATTAGCTTTTCTATTATTGCTCAATACCATTCCGTTTTCTCCACGTTGGCTAGCATTGAATAACAGAAAAGAAGAGGCCAAGAAAGTATTTGATGACTTAGGCCAAACCTATGAGGAAACGCTCAATACAGAAAATGCAAGTTCAGAAAAAGTTCCATTGTTCCAGGCGAAATATAGGAAACCGATCATTTACGCGGTCCTATTGGCGGTTTTTAATCAATTCACTGGGATCAATGCCATTCTGTACTATGCGCCACGAATATTTGAAATGGCAGGATTCAGTAGGGATCTGGCCTTTCTACAACCAATTTTCATAGGTGGTACCAACCTGTTGTTTACCCTGATCGGGATGAGCATTATCGATAAATATGGGCGAAAGAAACTATTGTTAAGTGGGGCAGTGGGGATGTTTATCTTTTTGGTATTGACTGCATTTGGCTTGAAAGGTGGAGCATCGGAGTTCCTGTTATTCTATATCATAGGTTTTATTGCATCATTTGCACTATCTCAGGGAGCCGTTATTTGGGTCTTTATTTCTGAAATTTTCCCGAATGCCGTTCGAGCTCAAGGCACATCCTTAGGGAGTACCACGCATTGGGTGATGGCTGCGTTAATTTCTTGGGTTTTCCCGATCGTGGTCGAAAATTTTGCTTCTGGCGGTTTCTATATCTTTTTGTTCTATGCCATCATGGTGGTAGTATCCTTCTTCTTTGTGATGCGCATGCCGGAGACCAAAGGAAAGTCTCTAGAACAGATTCAAGAAGAATTAAAATAAATATAATGGGCTACAAGAAATTGTAGCCCATTTAAGTTTGGAGCATGTATTATCAATAATCTCCAGTTTGCATATATTTTTTGCTTGCTTCAATATCATTGCGGATATGTCTTATTTTCCTGTTTTCATAATAATTGACATACTCCTCACGACTCTTGAATTTTGCATCAGGATTTTGCTCGTATGAAGAAATAGTTGACAATATATCCTTGCTCAATGGATTGGATTTTTGGGAATCTTTCAAGTATGCTTTCATTTCTTCCCTGTCATGACCGAAGATTAATTCAACATCCAAATGGAATACATTTCCATAGGCAAATTTGGACATAAAAAGTTGATAGATGTCTTCATTGTCCATATGCTTATACAATAGATAGGCAATTACATCTAAAGCATAATATGGTATTTCAAGTTCTTGACCTTTGATCTCTTCGTCAAGAATCCATTTAATCAAGGGTTTATCGGCGGCATTGTTTTCATTGAACAGTTCCAGAATCAACATGGCCCGATCCCAAGCATTTCGATCATAGGACCATTTGTTGTCTGGAGTAGGATGTGTATCCAGTTTAAAGCGATCTAGTTTTGATGGATCTGGATTAACCCTGAATTCTTCTATAATTGCTCTTAATTCTTGATCTTGTTCTTCCATATTGATATAGCGTGATTTCATTTAAAATATTAAAAATTGATTAAAAAATAAAATCTGATGATAATAATCAATTCAAATTAAGCTGAATGTAAATGCTAATTCATGTTCTATTATTTCTTTAAGACTAATACGGAGGTCATTTCGGTTTGCCATACCTTATTACTTTCGATCAATTCCCGCCAGCTTTCAGCACTGATCAATAATAGATCATGATCCTTGAATAATTGTGCATCCAGATCTATTGCTTCAAATTTGCTAATGTGATTAGGTGCCTTTAAAGCGATGGCGCGAACCATTTCTGATGCCTTTTTATCATCCTGCAGAATATGATGGAAATCGATTATAGTGACCTGAGATTGGGAATTATGGATGAATTTTTGGATATAGAGTAATAAATCCAAATCTTCCTTTCCATAAATAGGTAGTAGGATTTTATCCAAATTCTTTAATCCTTTGTCCATGAAAATCCCTACAGGCACCTTAGTTTTATGCATGATCTGTATGGTACTATCAGAAAATGAAGAATTATTAAAAGGACTTTCCTTTTCCTTAGCTCTATAGATCAAAGTTTCCGGATTGATGATCCTAGTGGTAACACCAAGGATTTTACCCAAGAATGTTCCATCATAAATTGATTGTCCTATTCCAATTAAAAGTAGATCAAAATCACCATCATTGGCAATTTCTGCTACATCTGCTTCCAGATTACTGGATGCCTTGAATAGTGTACTGATCTTTTGCTCCAAGAACTTTGATTCTTGTACGATAGGTTCAAAAGTTTCAAATTCATATAAATCTGAATTTAGATAGGTCAAGTCACTCGTAGGTGTGAGGTGCATAGCGGTAATGGATGAACTTTGGTCCAATTGCTTTACCATAGCGTTGGCAAGCCTCAGAAGAGAAGGACTTGTTTCTGGATTCCCGAAGGATATTAGTATGTTATACTTGCCTTGACGACTGATTTCTTCTGGAACGACATCCTCCGTAGATTTAAAAATCTTATTGAATAGATCGATTGCTGGTCCGGTCATAAAGGTGGTGACCAGAGCCATAATAACCATCATGGCGAATATTTCAGCATTCAATACCCCTAGATCAAATCCAATATTCAGTACGATCAATTCCATCAAGCCACGGGTGTTCATCAATGCACCTATGGTCAGACTATCTTTCCAATTTTGCCCCATAAACTTGGCAGCTAGGGAACTCCCTACAAATTTACCGACAACAGCAACTAAAATAATCCAGCCAGTTACTTTCCATAAATAGGGTTCGTTTAACAGGCCTATTTCTGTCCTTAATCCTGTAAAAACAAAGAATAATGGCAAGAGAAGAACTAAGGCTACATCTTCTACCTTTTCGATAAATATATTCCTAAATCTGGAGTTTTCAGGCATGATAGCACCGGCCATAAATGCTCCGAACAGCGCATGAATACCGATGACCTCTGTAAGGTAGGAAGATACCAGTAAAGTCAAAAAGAAGATGGCAACAATGGATTTGTTGAGGTTTTCCCGAGTAGAATGAATATCACCAATCCTTTTAAGGAAAGGTTTGACTACCTTGATCATCAATAAAACATATGCAATTGCCAATGCAATCACATATAATGAGCTAACAAAAGAACCTGCCTTCACGATAGCAATAACAGCAGCTAGAAGACACCAAGCTGTGATGTCATCAGCAGCGGCACAGGTGATAGCAATGGTTCCAACCCTTGTTTTCTGCATGTGACGTTCCTGAACAATTCTTGCTAACACTGGAAAGGCCGTAATACTCATGGAAATACCAATAAACAAGGCAAAGGAAGAGAATGCGATTCCCTCGGGAGCAAAGCTTTGATAGATAAAATAGGCCAATCCTACTCCTAGAGCAAACGGAAGGATAATACTGGCATGGCTGATGACTATTGCATCATGGGCTTTTTTCTGAAGGACCTTTAAATCCAACTCCATGCCGATCACAAACATAAATAGGATCAGTCCAATCTGGCTCAAAAACTGAAGGTTTCCAAAAGAAGCCTCTGGAAATAGGGCAGCGGAAAAGTCTGGAAAATACATGCCCAAAAAGGAAGGACCCAAGACTATACCTGCAATGATTTCACCGATAACGGATGGTTGGCCAATCTTTTTGAAGAGCCATCCAAAAAGCCTTGCGACTAATATGATAACAATGATCTGTACCAATAAAATAGCTAATGGATGCTGTAAGTTGTGCAACATGGAACTCAGAAACTCTTCCCAATTGGAAAGATTAGAGCCCATATTTTCAACATGCCTTCCTTCTTCCATAAATGAACCATGGTTGATAATCCAATAAATCAATAAGGAAAACCCTCCAATGATTACTATATAAAAGAAGCTGCTTTTTAAGTTCTTCATACAATAATTCCTCTTTCTATTTTTGTTTTGGTGTCAGTTTCTGCGCAGTCTGACGGGTTGAAAATAGAAAATAATAAACTTAAATAACCTGCTCAGTGCTCTGATAGGGCAAAAAATGTAATGAAAGGGAGCTATTATGTAGCGAAACTATAAACTGACCTTTTGGATAAAAGAGGTTTTATAGATTTCACTCAGATTAAAGGAGAGGGGAACATCGGTTCCAATGCTAAGGTTTGTTTTGATTTCATCATGTGAAAAGGAACGGATGATGTTCATGGATATGATTTCTTTTTTATTGATTCTGCAAAACTGCATTTCGGGAAGAATCTCTAGCAATTTATCAAAGGATATATTTTTCAATGTTACTTCCTTCTGGTCAAAGAGGCGAACGATTTTGTCACGGCTATCTAGGGAGGAAGTTTGAATATAGGCAATCTGATCAAAATAAAGCAGGTATTTTCCTTGATCGGTATTTAATTGCACGAAGTTTTTTTCTTCAATCGGTTTTCTGCCTCTAATACTTAATAGCTTTTGGATGGCTTGCTTTAAGCGATCTATCTTTAGTGGCTTCCGGATATAATCTACAGCTTGCAAGTCGAATGCATCAGCTGCATACTCAGCATAGGCCGTAATAAAGATAATGGGCTTGCCTTTTAACTGTTCAGCTAATTCGAGTCCGTTTAAGTCCGGCATTTCAATATCCGAGATCAAAAGGTCATATTCCAGCATAGGAAGTTCCGCCAATAAATCTTTCGGAGAATTAAAGGATTTAACGATTTCCAGATCTGGAATCTGCTGACATAGTAGTTTCAGATATTGTAGGCTTGGCAGCTCATCATCGAGCAGCAAGCACCTTAGCTTTGTAGTCAAGTAAATTGATTTTTAAATGGGCGATGTAAACATCACCTTCAATGAATTTATCAAGTTTGTAATTGTCTTTATAGACAATGTTCAATCTTTGCTCCAACATTTTGGATCCATAGCCGGTATTATCTTTTTGAATAGGCTCTTTCTTTGATATTTTATTGGCTACAGTCAATGAGAATATATTGTCCTTGAATTCAAATGTAACCGAAATGAAAGCATTTGGACTTTGGATATCGGCATGTTTGAAAGCGTTTTCGATCAGGTCTGTACTCAACATGGGAACCATCAGTTTTTGGTTCAATAGTGGTTCATTTTCTCTTACCTTCTGTTTAACCTTTAGATCGAATAATGGGCTCAGTTTTATCTTATTGATTTCAATCAAGCTCATCGCAAAGGAAATCTCCTGTTGAGGCGTGACAAACTTCTTGCTGCTTTCGTATAATATATAATCCAGTACATTGGAAAGCGAATCTAAGGAATGGAAAGTCTGGTAGGCATGGGATTGAATTGAATTTAATACATTCTTGAACAAATGGGGATTGAGCTTGTAATCTATATCTTTCAATTGATGGCTATGCAGTTCACCTTCGATCTTATTAAGTTTGTTTGCCAATGATTTCACCTCTTTTTGGCTCTTTAATAAATAAATCAATAGCAGGATTATGACAAGCAGTAGCGCCGCCAATAGGATGACTGAATAGGTATTGAATTGAATTTGTACCAGTAACATATGGGATTAAATATACTGGATTTCAAATGGTATCCAAAAATATTGAATAGATTGCTTATGAATGATTTATGCTTTTAAAGCAAATTATTGCTCATCTACCATAGATTTTCCCTTTGAAAAATCTCCGGAAGTCCATTCCCAATTTTCGTGAAGCCTGATTTTTCCATTGTCCAATATTTCAGGTATTGATTCACATTTTCCTGTCATCAATGCGCCTGAGCTATTTACCTGATGATATGTCATTTCAATCGTTCCATATTCACTGACTATGCCTAATAGATGTCCGTATTTAATATTGCCACCCTGATAGTCAGCAAAAACAATATTGCCAATTTGTTTATAATGAAAGATGGTTTCTGAGGAAGTTTCTCCGTTTTCGGAATTACTTACCGTGCGGAATGATTTGTTATGATAGTTTACCATTAACATAATAGGAATAATTTTTTAATAAATTTATTTCATTCATCTTTAAAATCATAGTTCTTTCAAAGAAAAAAAATGAAAAAGATAGTTCTGCATTTTTGTTTCCATTACCTGATATTGGCATTAATCTTGATAATTTGATGGCTTATCAAGAAATTTAGGTTAAGATGAGAAAACTGCTTATTGGTTTATTAATGGTTTCTATTGGATTTACAGCCTGTGTGAAAGATGAATTTAATGTAGATGACGAAGTTTCCATTGTTGGTTCGATATGGAAAGGAAAAGGAAAATTGGATGCAGATTCCGATTCTATAGATCTCGAATTAAGCTTCTTTAAAGATGGGATGCTCCATGCAGTTTATGATACAACAAAGTGGGAGGGAACCTATAATTTTAATTTGGAATCGAATGAAGGTATTATCATTGACACTGCTGACAGGCAAATCCCATTTAATATAAAGGTAGATACGCTTAAGTTCTTCAGTTTAAAGGGTGATACTATCCGATTGCAAAAGATTAAGTAATATCTATAAAATGCTAAAAGCTGATTTAAGGATTAAATCAGCATTTTTATTTATTTCAGAAACTTTTCTATCATGGCAACTGGAAGGTCTTCATCCATGAAATCTGGACCTACAGTAGTGATTTCTCCGTAATACTCGCCATGTACGCCTGGAACAATGGCCAACTGGCCATTTGGAATTAATCTTTCAAGTTCCTTTCCATGTTCTGGAAGGATTACATCTTGCTCTGCTATAATTATTATTGTCGGAGCTTGGATAGATTGAAGATCTTGATCAGATATATCCTTAAAATTTATCATTCTTGCCGCATCCTTATCATGCATGTTTTTTAAAGCATCCTCTGATGGATTAACCTTTAGAAATGCCTCTTTTAAAAGTGTTGGCATATTATCTAAGCTGGCATTCTTCATAAATTCCCAAAAGCCATCTGCTACGCCATTGCGCTTCGCCAATGGAGATCCTAAGATAAGCTTGTTTACTTTCTGAGTATGGTTGATGGCTAGTTGCAGTGCTGTAGTTGCACCATTGCTGAAGCCTAGAATATCTGCTTTCTTGATGTCTAGATAGTTCATGAGTTGGGCGACATCCTCGGCATCTTGAGTAAAGGAAGACGGTGAATTCCTATCTGCTGTTCTGCCATGGGCTTGAGATTCTATGGCGATGATCTGGTGATTTTTTGATAATAAGGGAATGATTCGTTCAAAACTGCTTTGGATGGTAGATCCACCACCATGTAGCATAATTAATGGGAAACCATTGCCGTAAATCTCGTAGTAGATTTGGATGTCGTTTATTAGGGCGTTGTTGGATATTGAGGGTTGCATGTTGAAGAGGATTTGTGATAGGATAAATTTAAGGAATGGGAGGGGGAATTGAATTGTCCTGGGACAAGAAATTTGGTATATCTAATCACAGCAACCGTGAGGGATTGGTTCAGCCCCAAATACCCCAGACTCAAACCCTGAACCCCCTTCGGGTCGAACCCCAGCCATCACAAGGTTCGATCCCTCACTCACGCAAAAAAGCCTTCATCTTACGATGAAGGCTTTTTGTGCGGAGAGTGAGGGATTCGAACCCCCGAACCTGTGACAGTTAACGGTTTTCAAGACCGCCGCATTCGACCACTCTGCCAACTCTCCGCGACAAAAGTAGAAATTTTTGTACGCTCTCCAAAACTTAATTATTATTAGCCTGAAAATGAGCTATATTATTTTTTACACCCTATAAAAAACAATAATTTATGACCAATAATCAGTTAAAAACCCTTAAAATCTTTCTCAACTTTTAGATTTTACCGTTTAATTCCCGACTTTAGCGTAAAGTAATTCGGCATGAAAAAAACATTTTTCCTTATTATTTCTTTGATTCAAATCGCTTATGCTCAAAAGTCCACTCTGACCTTTGAAACCAAGTTTTATGATGCTGAAGATAAATGGGTGATCTTTGATAAAAAGGAAAAACAGAATACTTATGCATTAGGATTTGTCTATCTGGACTCTGAGGCTGGTTATACTTTTAACTATCAAAGCGAACTGGAATATAAAAACAGTGAATTCCATAAAGTCCCTAGATTGGACACTAGCAGCAATATATTAATGAGGCTAGATCGCAATACTTTTAATGTGAAGGTCCTGACAGATGAACAAGTTAAAAAGCTAGGATTAGCAAACCCTCCAGAATGGCTCCAAAATTATAAACAGAATGCTGATTTTATTGAGACACGCGTCCATAGAGCATCCATGATGAATGGTGCTGGTGCGAGTATCAAAGCTTTGCCAATCCTGCAAAAAGCCTATCAGGAGAATCCACATTATCCGGGATTAGAATTTGAACTTGGATATGCCTATAATGCTACTGGAAGCTTTTATAAGGCTGTAATCGTCTTAAATAAGGCAATTGAAAATGATCCAAGTAACTTTTGGTATTACCGTGAACTTGGATTTTCCCTAAAGCATCTCAATAACTTACCTGAAGCCGAAAAGGTTTATAGAAAAGGAATAGAACTCGCTTCTGATAAAAACCAAGTCGCTGAAATGGCCATTAATATGGCTCAGAGTTACTTTCATGCCAAGGATAAAGCTAAATTTGATGAGTGGAAAAGCATTGTAGTACAGAATGCTGAACCTGAATCGCAATATCGTCAATACATTAATTACTTCGAGGAAAATTGGCATAAATCCAATTAAATTGAGGAATAAAAGCCTAATGAAATGCTAAAAGATCAACTTGAAAAGCTGAGGTACCCAATCGGTAAGTTCAGTCAACCTGAAAATATTAGTAAAGAAACCATTGAAAGCTGGATCAATACCATAGCTAAGTTTCCTGAATACCTAAAAAATGAAGTACAGAAGCTTCAGGAAAAAGATTTAGAATTGACGTATAGGGAAGGAGGTTGGACTATCAGACAATTGGTTCATCATTGCGCCGATAGCCATATGAATAGTTTTATTCGTTTTAAACTGGCACTCACGGAAGATACACCGATAATAAAACCTTATAAAGAAGACAGATGGGCTTGCCTTGCAGATAGTTTGCAACAAATTGAAAGTTCAATAAAGATATTGGAGGGTCTACATCAACGCTGGGCGACACTACTGGAAAGTCTTTCGGAAGAGGATTTGAAAAAGCAATTTATTAATCCTGAAAGCAAGAAGACAATCAGTATTGAAACTGCCATCGGAATCTATGCTTGGCACTGTAATCATCATCTTACCCATGTCATAAATGCTAAAAAACCCTAGATAACCGGTAAATCGCTATTATTAGAACAATAAAATCCTTAGATTTAAGTATATCAATAATAAATTCACACATGGAACAAATAACACCTTTCAATAGTGCCAGTCAAGCCATCGATGCCTTGGACAATGGTGGTCAATTTTATAATATTTTCACAAAAGCAGATGATGATCTCATCTCACAGTCAGAGGTTTCCAAGGTTGCTGGGGCGGTGCTTCAAAAACAAAAGGCAGTCCTGTTCCTGAATTTAGCAATGAAAAACCTTTCCCCTAGGGAACAACAGGAAATTGAAGGTAGGTTTGATGATAATCTTTCTGATAGTTTCCAGAAGTATACTCCTCAAGTAATAAACTCACATGGGGAATTGGAATCCTTGGATGCTGGGACTGCTGTTATTATAACTGGAGTACCGAGAAAAATCGAAGGAGAAGGAGTTATTTCTGGTTATATCTCGATTCCAGTAATTGATGTATTTACCCTGATACCAATCAGTGAAACCTATATCGTCTATGAAATAAAAGATGAGCTTTCTGGTCAATCGGTTCTGGTAGCACATGATAAGGATGCAGGACTATTGGCAGAAGCAAAATTGAATATTGCTGGAGTAATCAAACAATTTCAATTGGCCCAGGATGACGAAAGCGAATTCCAGAAATTTATTGAAGTAGACTTTTACAGCGAAGCAAAATAAAGAAGAGCGACCAATTATGGTCGCTCTTACTCATTGTTTTAACTATTATTATGCAAGTTCTTCTAGTCCATTAATTCAAATTCAGCTTCCTGAACATCTCTTGAATTGGTGCCCACATAGACCTTGAATTTTCCAGGCTCTGATACAAATTCTAACTGTTGATTATAGAATCGAAGATCTTCTTCTTCAATAATGAATTCAACTTCTTTTGATTTGCCTTTTTCTATAAAGATTTTTTGGAAGCCTTTTAATTCCTTAACAGGTCTTGTTTGGGAGCCTACTAAGTCTTGAAGGTACAACTGAACGACTTCCTCGCCATCAAAATTACCGTTATTCTTCACTGTAACCGAAACTTTTAGTTTATCTGCTTTATGGATGCTTGATTTATCCAGTTTTACAGCAGCATATTCAAATTTCGTATAGCTCAATCCGTATCCAAAAGGATATAAAGGTTCATTGCTCACATCTAGGTAATTAGACCTAAACTTCTGAAACCAGGCATCTTTAGCCAAAGGCCTTCCAGTATTCTTTTGACTGTAGTACATAGGCACTTGACCAACGTTCTGAGGAAAGGTTGCAGGAAGTTTTCCTGAAGGATTTACATCTCCAAAAAGTACATCAGCTACTGCTTTTCCGGTTTCAGTACCACCAAACCATACATTTAAGATTGCTGGGACATTTTTACTTTCCCAGGAAAGCGTCATAGGTCTTCCTGCGAATAACACCAATACCACTGGCTTTCCAGTTTTCACTAAAGCTTCTAACAAGCGCTTTTGGCTTTCAGGAATATTGAGGTCAGTACGGCTTGAGCTTTCACCGCTCATTTCTGAACTTTCACCCAAAGCAGCAACGATTACATCAGCTTCCTGAGAAACCTGGATGGCTGAAGCAATGATTTCCTCTGGATTACGGTCATCTCTCGGAATGGTACGACCAAACATTGTAGAACGCTCTTGTAAGGCAGCATCATCGGTAAGATTGGCACCTAAATGAGTTACAATTTTCACTTTATCACCCAAAACAGATTGCATGCCTTCCACTAAAGACTGCGTGTTTTTCAGATCAGCACTGACGCTCCATGTTCCTGGCATATTTGCTCCAGTATTAGCCAATGGTCCAATGACAGCAACCGTTCCCTGTTTTTTCAAAGGCAAAGTATTGCTTTCATTTTTCAGGAGCACGAAGGATTTACCTGCTGCTTCTCTAGCCAGTTTCAAGTGCTCAGGAGTCAGGATTTCTTTCTTCGCACGGTCTTCACTACAATATTTAAACGGATCTTCAAATAATCCTAATCTATATTTTGCCTCCAAAACAAAACGACAGGCCCTATTGATATCATCCTCTGAAACTTTACCTTCATCCAATGATTTTTTTAGGGTTGTCAAAAATCCTTCACCGACCATATCCATATCCACTCCAGCTTTCAAGGATAATTCGGAAACTTTCTGAAGATCCCCTAAGCCATGGTCGATCAATTCATTGACTGCCGTATAATCCGTTACAACAAGCCCATTAAATTTCCAGTCTTTACGCAAAAGATCGGTCAACAACCAATGGTTTGCACTTGCCGGCACTCCGTTGATATCGTTAAATGAAGTCATTACGGACATCGCACCTGCATCCAAAGCCGCCTTATAAGGAGGTAGATATTCATTGTACATCCTATTCAAGCTCATATCTGTGGTATTATAATCTCTACCAGATTCAGCAGCTCCATAGAGCGCAAAATGCTTTACGCAAGCCATTAGTGTATTGTTCTTGCTCAGATCTTCACCTTGATAGCCAACGACCATCTCTCTGGCAATCCGAGAGCTTAAGTAGGTGTCTTCTCCGCTTCCTTCGGAGATTCTTCCCCAACGGGCATCTCTCGAAATATCGACCATAGGAGAGAAGGTCCAGTTCAACCCATCGGCTGAAGCCTCAACAGCAGCTACACGCGCCGTTTTTTGGATTAATGGCATATCCCAGGTTGCCGCTAATCCCAATGGAATCGGGAAAATGGTTTTGTAACCATGGATAACATCCATTCCGAATATTATGGGAATCTTTAAACGAGATTGATTTACTGCCAATTCCTGGGCTTTACGGATTCGAGCAGGAGAGGTCATACTAAATATTCCCCCGATATTTCCAGCTTTAATCTTAGATTCCACATCCGTAGATACTACAGAACCAGTCGTCGCCTCACCGGCGGTAACCAGGTTCAATTGCCCAATTTTCTCTTCTATGGTCATTTTGTTCATCAGGCCATCGATGAAAGAATCCATCTTTTGATCCTGTTGGGCAAATAACATATTGGAACTAAGGATTAGTCCGCAACAGAGTATATTCTTAAAAAATTTCATTGCAAATTGATTCATAAAAACTCAGCCCATTAAGGGCTGAGCATTCATTACTAACCACTTATTATTTCAAATTTGGACTTTGAAATCCTAACTTTTTCAATCCTGACTGAATCTCTGGAGCTTGCATAAACAGATTCCAGATCAGACCAGAACGGTAATTTTCCATCATGACCACGATAGGACCTTGGTCGATGGCTAAGTATCGCTGCGGAAACCAATTTTCAGTTTCACTATAAGCATCATAAAAACCATATTTTCCCCATACCTTATCACCTAAATTATTGAACAGGTACCTCGCAAATGCTAAACTTTCTTTTGGGGTATAAGGGGTAGAGGACAAGGCGGCAGTCGGACTGATTACTGACTTATCGTTGTCAGGATGATGGGCATCATATCCTTTGATGGAGTATGAAGCGGTCCATCCCCAACCTTTATCAGCACCATATCCTTTATAATGATTAGGATTCTCTTCAGCATAGGCGATATTGATCTTAGCATGGTTCACGACTACTTCACCATAATCAACATACTGATCCTTTAACCCCGTTGGATTTAATCCTAAAAAGGAGTAATGGGCCCAGAATAATGGTCCAACCTGACCTTCTTTTGCATTATGCTTGATGCCTATTGGAATATCAAATTTTTTAAGATCCGACTTAATTTTTCCATCTCTTGCCCAACCTTGGTTGTACACCGCGGTATCAATGGCATGTGTAGGAGAGGAAGCCGCCAATACATAGGTTACCAGACATTCATCATATCCTTGAATAGGATGATTCATTCCGAAATCGTGGGTCGGACTCCAATGCCATAACAAGACATTCTTACCATTGGTATAATGATTCCAGTCGATTTCTTTCCATAGCTCATCAGCTTTGTTGGCAATGGTTTTCTGGGTATCAGATCCATTCTTCAAATATTCTCTCACTACGATCAGTGATTGAGCTAGAAATGCCGTTTCCACCAAATCACCACCATTATCCTTTTCACTGAAAGCTTTAACTTTTCCGGTATCTCCATGGTACCAATGTGACCAAGCTCCCTTGAATCTTGGGATTTTCCCCAAGTAATCCATGATATGGTTTAAGCGATCTTCTCCTTCTTTCTTGGAAATATAGCCACGCTCCATTCCAACGATCAACCCCATAATGCCAAATCCACTTCCACCGATGGTAACGACATTTTCATCGTTCTCAGGATAGACCCCATCGATATGGATTCTTTCTCTAGCCATTCCTGAATTAGGTTCAGCACCTTCCCAGAAATATTGGAAAGTTTGCTGCTGAATCTTGTTCATCAGGGAATCGTTTGAATGGGCAACACTATCTACAGACTGGCTCGTTTCTTTCTTGTTATCCGTTTTCTGTACGTTTTGACAAGATTGAATCCCTGCAGCTGCTAATAATAACCCGATTGTAATTGCTCGTATCTTCATAATATATTAAATGTTAGGAGAATTAAACCCTAATTTCTTTAATCCGTTTTTTACTTCTGGACTCTTCATCAATAAGTTCCAGATTAATTTACTGCGGTGGTTCTCTATCCCTATGATTATAGGTCCTTGATTGATTGCGATGTAACTTTCCGCAAACCAAGGCTCATCCAGGGAGAAGCCATCCTTGAAACCATATTGGCCCCATAATTTGTCACCAAGCTTATAATAAAAGAACTCCATGGCGTCCATAGATTCTTTTGGTGTATATGCCATGGATGTCAATGCAGCTGTTGGACTGATGATCCCTAGATCATTGCTGGGTGACATCGCTGAATATCCATTAGGGATATCACCTGCTGTAAGACCCCAACTACTTGCAGAATACCCATAAAATCCTTTCGGATTTGAAATACAATAAGCTCGGTTAATTAATGTCTGGTTTTTCACCTGTACCTCATAATCGGCATAAGCATCTTTTAATCCCATTGGATTGATTCCAAGAAAACTATATTGTGCTGTAAAAAGCGGTCCACCTTGATCTGGACCTAAAGGTAGTTCCATCTCAAAGAAACGCTTTCCATTTTTCATCTGTCCATTTCTGGCCCATCCTTCATCATAAACCTTTTTGTCAATGCTGAACTTATTGCTTCCAGCCGACAATACATAGGTGATCAATGATTCATTCCATCCTTGAACCTTCAGGTTCATATCCCAATTATGGTTAGGACTCCAATGCCAAAAGAGAACATTCTGCCCGTTCTGAAAGAAATTCCATTCCACCGCTTGGTATAAA
Source organism: Sphingobacterium sp. NPDC055346 (assembly GCF_053645235.1). NCBI lineage: Bacteria > Pseudomonadati > Bacteroidota > Sphingobacteriia > Sphingobacteriales > Sphingobacteriaceae > Sphingobacterium > Sphingobacterium sp. NPDC055346. The sequence continues at coordinate 208,701 of NZ_JBSHMI010000008.1, forward strand.
GCATTGATATCAGCCGTTAAATTGGCGTCTTGAAAATATTCCCTAGCGACCATTAGCCCTTGAAAGAGTAGGGAGGTCTCAACGATATCGGCGCCATTATCTTTCTCACTAAAAGGCTGGGTTTTTCCCGTCCCACCTTGGTACCAATGCGAAAAAGCGCCATGATATCTATCCGCTGTCTTGAGAAAGGAAACAATTTTCTTGGTTCTTTCCAATCCTTCAGATTTACTGATAAAGTTTCTGTGAATCCCAGTTACGATAGCCATTAAACCAAATCCAGTTCCTCCAGTGGTAACTGTTTCAGTAGAGCTATTTCGTTCCCTGATCATTCCAGAGCTAGGATGTGCAAAGGTCCAGAAATAGTTAAAGGTCTGCTTTTGAACCAAGGTCATTAACTCATCCTGTGAAATCCTCTTGAACTTGTCAGAAGGGTCAAACGCTGTATTGAATGAATAGTTGTATTGTTGGTTTAAGGGATTATTAACATTGCTTTTCAGGGAATTCTTTACCAATACCTCATATTTGGATAGTGGGTTTAAGGCTTTAGTCGGAGTAATGGAAACCTTTTTACCTGCTTCAAGTAGTTTTACAGTGCTTGAAATTGCGGATTTATTGGCATCCAAAATCTGAATGGAGTTATTTAGATCTTGATTCGAAACATTCTCATCAAACTCAAGAATAAATTCAGGCTGAAGCTCAATTCCTTTGGAAGCAATTTGCAACACCTTATTTCCGTTGCTAACAGAAGTCAGTGCAAAACTGGTACTAGGAGGTTTATCAGGGGCTTCGTTTTTAGAACAAGCCATGAAAACTGAACTGAACAATAAAATAGTGGAGTATAGATTTCTCATGCTTGAAAGTGGTAATAGAAGGGAAGATCCGAAGACCTTCCCTCTAATTGTATGAAAATTTACCAGCCAGTATTTTGAACCATATCTGGTGTCTGAATCAATTGATTATCTGGAATAGGGAACAGATAATGTTTAGCAACGAACGGTTTGCCGGCAGCTTTCATCGCTGCTTCGGCTTGTTTGGTCCTTACCAAATCAAACCAACGATCATGTTCCATTGCCAACTCTAAACGACGTTCCTTCCAGATCGCTTGACGGATGGCTACTTGACCTGAAGCTGTTGAATTAGCCAGCTTAACACGAGAGCGAACAGCATTCAAAGCAGTCAAGGCTTCGGATGTATTGCCCAATTCATTGGCAGCTTCCGCTTTGATTAAGTAGATTTCACCTAAACGTAAGTACCTAAGGTTTTTATCTGTATCGCCTGCTCCACCATTTGCAGATGAATAAGCCTTTTCGTTGTACATTTCATTCTCGGTATTTCCGATTAGTAAACCATCAAACATGGTTTCATTTCTGAAAATAATGGTAGCATCGCGGCGGATATCATCTTTCTCCGCATTGAAAGCATCCAATAAGTTTTGAGATGGTGTATTGAATCCCCAACCAATTCCAGCAGCTCCACCACGTGGACCTTGAGTTTGCGAGTATTGTTGTATACCGTGGGCAATTGAAGACCCTCTAGCCTGAACTTCGAATAGAGATTCGGACCCGTTTTCACCTGCAAGTCTCCAGATCTTGGCGTAATCAGGCTCTAAAGAATATTCTCCAGAACTGATTACTGCTTGTGCCAAATCAAATGCTTGCTGCCATTTCCCTTGGTATAGATATACCTTGGATAATAATCCTTGAGCAGCACCTTTAGTAGCTCTACCCAAATCTTTAGCGGCATATTTGGACTTATCAGGAAGGTTATTGATTGCAAACTGAAGGTCAGCTTCAATGTATGCATATACTTCAGCCTGAGGAGCCCTAATGATCAGGTCTTTCTCCTGGATAGGAACATCGCCCCAGCCACGAACTAACCAGAAATAATTCAAAGCTCTCAAGAACCTTGCTTCACCGATATACCTGTTTTTCAAGGTTTCATCCGTCAAACCATATTCTTCTGTGTATTGAATGGAATTGGTCGCTCTACCGATAGACTTGTACCATTGTTCCCATAAAGCTGCAAATGAACCAGCAGTAGAGGTGTAGGTTAGGTTATCTAAGATATCTTTGTCACCACCAGTATCTGTAGGTGAAGAACCTTTTTCTGAATTATCCGAAATGATTTCTGTAATCCCCAAGAAGGAGAATCCATAATTCCAGTCCGTGAACATACCATAGATACCATTCACTAATACTTCGGGAGAGTAATTTTCATTACTGTCTTCAGCTTCAATTACTTCCTGGGATGGCACGTCTAAAAAATCCTTGGAACAGCCAGTCATCAAAAGACCTGCAGCTGCCAATAATGCTATATTTAAATTTCTAAATTTCATGTTGTCGTCATTAATTAATTAGAACTGAACATTGATACCAAACAAGAAGTTTCTTGTAGTAGGGTATGCCGATAACTCAATACCTGAAGTCAATGCAGGGTTACCATCGCTAGCAATCTCTGGTGAGAAACCAGTGTACTTGGTAAACATAAATGGATTCTGCGCTGTGAAATATAACCTCATGTTTGAAGTAGAGTTATATAACTTTTTGAAGGTATAGCCTAGGGTAATGTTATTGATCCTGAAATAATTACCAGACTCTAAGTAATAACTAGAAGCATATGAATCTCTATCAGCTCCTGGATCGGTGTTAGATTTGTTATCTGCTGTCCAACGGTTGTTGAAAGTATCCTCAGTAATGTTTTCACCACCATTGATCCTAGTTCCTTTCAATGCATTGTAGATCTTGTTACCTGCAACACCATATCCTGAAAGAGAGAAATCAATCGCTTTGTAGTTGATACCTAGGTTCACACCGTAAGTAGAAGTTGGCATATACGATCCGAAGAATACTTTATCCCTGTTGTCGATTACACCATCATCATTTTGATCTTTATAGCGTAAGTGACCCGGACGAGGAGTACCATATTTTGCATTGTTTGCAATTTCATCGGTATTTTGCCAAACACCATCGGTCTCCCACATCCACCAGCCGTAGATTGGCTGTCCGGATTTGATCTGCTTAGTGATCTGACCATTTGCAAGACTACCACCGATAGCTCCGTCATAAGCTGCTTTTACATCAGTCAACTCATTGTGGTTGTAAGAGTAGTTAACTCCGATATTGTAATTAAAGTCCTCAGAAACTGAATTTGCCCAGTTTAAGATCACTTCAATACCTTTGTTTCTTACCTTACCACCGTGATCGTAGAAGTTATTGGCGAAAGGAGAGTTCAAGATTGGCTGAACATTCATCAATACGTTTGTATTCAACTTGTTGTAGAAATCTACGGAACCCGAAAGTTTTCTATTGAACATTTCAAAATCCAAACCTACACCAGTTTCTTGAGTTTTCTCCCAAGTCAATGGTAATGCAGGGCTACCAAAAGCTGCTCCCAATACTAGGTCTTGACCAGGGCCAAATACGTAGTTGTAGTTTGAACTTCCTTCAGCAGTCAATAATTGAGAAACGTTCAATGGAATATCTTGGTTTCCTAATACACCCCAGTTTGCTCTTAATTTCAAGAAATTCAATACGGTATTGTCTTTCATGAAATCTTCATTGGAGATGGTCCAACCTAAACCAAATGAAGGGAAGGTCGCATAGTAGTTACCTGTGTTTCTGAATACACTTGATCCATCACGTCTGATGGTCGCTGTTGCATAATATTTACTGTTGTAGTTATATTGAACACGACCGAAATAAGAAGCTAATGCTCTTGGTGTATAATAAGTTTGGTTCAACACCTTGGTATAATCTGCTGAAGCCATGTCTATGTTCCAATATTGCTCCAAAACAGGTAGGTCATATCCAGTTCCTGAAAGCATATTTGAAATATTAGATTTCTCCCTAGAGAAACCGGCAACTGCGTTTACTTGATGACCATTGAAGTTTTTGTCAAATGTCAAGAAGGTTTCCCATTGCCATCTGAAATCTTCGTTCTTTTTGTACATCAAGCTGTTGTTTGCATATTGAGTGACATTTGGATTGTCATTTTTCAATTTATTGAAATCAGCCTCTGTACGAAGTGGATTACCATTTAACCATGCATCTTTGATGTCAGTAAAAGATCTTTCATTGCTGAAGATCTTAGTTCCACCGATACGTGAATTGATCTTTAAGAAATCAAAGATTTGATATTCCGCTTCGATACCACCTTGAAGACGAGTATTGTTCAACAATTGATTAGCTCTTTGGATTGCATAAACAGGGTTACCGATCGAGTTCAAGTTACCAGTCGTTTCACCAGGTTGAGTTTGGTATCCAGCAACACCAGTTGAAGAATTGTAAATTGAAGTACCATAACGACCGTTATCAAACATAACTGGAGCCAATGGAGTCTGACGGTAGGCATCATTAAATGCACTGAAAGGTTTTGGCGTAGATTTATTGAATGATAGGTTTAAGGTTTGGATAAACTTAAGTTTGTTGTCCAAAAACTTGTAGGTATTGTTGTTTCTAATGGTATTTCTAGTGAATTTAGAACCGTCGATAATACCTTGTTCAGTGAAATTATTTGCACTGAAGAAATAGTCTACAATTTCAGATCCACCAGAAATATTGATGGAGTTATTGAATACGGTACCATTTTGCAAGATTTCATCAAACCAATCCGTATTATTTGCTTGGTTTGCCGCCAATAAAGTACCTCTTCCGATTCCCTGAATATTTTCGTTATAATATTGGATATATTGGGAAGCATCAGCCATCTTAACACGGTTCAACATGTTTTTCATACCTGCATAGCCCTCGTAGCCAATCTTAACAGAACCAACTCTACCTTTTTTGGTAGTAACCATGATTACACCGTTCGCAGCACGAACACCATAAATGGAAGCCGAAGAAGCATCTTTCAATACGTTAATGGATTCGATGTCTGCAGGGTTGATTGAATTAAGGTTATCAGTTGGGAAACCATCCACGATATACAATGGATTTCTTCCCCCTAATGCTGTTCCTAGACCGCGGATAGTAACTTGTGGGGTAGAACCTGGAGCTTCTGAAGCTGTTACGTTCAAACCAGCTACTTTACCTTGAATAGACTGCATAGCTGACATGGCTGGTTGTTTCACGATTTCTTCAGCCTTAACGCTTCCAATGGAACCCGTTAAGTCTACTTTCTTCTGTGTACCATAACCGACAACCACAACCTCTTCTAAAGCCATGTTCTCGTCGTCTAAGAAAACATTGATTTGATCTTTGTCGCCAACTGCGATGCTTTGCGACACGTATCCTATAAAAGAGAATACCAATGAATCAGTAGGGCTAGCCTCTAAGCTAAAACGGCCTGCCTCATCCGTCTGAGCTCCTCCTGATTTACCACTTATAGAAACGGAAACTCCAGGCAAAGCAATCATGCTTTGGCTGTCCTTTACCGTACCTGTAACGGTTTTGCTTTGACCGTATAGCCATGTAAAGCTGATAAGGAAAACAAAGGTCAGTGTAAATAACTTCCTCATATAACAAATGGTTTAATTGAGTGAATAATGTTTAGTAAGTAAAAAAGTGTTTGTTCACTTAACAAATATGTGATGTATAAGTTTGTAATTAAAATAATCCATATATACATTACTACTACATTCAATTTTTACTTGCTCATTTAAATGTTATATAAAAGTTATATGTTTGATAACTAAATGTTTAAAACAATCATATTCATCACAAGTTAATTAAGTTAGTGTATAAATAACACATAATTGATATTAGCGTAATGATGTAGTGATGTAGTACTGGAAAGTAAATATTTAACAAATATTTCAAGTGTTTTTAGCAGTTCATATGCTAAAAAAGAGCAGCATTTTAGCAAATGAGTGGTTACTCATTAAGAAATTTAGCTAATGAAAATGAAATAAAAGGAGGGATGCCCTACAGTTCCAAAAGGAATTCAGTAAGGTTCTTATTGGTAGGTAAATTCAACTTCTTTCGCAGTCTATACCTGCGGATTTCGACGCCACGGGTACTGATGTTCAAGAGAGAAGCTATTTCCTTGCTGGACATATTTAACCTTAAATAAGCGCATAACTTCAGGTCATTGGGAACCAAGCTAGGGTATTCAGATTTAAGCTTCTTAAAGAAGTTCTCATGCGCTTCATTGAAGCTCTTCTCAAACAGATCCCAGTCCCGGTCATCACTATGTGCTTCATCGATCAGTTTATTTACCTTTCGCAATTGATCGTTGCTCAATTTGTTCCCACTGGAGTCATTTAGATTGGTCAGTTCATGATGCAGATTATTGAGCATCTCATTCTTATAGACAATGTTCATAGCCGCATTGGCCAGTTCCCTGTTCTTACTTTCCAATTCCTGTTCCAATTGCAAGTTCTTCAAGGAAATCAATTTTTTCTCATTGGCAGCAGCCTCACGAGCCATACGTTCTTCTTGTTCCTCCAATAATTTCTTCTTGACCTTTCGCTGATGCTCCAACAACCTGTTTTCATACCATTTCTTACCGAAGTATATCACAGCAGCTAATGCAATGAAATAAGCTAGAATAGCAGGCCAACTCAGGTACCATGGCGGTAATACTTTAAATGAGACAGAGGTTATCTCAGATTTTATACCATTAGGAGTAATAGCCCTGACCTGAAAGGTATAACTTCCAAAGGGTAGATTGGTGAAATCCTTAAATGCAATTTCTTCCCATGTAGACCAAGATTCGGTATATCCTTCCAGATAATATTGGTACTTCAATGCTGAAGAGGAATACCAAGCTGACGCAAAAGAAAACCTGATATTATTTTCCTTATTCGGGATCTCAAGTTCATCATAAATTGAATAAGGATCAGATGTGGTGTTCCAAATACTTGTAATGATAGGTTTAGGGATGTTTTGCTGAACGGGATATTGATTGAAATACAAGGCAAAGCCGTTATCCAAACCAATTAGAGAGAGGTTTTCATCCACATTTAATACCTGCTCATAATCGTTCATCATACGGCCTTTTAGGGAATTCCATGAACTGGAATCAATCTTTAACTTGCCATCGCTTAGAAACTGTATTTTGGCCAAATGCGACTTCTTGATAAACCAATAAGCATTATTATGGATAGGGATTATTTTATTTGCGGAAGCAAAACTAGCCAATTGGCTGTTCAGTTCTTCATAGGGTTTGAAAGCCCTTAGGATATTGTCAAATAAGTAAAAACCGGAATCACTTGCAAAAACAATATTATTGGCCAAATTATAGATCCCATGCAATTTGCTGCCTTTTGGCAAGCCATTATTCTCTAATTTAAATTCCAATGCATCTTGATAGTTTGGACTTAATTTAAAACTGAAAACATTCTGTGAGTTACTCAACCAAAAGCTTTCAGGTCCAATCTGCATTATATTCCTAATTGGGTCCTTTTTATAGGAAAACTGTTTTACAAAGCTTGCATAAGGATCACTCTGCATCAAACTCACACCCGTATAATTAGCCTGGAGCCAATATTTAGAATCTCGCATGGAGACAAAATCCCAAGCACCGGTAACCGAAGAAACCTGACGCATGCTATTTCCCTCAACCACAAATGTTCCATTATTGTGGCCACAGATCAGTTGACCTTTGATATTGGCCAATTTCCATACCTGACCTTGGGAATTGGGCACGATCCTAAAATTTAAAGACTTATAATCGTTGACCCCTTGCCAATCACTTACAAAGAGGCCTTGATTGGTGCCGAGATAGATCTTGTTGTCAAAGATTATCGAGCTATAGACCGTACCGATATTACCCGTCAGGTCTGAGTAGTAATATAATGGGCTATTGATGTCAATCCGATCAATGCCATTGTCTAGTCCGACCCAAAGATTGGATTGCTTATCTACGGCTAAGCTGAGGACCGTATTGTTCTGCAGACCATTGTTTTTATTGATATGCTGAACAATTTCGCCAGCTTGATTCACAATGATGACTCCATTTTGGATGGTACCAAATGCATATTGGTTTCCAAAAAGCTTGACAGCATTATTGATCTGATATTTTTTCAGCAAGTCCTGGGCTTCGGTTTTCCAAGGCTCCATGCTACCATCGGCATTCATCTTGTAAACGCCATTGCGATCAGTCCCGATCAATACTTCATTGGAACTATAGGGAAGCATAGCTAAAATATTATATCCTAATAGCATATGTTTATCTTTTATCGCAATTAACTTGCTATCATTGAGTTCATGCAAACCAGAAGGGAGTTGCTCAAAATACATCTTCCCGTTTACCTGGAAGCCAAATAAAAATGGCTCGCCATCAGCGGTGATGGTTTTGATCTGGTTGTTTTGATAGAGGTAACTTTTGGAAAAGGTATGGAAATAAATCTTATCACCATCAATGATGATCCGCCAGATTTCATCATTTTTTAATGCCTGTTGATCGCTGACCAATCCGGATAAACTGCTGTATTCCATTTTCCCATAGTCGGACCGGGTCCAATAGCCAAATTCTCCAGCTCCACCAACAAATATCCTTCCTGCGGGATCAATATTTACGCTGCGTAGACCAGCATGGTTTTTCATCCGATAAAGTTCCCATTCCTGGCCATCGTATTGAAGAAGACCTTCTGTATTCGCTGAATAGATCATTCCTTCCGGACTCACGGCTATGCCCCAGTTTTGGTTTCCGGCGTGGTAGACAGTCTTACTGTACTGCTGCACATAAGGAGAACCGACACGCGGAATATTCTGACCATTTGATTCGACAAAATGACCAACAATAAATAAGATAACTAGGAAATACTTCAGCAACTTCATATTCTTAAGGACCAAATATAACAAAAGCTACTCATGAACATTAAAATTCTCATTGGCTACTTAAGGGAAAATCATTTAATTTGTATATGCTGAAGTTCGCAAACGCTAAAATTAACCTTGGTTTACACATCCGTAGCAAAAGGCAAGATGGATACCATGAGCTGGAAACCATATTCTATCCAGTACAGATCTATGATGTCCTTGAAATACTGCCGGCAGAAAAACTGGAAATCCAGATCTGGAATTCTGATCTCCTTGCGGATGATCAAAACCTTTGCCTTAAAGCTTTCCGTTTCCTGCAACAGGACCACCATATAGATCCTGTAAAAATTCATCTATTGAAGAACATCCCGATTGGTGCAGGTCTGGGCGGTGGATCTTCAGATGCCAGCTCAACCTTAGAGCTTTTAAACGATTACTTCAAGTTAAACTTAAGCAAGGAAAACCTGAAGCAATATGCAGCAAAGTTGGGAGCAGACTGTCCATTTTTTATTGATAATAAGGCCATGTATGCGGAAGGGATTGGAACCGAACTCAGCGAGATCCAACTCGACCTAAGTCCATACAAGATCATAATAATCAAACCGGAAATTCACATCTCTACGGCTGAGGCATACAGCAGAGTCAGTCCTATGGTTCCAAGTGTAGACTTGCGAGAAGCGATAAAACTTCCTATTCAAGAATGGAAATATCATATCATCAATGATTTTGAAATTTCCCTCTTTGATCGCTACCCATTAATAGGGGATATTAAAGCAAAACTTTATGAAAAAGGAGCTATCTACGCTTCAATGAGTGGGTCAGGTTCATCAGTATTCGGGATATTTGAAGAAAACGTAGACTTAAATGAATTAAATAAATACGGAAAAGTTTTTATGCCAGTTGAATTATAACATCGTAATCCACTGGCATAAACACAGTTCTTTACAATCTCCAAATCAGTTTGTAAGTAAACATTTAGAGATGCCCCAAAGTCTAAATACTAAATACCAGCTACTAAGTACTACAATTAAATAGCCTTTTTCTCGCCCAATATCCAATTTGGTTTTGGTTCCTTAAGCTTGATGATCTTATTCGTGTCTGCATACTTCATGATATGCAGGGCAGCTTCAGTGATATCATCCGTAAACAATAATAAGTCTTGATCCTCTGGACTGATCGTTTTTGCCTCGATCATCATATCGACATGTTCCTTGATGTTTTTATGATAATCCATGCCCATAATAACGATTGGAAATTGAGAGATCTTTTTGGTCTGTATAAGGGTCAGGGTTTCAAAGAATTCATCCAAAGTTCCAAAACCACCTGGCATAATGACAAAAGCAAAGGAATATTTACGGAGCAATTCTTTTCGGACGAAGAAATAATCAATATTTACAAACTTATCCATGTAAGGATTGTGCTTCTGTTCATGGGGCAATACAATATTGCAGCCCACTGAATTTCCATCCACGTCCTTTGCACCCCGATTGGCCGCTTCCATTATCCCAGGGCCGCCGCCAGTCATGATGGTAAAACCTTGGTCAGCTAATTTTGCGGAAAGCTCCCGAGCCTGAACATAATAGGGATGATCTTCTCCAAAACGCGCAGATCCAAATACGGTGACACATGGACCAACGAAATGTAAGGTCCGGAATCCTTTCATAAATTGAAATACAACACCGATGGCATATTTCAATTCATTCCATCTACCTCGAGCACCTTTTAGGAAATTGATTTCCTCACGTACAAATTTATTACTCATGTTCTAATGGGCTATTAATTAACTCATTTGCCTCTTTCAGGATAAGTTTTTGTTTATCCTTTGCCACTTGGATTTTATCCAAGATTTGGGGAGACTTAACCAGGTCCTTAACTAAAATACATTGAAATTTCAAAAGCATCGCTTTATCTTGTTCCGACACATTGGTCAAGCAGGTCACCGGATATTCCGCATTGCTATCAACACGGGTCTTCAAACAACTTCCTTTAGGATAATCCCATGAAAGTAAGTTTACATTGTAATATTTTCCGAAATCAATGGAATCGCTGGTAAGGTATGCGTTTGTCACCAACCAACCATCCGTAAACTCATGGTCTTGGTTGAAGAAACGATAAGATATTCCCGTAATATCCTCTTTTCTAGATTTAAAGTACATGGGGGTAGTCACGGAGATCTTGGCATCGGCGTCATTCCTGAACTTACACTCAATGGCCAACATTTCATCGCCTTTTAAGGCAACTACATCAATTTCGTGGCTTACGGCATGACCTTGAACGGTCTGACCGGTTACAGCCTCGTAGCCATCTTCTTGGAATAACCTCGCGATCCATTTCTCAAAATAGAAGCCTTCTGGCCCCAATTCACGAATAGCCCGTTTCAGACTATATCGTGCGGCATAGGAATTCTTCTTGCCTCTAAGGGCATTAAATGCCATTTCGTATAATTCTTTGGTAGGAATCCCATCATATACCGAACCTTTGATAGATTCATAAACCATATTGACTTCTTGTTCATTGGCTCCAGATCGGGTTAAGGAGCGACGTAATGCTGTTTCATCGAAAGGTACCAGCTCACCTGAATATTTTTTTACGCGCATGTTTTTCTTTTCTGTCTGAATTTACAAATATTAATGTCCTAAACACAAAATTTATACCTAACTGGAAACATTTTAATTTTTCAATCGTTATATTGTAGAGGAATAAATTTCGAAAATTATGAGCGGTATTTTAAATTTTGCAATTGACAAAGTAAAAACTAAACTAGAAGAATCCTGCGAATATGGTAATGTGGGAACATCAGAACGTATATTATCAGTAATTGCTGGCGGTTTCATTATCGGTATGGGAGCTAGAAAGCTTCTCAAAAACCCGATTACAGCTTTCTCTGGAATTACACTAGGGGGCGCACTTGTACTGAGAGGTGTCACGGGTAGTTGCCCAATCAAGGAAGCAATTGAAGAAAAGAAACCCGAAGCTACAGTTATTGAGCATAGATATTTTGTGAAATAATATTCACAATTCATTTTATAATCGGTTTCATTTTATAATGAAACCGATTTTTTTTAATCCATTTTCCATGAAAAAAATAGTTGTATTTACAGGTGCTGGAATATCCGTAGAGAGTGGCCTGCCAACATTTAGGGGTTCAGATGGACTCTGGGAAGGCCATCGCGTAGAGGATGTCGCTACTCCTGAAGCCTGGGAAAAAGACCCTGAATTAGTTCAAAATTTCTATAATAAAAGAAGGTCAGATTGTTTGGCAGCAGAACCTAACCATGCCCATAGGAAGCTGGCCGAACTGGAGAAAGATTATGATATCACCATTATCACCCAGAATATCGATGATTTGCATGAGCGTGCGGGCAGCAGCAAAGTGTTGCATCTACATGGACAGATCAGGAAAGGACAGTCATCCATAAATCCAAATCTTATCTATGACATCAACGGGACGGATATTAAGGACGGGGACCTATGTGAGCTCGGTTCTCAATTGCGCCCACATGTGGTCTGGTTCGGAGAAGCAGTTCCAAATATGAATGAAGCTTATAAAATAGCAAGGCAGGCAGATGTCTTCATAACCATTGGAACATCCCTGCAAGTCTATCCTGCAGCAAACCTGATCTACGAAACTAAACCGGACTGCAAACTTATCCTTATAGACCCAAATGCTGAGCAATATCGCGTACCACCAGTAGTGCTGAAAATAGCTGAAAAAGCGAGTGTAGGAGTGGATTATTTGGCAAAATATCTACCCAAATAATATTTTGTAACCACATATAACTATGCTATTTATCAGTATTTTATAGTATTTATTTAATTTTTAGGTTTTACTTAAATAAAAACTAGAACATAAAAAAAACCTGTATACCAAATAATATTTGGTATACAGGTTTTTAGTTTTTTAACAACTACGTAATCTGATACTTACGTATATTATATCAACTTATTATTGATATTTGTTGTAGGTTTCTATAATTGCAGCTCTCATCTGAACAAAGAGGTCAAGAACCTTCTTCATAAACTCTTCATCAAGCATTTCAAACACGCCATTGACTCCGCCAACAACATCTACTTCGGCTATTTTATAGGATTGCTCCAAAGTCCCTTGTTCAAACTTGATGATAAACTTTTGGTTCATCCCGAAGATGCTGATCTTACAGTCAGGATGTGGCAACTCAGCTAGTACTCGCATATCTTTTCTTATGTATATTAAATAAAAAAGTTCTGGTTTATATAGACCAGAACTTCAAAATTATAAATTATTACTATTCTAAACGACTCCTTGGGCTTTCATTGCTTCCGCAACTTTTATAAAGCCTCCAATATTGGCACCTCTTAAGTAATTGACATAACCTGTCTGTTCCTTACCAAAACGGACACAGGTCTTATGGATGTTCTCCATGATCAATTTCAATCGATGGTCTACTTTTTCAGGAGACCACTGTTGGCCAATTGCATTTTGCGACATTTCTAAACCAGAAACCGCAACACCACCCGCATTAGCGGCTTTACCAGGACCAAAATGGATCTTTGCCTGATGGTAAACACGGATTGCTTCGGCTGTTGAAGGCATATTGGCACCCTCAGCAACGATGGTACAACCATTCTTAACTAATTTCTTGGCATCGGATTCATTTATTTCATTTTGCGTAGCACATGGTAATGCAATATCACATTTAAACTGCCATGGGTTTTCCTTAGCATGATAGGTTGCTGAAGGATATTTTTTGCTGAACTTGCCTAGATCACGGCCTAAAGTCCCCAAATAAACCAGTTTCTCTATCGTGAATCCATCTTTATCATATATTGTCCCCTGGCTATTTGATAAAGTAATCACTTTTGCACCTAATTGAATGGCTTTTTCCGCAGCATAGTAGGCTACATTTCCAGCTCCAGAAATACTGATTGTCTTTCCTTCAATGCTTTCGTTATTGTAGTCCAATACACATTGCACGAAGTAGAGTAGACCATAACCCGTAGCTTCTGGTCGTATATATGAACCTCCCCATTGTGTTCCCTTTCCGGTCAACACGCCTGAGAAATTATTCTGTAATCTTTTGTATTGACCAAATAAATACCCAACTTCTCTTGTTCCTACACCGATATCGCCTGCAGGGACATCCGTTTCCGAACCGATATGTCTTTGCAATTCCGTCATGAAGCTTTGGCAAAAACGCATGATTTCATTGTCCGATTTACCTTTAGGATCAAAATCAGAACCTCCTTTACCACCGCCAATTGGCAAACCCGTCAAGCTGTTCTTGAAAACCTGTTCGAAAGCCAAGAACTTCAAGATGCTCAAGTTTACATCCGGTGCAAATCTCAACCCGCCTTTATACGGCCCGATTGCTGAATTCATCTGAACACGATAGCCACGGTTAACTTGAATCTGGTTCTTGTCATCCAACCATGCCACGCGAAAGGAAACAACACGTTCTGGCTCGACCATACGCTCCAGGATCTTGAGATCAATAAAATCTTGTCTGTTTTCAGTGATATAGGGAATTAAATCCTCAACTACTTCGGTAACTGCTTGTAGAAATTCAGGTTCATTTGGATTACGCTGATCTACTTGTTTAATGAAATTCTTAAAATTAAGGGACATTTATTATTAAATAATTATTTGATTCAACGCAATATTACCAAAAATTCCAGAAAAATGCCAATATTTTATGTTTTTAATCAATGCATATAATTCCTTAATTTTATTTCATGAAAGAATTAAGCGGATTTGACCATCACTTGGTTTCAAACGGATTCCACCGAATTAACCTATTAAACCAAGCCAGTCCATTACTAAAACTAAAATCTCTGAGCAAAGAACTTGACACCCCAATTTTTATCAAGAGGGATGATCTAACCGAGCTCGGAACAGGTGGAAATAAACTTAGAAAGTTAGAATATCTCTTGGCAGAAGCGAAGAACCAGCAAGCAAACCGGGTCATTACCATCGGTGCGAGACAATCTAACCATGCAAGGCTTACGGCAATTTCAGCAAAAATGCAGGGCTTTGAGGTCGATTTGGTCCTCAAAAATTCGGTCCCGCTTGATACAGAGAGTTATCAACTCAACGGGAACCTTGTTTTGGATAATATTGTTGACGCCAACATCCACGAAATACCCAACGACGGAACAGCCAATACCTTTATCAGCAACCTCAGCAAACATTATGAAACCGAAGGGGAGAAAGTATATTTCATACCCGTAGGCGGCTCTAATGTGGTTGGTGGATTAGGTTATGCTAGAGCCACCTTTGAGATCGAAACCCAAGCTGCTGCTCTAGGTATCAATTTTCAACATATAGCTTTGGCAAGTGGATCGGGAGGAACTCATGGAGGCGTAATCGCTGGCTATGAAATCCAAGGAAAGAAAGTCTTTATCCAGGCCTACAATGTACAACCAGACCGAGAACCTATCTTGACAGAAACCAAGCATATTACAGAAGGTATTCTCGACATTTTCGAACTGGGCGATTCAAAATCCAAAATCGAATACCGATTATCCAATGATTATGTAGGAGAGGCATATGGCATACCCAATGAACAAACTTTGGCAACCATCAAGCATCTTGCTAAGACAGAAGGCGTTTTCCTAGATCCTGTTTACACTGGCAAGGCCTTTACAGGTTTGGTCAACGACATTAAATTAGGGAAATATCCCAAAGGAGAACCTATATTATTTATCCATACCGGAGGCACGGCAGGCTTATTTGCATATAGCAATTGGTTTTAAATTTCTATCTTTAGGGAATCAACCTTCTTAACTTTAATAAAATCCAATGCAAAGAAAAGACTTCATCAAATCTCTTGGAATCCTAGCAGCTACAAGTTTATCAACGGATGTAATTGGCAGTACCCTGAAAGTCAATGCTAATTCACTCCAAATAAAAAAGGGGCTAGGCTATTGGATGATCAAGGAAGACCTTTCTCTACTGGACAAGTTCAAGTTGGTCAAGGACCTAGGTTTTGATGGCATTGAGTTCAACAGTCCATTGGACATCCCTTTGAAAGATTTATTGGAAGCGCGTGATAAAACAGGTATTGAGGTCCCAAGTACGGTCAATAAGGATCATTGGGGCAAACCAATTTCAGATCCTGATCCTGCTGTGAGACAGTTTACCATCGACTCCATGGCGAAATCCTTGGAACAGACCAAAGAGTTAGGTGGAGATACTGTATTGCTAGTACCCGGAGTGGTCAGTGATACAGTATCCTATAAAACTGCTTATGGAAATGCCTTGGATTCTATTCGAAAAATGATTCCACATGCTGAAAAAACAGGGGTAAAAATTGCATTGGAAAACGTATGGAACAATTTTATCCTCAGTCCAATAGAGGCCAAGGATTTTCTAGATAAAATAGATCATCCATTAGTCGGTTGGTATTTTGACTTAGGCAATATCCT
This sequence comes from Sphingobacterium sp. NPDC055346, assembly GCF_053645235.1. Classification (NCBI taxonomy): domain Bacteria; kingdom Pseudomonadati; phylum Bacteroidota; class Sphingobacteriia; order Sphingobacteriales; family Sphingobacteriaceae; genus Sphingobacterium; species Sphingobacterium sp. NPDC055346. Next base: position 224,807 of record NZ_JBSHMI010000008.1, read on the forward strand.
ACGATATGGATGGCCAGACCATTGGTTGGAAGTCCTTGGAGACAAAGTTTTTAAGCTCCATGTCAAAGAATACAGCAAGAAGATCATGAATGAGGAAGGGCTAGGGAAGGGCTTCAACGTAGAACTTACCCAGGGGGATGTAAATTGGCCCCAGGTCATGAAAACCATCAAAGACATCAACTATAAAGGTCAATATATGACCTTGGAAGTAAACGGGGGTGACAGGACCGTTCTGAAGAAATTATCGGAACAGTTAGATACGATCATTAAATCCTAACTGACCGGTACATCCGTGCAGGTAATACTAATTAATGATGATTACAATGGCTTCATTTGCCCAACTTGCATGTTGGAAAAAGCTTTGAAGTTTCACAAAATATTCCTCTAAATAGTCAAAGCTATTCTGTTCGTCCCAAATATCAGGATATACGGACTGTTCCTTCATCTCTTGAGGATTGAACCTAAGTTTCAGGTCTTCAATTCCAATCGCTTTGATTTTTTCATTCAAGCTCTTCACTTCTTCTGGAAGCAAGTATCTTGCTGGACCATAACCCAGATCTTGATTTTCATCTACCGATGCAGACCCTAAAATGACATGGCTCATTTTGTTCTCCACAGCGTTCTCAAAGGAGGACCCTGTCAACAAAAAAATTATGCCATCCCATGATTTATCAATATCTAAGGAAGGAGCTTGTGTAACTTCATTGGAAAAGAAATCTTGCTCCAACTTATGACTGTCTTCGAGGTAAGACTCCAATTTATCCAAAGTTACCCTTCTAAGGGTGCAATACATTCCCATAACTTAAATTTATAATTAAATATAAGGAAAATTAGAGATTCTTTAGCAAACAACACTTTTCTTCAGGTTCAAAAATTAGCCGAGTATGACAGTTTCATTCGAGACATATTCGAGGCATATTCGAGAATCATTCGAAAATCATTCGATAATAATTTCATCCGATTCGAAATTTCGGAATGTGTCTCGAATGAGGTCTAATGGAAACCCAATAGAACAGCATATAAAAATAAAAAACCTAGCTGAATTTTGATCGGCTAGGTTAGGTATAATCCTTGAAAGGATTATTGATATTTTTAGGAAAGCGAGATCAAACCACGGAATCCACGGGCTGCATAATAGGATTCTGCTCCGTTATGGTAGGTAAAAACCCGGCCAAAGCGATAGTCTCCGAAGATAGCACCGCCTTTTTCCCTAATCTCAGTTGGGGTCTCCAGCCAACTAGAGGTCTTCGCATCAAAGTTGCCCAAAGCCTGTAAAGCGGCATATTCTGCCTCATTCAATATTTTTACCCCCATATGATTGGCCAAGTTGACCGCCGAATCTTTGGGCTTATGTTCTTTTCGGGATTCCAATGCCTCCTCATCATAACATAAGCTACGTCTGCCTTTTGGGCTTTCTGCAGCACAGTCGATATAGATGATTTCCTCATTGTCATATATCGATACCACATCAGGTTCACCATCTGATTCTTCCATCTCATTAATGCTGCAAAGTTTATCAGCCGAAGCCTCTAATTTTCCTTTAACATCTTCCCAGTTGATATTAGGATGCCTGTGCATATTTTTTTCAAATCGCTTTTTAAGGATTTCCAATAGTTCCTCGGCACGCTGTGGTTCTAATTTTTTTGGTTTCATTGTTCTAGTTCGTATTAAACAAATGTAATTGTTCAAACAGAATATTTTGGGAGATTGTTTTAAAAATATTGTTTTGAACCAGGATGGGGTTCGTCTCCGCTCACCCAACAAGGATGAGAGGATGGACCAAGAACTGAGTTTTGAACCAGGATGCAAAGGATGAGAGGATAGACCAAGAACTGGGAATGAACCAGGATGCAAAGGATGAGAGGATAGACCAAGATCATATAAACTTCCTACTATGCTGATAATAAATGTTATATAAGTTGTTGATACACAACCTTACTTCCTCAAATAATCATAAGACGCTTTTGAAACTTCTGCAATAATTTTGGCGCTGTTCGGTTCGGTTTCTTTGGAGTCGGTAACATAGACTGAAATATAGAAAACCTGGCCATCTGGCAACCTGACTGCGCCAATATCATTGACTGCAGCTATGATGCCTGTTGTTTTATTGACTCCGGAATAACCGGTCTTGTGGGCTACAACGGTGCCCTGTGGCAATAGACCCTTTAACCTGTTTTTACCAGTACTTGTGGAGCGCATGGTATCCCAAAGAAATTTATGGGAACTGTCTGACAGCAATTTTTTCGTGTTTGTGTAATAATCAAAGAGGATTCTATTGGCTTGTGCCACCTTCGTCCAATTCTGGAATTGAATATCCCAGTTACTCTGCTGTTCTTCCTCGGTAGTTTTGATCGATTGCTCCGTATAGCCTCTATCTTCAAAATATTTTTGTACAGGCTCAGTCCCTCCAAGCAATCCAAACATAATATCACAACCTACATTGTCGCTTTCCGCTACGGTATACCTTAATATCTCACTTAATGGCAGCGTTGTACCATTGGGGAACTTATCCTTGATTGGACTGTATAGATCAGTGGTAACTGTCGCCTTACTGATATCCACAGGTTGGTCCAAACTTAACTTCCCTTTATCCACCTGATCAAGGATGGCAATGGCAAGATGGAACTTATACGTGCTCTGTAAGGGATATTGATGATCTCCATTCATTATCAAGCTATCGGTAAAATCATTATTGTGAATGGCAATCCCAACTTTAGCTTGGTAATTAGCTAATATTTTGTCAATCTGCGGTTTTAAGCCTTGCAGATTTTGAGAGAAAACAGAACAGGAAATGAGGCTTGAAACTAGCGTTAAAGAGTAAGTTTTAAAGTGCATTGAAAAATAAATTTTAGGGTTCAAATTTTAAACGGAGCTTAGAATTATTTATTGTTAATCAAGAGACCAGAAATAAATAAAATTTTAGTCAACCGATTGAAACTGCAAATAAAGCGTAATTAGCCTGTTTTGGCAAATTCTCACGTTATTGAGATAAAAAATTAAATGTATTTTAGTCAGTACTGGATCAATTCTTTATTATGAAAAAAACACTAATTACACTTTCAGCAGCCTTATTAATCAGTAACCTTAGTTGTGCCCAGAGTGCCCAAGATCTGCATCAAGTATATGCTGATTTAACGGTCTTCCAAGACGGGCTAGCTACCCAACTTAAAAAGGGAGTAAACAAGAAACAGATAGCGACTATTGCAAATGAGGATATCCGTGCCTTAGCACAAGGATTATTGTCTGGCAAAAATGTTGACCCTTATAAATATGCCAGCTATCCTGCACTATTATCACCGAAAACATTGGGTCAAGAACTGAGTATTGGCGATGGATATAGCAAATATGAAAATGTAACCGGCGTTTATCTACCTATTGGCAAACACATCCTTATTGCTGATGGTATTGAAGATGATCAAGATATCAAGCTCGTTATTCCAAATTGGATGCGTAAAGCGCCAAACCCAGAAGAGCCGACCAAAGACCCGAAGGGTTGGGGAATCGAGAAGAAGGAATTCAAATTAAAGAATGGGGTCAATATCATTGAATTAAAGGATTTTGGCAGTTTGGCTTATGTCAATTACTTCTCTGATCAGCCCAAGGACGAAAAACCGATCAAAATACATTTTCTATCTGGACAGGTAAATGGTTATTTTGATATACAGAAGCATTCTGACCAAGATTGGAATACATTTTTGGACCATGCTGTCTATCCGATCATGGATGCCAAGGGCAAGCATATACAAACGGCTTATCCCGTAGAGGATCTAAAGAAATATGCATACGGAAAAGGGAAGGAGTTGATCAGCAATTACGATTCCCTCGTCTATAGGCAGCATCGATTAATGGGCTTGATCAAATACGATAGGGTTCCCGATAATAAGATATTAGCAAGAGTAAACTATAACTACTATATGTTCCGTGATGGTGATGGAGTGGCCTATATGGGAGACAAGCAGGGTTATGCCATGAAGATGGTCTTAGATCCAAGTTCAGTCATCAATGGTGACCCTTGTTGGGGATTTAGCCATGAAGTTGGCCATGTGCACCAAACCTCGCCAATGCTGAGTTGGGGAGGATTAGGAGAGGTGAGTAATAATATTTATTCGCTTTATGTCATGAGGTCATTTGGAAACAAATCAAGAATCTTGGCCCAAAACAATTTCCAGTTAGCTAAAGAATCGATCATTGACAAAAAGATTTCCTATTTGCAAGACCCTGATGTGTTCAACAGGTTAGTTCCATTTTGGCAATTGCAATTATACTTTGAAGGGGAGGGGAAGAACCCAGATTTCTATCCAGACTTATTTGAGACTTTGAGAAAACAAAATAAGAACAATAGTCCTTCTAGGCAAAAAATCCGGGAACGATGGGGCAGGGAGCCTGTTGTTGTGGAACGAAACCCAGCAGTTCATCAATTGAATTTCATCAAGACTGCCTGCGAGGTATCAAGGACAGATTTAACTGATTTCTTTGATCAATATGGTTTCTTTTATGTAGGGGAAATGAAATATGATGATTATGGAAATTATGAATACAAAATGACCCAACAAATGGTAGATGAATGCAAGAATACGATCAAAGCCATGAATCTGGAAAAACCAACGATAGATATCAGCAGCCTGACAGATAAGATTTAATCACTGACTATAAATAGACGAATTGGGTTTATTCAGTTAAACCCAATTAGTTTTTTTATGGTTACTGATTAACCTTTAGGCATAACCTTATAAGTTGGATCTTCTTCGATATCGACTTCTATAAATCCTTTGGCGTTATCCAATAATCGGACACAATCTGGACTGAGATGTCTTAAGGTAACTTTCTTATTTAAATCCTGATATTTTTGGATCAGTTTTTTCAAGGTTTCTATGGCGGACATATCGACTACCCTCGATTCTTGAAAATCTATGATGATATGTTCGGGATCCTCATTCATATCAAATTTATCCATGAAATTACTTGTGGAACCAAAGAACAGAGGTCCGTATATTTCATATACCTTTTCGCCATTTTCTGCTATGGATTTCCTGGCGCGAATCCTTTTGGCATTATCCCAAGAAAACACCAATGCTGATATGATTACCCCTACAAATACCGCTAAAGCCAGGTTGTGCAAGATGACCGTAATGGCTGCTACCAGGATACCAACCAGCACATCAGATTTTGGCATTTTTGTTAAGAGACGTAAAAAGCCCCATTGAAAAGTAGAAATTGCCACCATCATCATTACTCCAACCAAAGCAGCCATAGGAATCTGTTCAATTACCTTTCCACCAACCAAGATCACAAACAAGATTCCCAATGCACCAACAATGGCTGAAATCTTGGTCCGCGCACCAGCATTGATATTCACCAAGGTCTGAGCCACCATGGCACAACCTCCCATACCTGCGAAAAAACCATTGACCATATTCGCAGTACCTTGCGCTACGGCTTCCTGATTTGAACTTCCCTTAGTATTTGTGATTTCATCAACCATATTTAAGGTTAACAAGGATTCAATCAATCCAACTGCAGCCATAACCGAAGCATAAGGAAAGATGATTTTCAAGGTTTCGATGGAAAAAGGGACATTGGGTATGTGGAAAGAGGGAAAAGCACCACTCACCGATGCTATATCAATAACTTTCTTCGTATGGATATCAAAGAAGTAAACCAAGGCAAAGGTGACGATGATAGCAACCAATGATGCCGGAACAGCTTTGGTAATTTTTGGAAAGATCAACACGATCAATACGGTCAGCAATGTCAAACCAGCCATTATTAAGAGGGGAGAGCCTGTCATCCAGGTTTCTATGCCATTGTTGAACGTTTTAAACTGTTTTAATTGGGCCATAAAGATAATAATGGCCAGACCATTTAAGAATCCGTACATAACAGGCTGTGGAATCAGACGAACAAATTTCCCTAATTTAAAAGCGCCAACTAGGATCTGCATAAGGCCGGCAAGGGCCACAGCAGCAAATAGGTATTCGACCCCATGTGAGGAAGCCAATGCAATCAGGACAACAATTGTAGCACCGGCGCCACCGGATACCATTCCAGGTCTACCTCCTAAAAAAGCAGTTACAATACCCATCAAGAAAGCGGCATATAGACCAGTGAGTGGGCAAAGTCCCGCCAGTATGGCGAATGAAAGCGACTCTGGGATCATGGTCATAGAAACCGTTAATCCAGCGAGAATTTCATTCTTTAAATTGATCTTTTCCTTGGAAATAAGATTGATGGCTTGAAGCTTCATGTATCATTCAATAGAATGGCAAATTTGAGGAATATTGTTGAAAAAATGCTGCCAATATTTATATTTTGAACAAGTTAAGATCAATCAGCTTTTACACTCCAATAAACTTCTGTTTTCTCATTGGCGTAAAAACCTTCCAATAAAGCATCCTTCACGATACTTTTCACGGTCGCTGGATTAGAACAGATATAGATTTGGAAGCTATCCCAATGGCAGCTGATCAATATCTTGCGATCATATGTATATAGATTTTGGTGTGTAGCATAATCTATTTGATCCTGGATCAGGTCATCAATCCAGACCAATTCCATGGCATCACCAAATTCAGCGCCTAAACATATCCATTCATATCCCTGTTTTTTAATCGCTTTTAGAATAGAGTTGATTTGGTTTTCAGGAATGCGGCCTTCAGTTGGTGCTAGGATTTGGTTATTCTCCATTGCATTATCTAATATTTCCTCAAGGACCCAATCTTGTTTCAGCTTGACCAATCCACCGATAGAAGTCCTCAATGCGATATCTATTTGGTTAATCCCCTGAAATCCTGAAATCATTAATATCTCTTCCCATCGAATGGGTTTAGTATGGAGAAGGATCCTTTGTTTAATATCAATAGAAGTTCTATCGTCTATTTCCCAGAAATTAGAAAGTTTCAAAGTGGAAGAGTCCAGCAGTTGTAGGAAAGGATTTAAGGAAACAAACACACAGTTGAAGACACCGCTATAGAAATCTAACAGTGAGACATCAGCAAAAGGGCCAATGGTATTCCTATCCATTTTTGGTAACTCTCTCAATGGTCTTTATTTAAGCGGGTTAAAACCAGGCATTTCTTCCTTTCTAATTTATCAAAAACATTTTGGAAGTCAGGTTAATTTTTCAATTGATTTCCTCACTTAAATTTTTAGATTTGGGAAAACAAATTCCGAAACATGTTTGGCATCTTCAATTTTGAGCTCTTTTTGCTTGCGACCTTAGTTTTTATAATTACACCGGGAATGGATACCATTTTTGTGCTGAATAAATCCATTAGCCAGGGGAGGTCTGCAGGTATATATTCTGCGATCGGGGTCAATGCAGGCATATTAGTGCATACCATGTTTGCAGCTTTGGGTCTTTCGGTGTTGATTGCCCAGTCAGCAATAGCTTTTTCCATCATAAAATATTTAGGAGCAGCCTATTTAATCTATTTAGGGATCAAATCCATTCTTTCTAAGGAAAAGGGCTTTAACCTGGAAGAGATCACGACTGAGTCAGAAAGTGGCTGGAAAAACTTTAAATCTGGATTGATTACCAACGTTTTGAATCCTAAAGTGGCTTTGTTTTTTCTTTCCTTTTTCCCTCAGTTTGTCCAGAAAGACGCTGTAGGTTCTTCAATTCCCTTTATCGTATTAGGTTTTACCTATGCGGCCTTAGGATTGCTGTATTATTGCATATTGGCGCTTTCCATGAACCTTTTTTCAAGCAAGATCAAGGGCAACAATAAAATCAAGGGATTTATGGATAAATTTTCAGGTATGGTATTTATTTTGATGGGAATTAAGGTAGCATTTTCTAAACTAAAATAATTTACAACTATGCCTTGGGATCCAGAAGTATACAACCGATATAAAGATATTCGCTATAAGCCATTTTATGACCTGCTAAATTTGGTAGAAGATTTAGGGCCAATGGAATGTATTGATTTAGGCTGTGGTACTGGAGAACAGACTGCAACGCTTGCAAACCGCTTTAAGGAAGCTAAAATCTTGGGCGTAGACAATTCAGCAGAAATGCTTGAAAAGTCGAAGCCTTACGAAAATGATCGGCTTAAGTTTAAACTGGAAAACATAGAGGATGCAATAGCTGACAACAGGCATTGGGATTTAATTTTTAGCAATGCAGCCTTACAATGGTTGGATAAGCATACCGTTCTTTTTCCTAAAGTTATTTCCAAATTAAAGGCGGGAGGTCAATTAGCCATTCAGATGCCCGTTCAGAATGATAATAAATTAAATCAGATCCTATTAAAATTGGTACAGGAGGAACCCTTTGCCTCTCAATTAGGTCATTTCACGCGAAATTCCCCAGTTCTATCCATGGATGAGTATACACAGATGCTGTTTGACAATGGAATAAAGGATATTGAAATCTATCAAAAGGTATATCCTCAGATTGCTGAAAATGTGGATGATCTGTATGATTTCATCTCAGGTTCGGCAATGGTGCCTTATTTAGAGATTTTGGATGAAGAGAATAAGGAAGGATTCATCCAGGAATTTAAAAAAAGGATAGTGGATGCCTATAAAAGTTTTCCAGCAATTTATGCATTTAAACGGCTGTTGATTTATGGTAGAAAAGGCTAATGCTTGAGAAATATATAATCCTATAAAATATTCCATAAGCAATAAGTGTTTCAGAATTCCATCTAGGATTGGATCCCAATTTATTTAAAGCCATTTAATTATTTAAAGGATTATTCACAGCATTTTAGAATCTAAGTCAAAGGAATCATTCGGACACCAAATTTGGATTTGGTTTTTAAGTGAGTAATTATTGCGGATAGTTTGGTTATTACTTAGACTTTAAATTTTGTTATGAGAATCGATAGTTAAGGGATTTGCCTTATTGTCTCATATAATAAATAAGTCAAATAATTTATATTATGTTAAATAGTAATTATTGAATATACCCTTCTCTTGTATATTTGTGTTAAATACTAAAATCCTATAGTTTCTAAATTTATTAGCTCCTATAGGATTCTGTATAGTTTTCTTATTGAATTATTGCAGCAGCTACTGTAATATTCGTTCTGGGATCGATGATAATTGCTCTAGAGTTTTCTGGGAAATCCTTTTGTTGATCATAAACAATTTCATCTGCAGATTTTATTAATACTCGACCAATATCATTAAGACCAATCGCTTGCTCATATAATTGTTCTTGAGTATGGACGTCGTATTTATAAAGGATTTCTGGAATTTTTATTTTACTTACTTTAGAATGAGTCTGCAACAAATAAATCTGCCCCAAGTCAAGTTCTTTGTTTTCAAACCAAGAGATATTAGCTTCAAAAGATTTGTCAGTTTTTGCTGGATGGTTGGCACTGACAATGAAATCTCCTCTAGAAATATCAATTTCATCTTCTAAATGGATGATGACAGATGATCCATTGTGTGCTTCAGGCAATTCCTGACTATCAAATTCTATAGATTTTACCTTAGATTTGGAGCCACTTGGTAAAACCAGGACCTCTTCCCCTACTTTCAAGCCCTCTCCCAACACCCTACCGGCATAACCTCTATAATCGTGTAAATCAGTACTTTGCGGGCGAACTACCCATTGAACTGGAAAACGCCAACCTTGGATTGCAAGTTCCTCAAATTCAACTTCTTCCAAATATGTGAGTAATGGTGCGCCATGATACCAAGGCATTCTTTGGGACTTTTGTACTATATTATCACCTTTAAGAGCAGATACAGGAATAAAATCAACATCTTCTAAGCCCAATTTATTGGCTAGGTTAAGATATTCTGTTTTGATATTCTCAAAAACTGCCAATTCATAATCTACCATATCCATTTTATTGACACAAACCAATACCTTTTTGATTCCCAATATTTTAGCAATAAATGAATGACGCTTAGTCTGCTCAATTACGCCTTTTCTGGCATCAACGAGAATAATGATCAGATCAGAATTTGAAGCTCCGGTAACCATGTTCCTGGTATATTGTATATGTCCGGGTGCATCAGCTATGATAAATTTTCTATTTTCCGTTTGGAAGTATTTATAGGCGACATCTATAGTGATACCTTGCTCCCTTTCTGCTTTTAGACCATCTGTCAGGATTGCTAAATCAATGGTTCCATCATCATTCTTGCGGTTTGCTTTTTGGATGGCTTCCAATTGATCATCTAAAATAGAATTGGTATCATATAATAATCGCCCAATCAGTGTGCTCTTTCCGTCATCTACAGATCCGGCCGTTAAAAATTTCAAAATGTTCATGTTCTTTTCCTCCCTTAAATTAAAAATAGCCTTGCTTTTTGCGATCTTCCATTGCAGCTTCCGAGACCTTATCATCCATTCTGGCGCCACGCTCGCTAACTGTGGATGCTTTAATTTCGTTGATGATATCATCTAATTCAGTAGCAATCGAATCTACAGCGGCAGTACATGTCATATCTCCTACTGTTCTGAAACGCACAGATTTATGTTCTACAAGATCGTTGTCATCAATCTGAAGGACAGGATCAGCTGCCATCCATTGACCATTTCTAAAAACCACGTCCCTTTTGTGGGAGAAATATATGGATGGCAAGGCGATCTTTTCTCTTTTTATATAATTCCAAACATCGAGTTCAGTCCAATTGGAGATAGGGAAAACGCGGACATTTTCGCCTTTTTGGATTTTGCCATTGAAAATATTCCAAAGCTCTGGTCTCTGTCTCTTAGGATCCCATTGTCCAAAATCGTCCCTTACAGAAAATATCCTTTCCTTGGCCCTAGCTTTCTCTTCATCACGGCGGGCTCCACCAATACAGGCATCAAAACCATTTTTTTCGATCGTATCGAGTAAAGTAACCGTTTGCAGGGCATTTCTACTGGCATTTTTGCCTTTCTGTTCAACGACCTTACCAGCATCTATGCTTTCCTGCACATAACCCACAATTAGTTTTTCTCCAATTTGATCTATTAGCCAATCACGAAACTCAATGGTTTCGGGGAAATTGTGGCCTGTATCGATATGAACTAATGGAAATGGAAATTTACCTGGTCGAAACGCCTTCTTAGCTAGGTGAACTAATGTAATCGAATCTTTTCCTCCGGAGAATAAAAGTGCAGGATTTTCGAACTGTCCAGCTACTTCTCTCAGTATGTAAATGGCTTCTGCCTCTAAATGATCTAAGTAATCCATTGTATAAACTAATTATTTATGTGTTACATGTAATCCACACTCCTTCTTTGATTTATCTTCCCACCACCATCTGCCGGCGCGGAAGTCCTCTCCTTCTTGTACAGCTCTCGTACAAGGTTGGCAACCTATACTGATAAATCCTTTATCATGTAGTGGGTTATAAGGAACGAAATTGTCTTTTAAGTATTTTTCTACGTCGGCCAAGGTCCAGTTGTATAAGGGATGGATTTTAATGATCTGATTGACATCATCCCATTCCACAAATTCCATTTGGTCTCTATTTTGAGATTGTTCAGCTCTGATTCCAGTAATCCAGACCTGATAACCAGCAATTGCTCGCTTTAGAGGCTCAATTTTTCTGATATAGCAACATTCCTTTCGATCCTCTACGGAATTATAAAAACTAGATGGCCCCTTCTGTTCCAAAAGTTCTTCTACGGCCTTTGTTTCTGGATAATAGGCTTTGATTTTTAGCTTATAGAGGTCTAATGTCCGATTCCACACATAATAGGTTTCCGGAAAAAGTCGTCCAGTATCTAAGGTGAAAATAGACGTCCTTGATTTTTCTTGAGCCAAAATGTGGGTCAACACTTGATCCTCTATTCCAAATGAGGTAGAAAAGACAGCTTTTTCGGCATATTTCTCCTCAATATATTGGATGATAGACCGTGCATCTGCTCCAATTAAGTCTGCTTTAATTTGCTCGATCATATTCATTTTGTTTAATTAATTGCTCCGTATGTGCATTCAGCACTGTTATTTTCTCCTTAAGGTCACCGGAAAGCTGGTTTCTAAGATCTGCCATGAGATTGAGTGTTTCATCAATTTCTTCTGGTAAAAGGTCATTCAAGAACTCTTTCAGTCTTTTGGCAATCGTTGGAGATTTCCCATTTGTTGAAATCCCGATTTTCAAATTTCCTTTTTGAACCACCGAACCCAGATAGAAATCACATAGGGATGGTTTGTCTGCCACATTCAAAAGGATATGATGATCTGAGCAAAGCTCCCTTACATAGCTGTTTAATTTGGGATTATTGGTCGCCAGAACTACCACCTGTTTGGAATAAAGATCGACGGCTGAAAACGAACGCTTATGTAGCACTATATTTTCTTTACCCAATACAAATTCATAGAAATCATGACAAATTTCCTCTGCCACCACGGTAACCTTGGCATTTGGTGAATTGGAAATAATAGCCTGTATCTTTTCCAATCCAACGGGACCAGCACCAACCAACAAGGTTTCTACCTGATCTAACTTGACATATATTGGAAAAAGCTCGTTCATTATCCTTCTATAAATTGTAATTGTTCTTTAACCTTTTCAAATTCCAGATGTTTAGCAACGACTTCTCCAAGTACTATGATGGCAGGTACTCCAATGGCTGATGCTTCAGCTTGGTCAAGGATATTATCAACCCTACCCAACACAATCTTTTCATTAGGAAGAGATCCATTTTGGATCAAAGCGATTGGTAGATCAGCCTTTCCATTTTCTTTATATAATTCAATGATTTTATGAAGTTTAGCATAACCCATCAAAACTACGACTGTAGCATTAGTATTGACTGCAGTATATAAATCTTCAGAAAGGAAACCCGCTTTCGTTGCTCCAGTAATGACCCAAAAAGATTCAGAAATCCCTCGGTATGTCAATGGGATCTGTTGCAATCCAGTAAGACTGATCGAAGAAGAAAGCCCAGGCACTACTGCGGTAGGAATATTGAATTTTCTTACAAAATCAATTTCTTCACCACCACGTCCGAAGACAAATGGGTCTCCACCTTTGAGCCTAACAACATGACCATGGGTCAAAGCGTAATCAACCAAAAGTTGATTGATCTGATCTTGTGAGGTAGATAGCTGTTCAGCTCGTTTCCCAACGTATATTTTTGTACAATCAGCTGTTGCAAGTTCTAGTAATTCCTCATTTACTAAGGCATCATAAAGAATTACGTCGGCTTGTTGGATTGCTTTAATGCCTTTTAAGGTAATTAGGTCTGGGTCACCTGGACCAGCGCCTACTAATGTTACAAATGGTTTAATTTCCTTCATGTTCTCTCCTCTCTTATTGGTTTACTACACGCCATTCTTCTCTACGTTCTTTTGCCTCAAAGCAAAAGGCCTTGGCTTGCAGCAAATAGGTTCTTGCAAATTCCTCAGAAGGCTCGTATTTGTTGATCTGTAAAACTCTATCTGAAAATGAAGCTGGAAACTGGAAGTAGTCTTCATTTACATAGTTGTCATCAAACTCTTGAATAACTGCGGTTTGTGTCGAAGCATTTATGCCTTTATCTAACAATAAGGCTTTAGCTGTCCATACGAATGAGCTATAAGAATGATAGATTGCATCAGCAAATTGCTTTTGTTCCAATGCAAGTTCTGCTAGCTCCAGTTTTTCTTCGGCCTCTAATAATAAGGTGGCCACGAGATCAATTACCACTCCAGCACATTCGCCGACACCAATGGCAGTTTCAAAACTTTCTTCATGACCCCAATCGATATGCTCATCAGCACTGAGGTTTCCAAGCTCTGCCAATGGTTTCAATAATCTATAGAAATGATCTTTCCCTTGCTGTTCGTAATAAGAAATGAAGTTTTGTTCGCTATCCTTATTCGACTTAAAATCAGCTAATATAACATCAACTACCTGAAGAACTCTTTTAGTAGGAACTTTGATCACTCGATCTGCCACCCTACCTTTTCCGTCACCAAGGGTTCCGCCTCCAAGCATGACTTGAGCTGCAGGGACCACATTGCCATTGACTTTTACCGAACTACCGTGGAAGCCAATATGAGCAAGACCATGTTGGCCACAAGAATTCATGCAACCAGAGATCTTAATCTTTAATTCCTTTTCCTGTATAAAATCCTGGTGGAATTCATGGATATAATTCTCCAGTACCCTTGCCATTTCTGTTGAATTCGAAATCCCTAAATTACAGGTATCCGTTCCTGGACAAGTGGTAATATCAGCTGTGCTATTATAACCCGGTTTTGCAAAACCTAATTTCAAGAGTACATTATAAATACTTGCTAATGATTCGGCACGCACGTATTTAAACAATAGATTCTGGTCTTGGGTGATACGAATATCGTCAGCGACATGGTCCCTGATTCCAGCGATCAGTATCCGTGCTTTTTCCGTGGAAATATCTCCTGTTTGGATATTTGCATAAACGCCATAATAGCCTTTTTGCTTTTGTTCAAAGCTATTTGTTGCTTTCCAAAGCTCAAAACCAAGCAGGTCATCTGCTATTTCTTCTTCAACTTTATTTGATGGCGGCTCAGGTTGAGGGATTGCATCGATGTCAAAGGGAACACGCTTATGTTTTACCGCGATCTTCTCTTCTTCTATCAGATCCAAGACCGTTTCAAGACCAAGTTTTTGTACCAAGAACTTAAATCTTGCTTTATTTCGGTTATTCCGCTCTCCATAACGGTCAAAAACCCGAATTGTAGCTTCCGCATAAGGAAGGATTTCATCCTCAGGAAGGAAATCATAGACTTCATGCGCTAGAATTGGCTGGGCACCTAATCCACCACCTAACATGACCTTAAAACCTCTTTGTTCTTTACCATCAACTATTCTGATTTTAGGAATAAAACCGAAATCGTGGATATAGGAAAATGCGCTATCCTTATCAGAGGCTGAAAATGAAATCTTGAATTTCCTTCCCATTTCAGCACAGATAGGATTACGGACAAAATATTTAAAAGTTTGATGAGCATAAGGAGATACGTCGAATGGTTCCTCCGGATCAATACCGGCAGTTGCTGAAGCCGTTACATTTCTAACGGTGTTCCCACAGGCTTCCCTTAAGGTCATATCGTCCTCGGCAAGCTTAGCCCAAAGTTCTGGGGTCTTGTCAAGGCTTACGAAATGGATTTGAATATCTTGTCTGGTAGTTAGGTGAAGGTTTTTGCTTGCGTACTCATCAGAGATATCCGCAATTTTTAATATCTGCTGAAAAGTAACTTTCCCAAATGGGAGTTTTATCCTCACCATTTGAACGCCAGACTGCCTCTGCCCATACACTCCCCTAGCTAAACGCAAGGATCTGAACTTTTCTTCTGGTAGATCACCTTTCCGATAAGCTCTAATCTTTTTCTCTAATTCTATGATTTCCTGTGCTACTACAGGATTCTCTAATTCTGTCCTAAAGCTCTGCATACTATCTTCAATTATTAAAAAGGTAATATTTCACCTCTTTAGTTAGGTTATTGATAACGTTTATTCGACAAATGTATAAAATAATTATAAAAGAACTATACAAAGTCTACCAAATTACTATATATTTGTGTAATTAATTTTAAAGGATGTATAAAAAACAGCAAATAAAAACAATTAAACTACTGATATTTAGCTCCTTAATCCAGATTGTAACATTTTCTTGTGCACCGAAAGTTGACCAAGGCTATGATAAGGACAAGGGATTTGTAGGCACAATATCAATTTCTGGGGCCTTTGCGCTCTACCCAATTGCTGTTTTATGGAGTGAAGATTTCAAGAAATTACACCCTCATGTAAGATTCAATATTTCAGCGGGAGGAGCTGGAAAAGGGATATCTGATGTGCTTTCTAATATGGTAGATATCGGATTGGTATCCCGAGACCTACACCCGATAGAAATAGAAAAAGGTGCTTTACCAGTTATTGTAGCAAACGATGCCGTTATAGGAACCTTAAATAGCAAACATCCTAATATCGCCGCTCTCCTAACAAGAGGATTGAGTCAAGATGAACTAAAAGGAATCTTTGTAACAGGCAAAATCAAAAAGTGGAGTGATTTAGATCCAAGCTTTGTAAACAAGAATATTGAAGTATATATACGTTCGGATGCTGCTGGAGCAGCAGAAACCTGGGCGAAGTATCTTGGAGCAACTCAAGAGGAATTAAAAGGAATCGGAATATTTGGTGATCCAGGATTAGCTCAAGCCATCAAAGACAATCCGCTTGCTATTGGTTTTAATAACATCAACTATGTTTTTGATTTAGAAACAAAAAGAACAACAGCAAATATTATAGCCCTGCCACTTGATATTAATTCAAACCATAAGATTGATGCTCAGGAAAACTTCTACACAGAACTGGATAGCCTCACAAATGCAGTGGCAACCGGAAAATACCCATCACCACCTTCAAGGGAACTTATGTTTGTCCTCAATAAGGAACATCAATCAAAGTTACTGGAAGAGTTTGTCCGTTTTGTAATGACCGACAAACAACAGGCATATTTACTGGACAATGGATTTGTGCCGATCAATAAGGAATTGAACAAGAAAGAGAACGAAAAATTGCTTGCAAGTGAATTACAGACTGATAAAAGATAAAATAATCAAAAACCTCTCTGGGATTTTATTGGGAATATGCCTCTTGGTGATATTGGCAATCCTCATTGGGTTAAGTATTAAGGCAGAACCTTTAATTGCCACAGAATCCTTGTGGACTATCCTGAGCAGTAGCATTTGGTCGCCTATGAAAGGAAACTTCGGTTTTTTACCGTTTATCATGGGGACTGTATGGGTTACATTAATCGCATTAATCATTGCTGTACCCTTATGTTTGGCTGCATCCGTTTACTTGGTCGAGTATGCTGGAAACAGATTGCGGAATTTTGTACTGCCATTAGTAAACATATTAGCAGCTATCCCACCTGTACTTTATGGTGTATGGGGAGTTCTATTCGTAGTTCCATTAATTGGAGGGTACATCGCTCCTATTTTCGGAATCAGCAGTACCGGTTACTCTGTCTTTTCTGGAGGTATTGTATTGGCCGTCATGATTTTTCCAATCATGGTGAGCATTATGGTCGAGGTCTTGCAGACCATTCCTAAGGAGCTGAGATCAGTTTCCTTATCCTTAGGCGCTACTAAACTTGAAACCATTCAGCAAGTGATATTAAAGAAAGCAAGGCCCGGAATAATGGCTGCAATAGTTCTAGCTGTTTCCAGGGCATTTGGGGAAACCATTGCCGTGCTTATGGTCTGTGGAAATATTCCAAAGATCCCTCAATCCATATTTGATGCGGGATATCCATTACCCGCTCTAATTGCCAATAACTTTGGGGAAATGATGTCCATTCCTCTATATGATTCCGCATTGATGTTCGCAGCATTGCTATTGTTTGTTATCATTTTAGGATTTAACCTGATTTCAAGAGGGATATTAAAGAAAATGGAGGCAAAAAATATATGAGCAACATCAATAGAAGGCTGAGAAAAGAAAAGTTTGCCAAACTCCTTATGCAAGGTTCTGGGATCATCATCACAGGCTCCTTATTCTTTATCATAGGGACGATCCTTTACAAAGGATTGCCATATTTGAGCTTAGATATGATCACCAAGACTCCTGAAGGAGGATTTTATGTAGGTAAAGGCGGTGGAATCCTCAATGCGATACTTGGATCGCTTTACCTTGCAGGTTTATCAACGTTCTTAGCCACTATCATTGGGATACCTATCTGTATTTATTTAAACATCTATTCTAAGAAAGGATCAAGGATCAGTCGATTTTCCAAATTAGTATTTGATGTTTTATTTGGAGTGCCATCTATAGTATATGGAGCAATAGCTTTCAGCATCATGGTGTGGCTAGGTGTCCGAGCATCGCTGATCGGTGGTGTGATCACGATTACCCTTTTAACTATTCCAATCGTTGTCAGGACCTTAGATGAGTTAATTCAGACCATTCCAACGGATTTAGGCCATATTACGACATCATTAGGAGCAACTCGCTGGGAATCAGCCAAAGTCATGATAACCTATATTAAACCAGGTCTGTTCACCGCGATTTTACTTGCATTCGGAAGGGCAATTGGAGATGTTGCAGGCGTATTATTGACAACCGGGTTCAGCGACAATATTCCGATTTATCTGGATGAACCTACTGCAACCCTTCCATTGGCGATTTTCTTTCAGTTGAGCAGCCCTATTCCTGAAGTTCAGGGTAGAGCCTATGCTTCCGCATTAATTTTAACTATAATCATCTTACTTATTGTTATATGTACGCAATACCTAGCATCGAGACAGAAAAAACACCGGGTATAATCCATCAGGTAAATCCACATATTGAGATTAAGGGCTTGAATGTTTTTGTTGAAGACCAACATATTTTAAAGGACATCAATCTCGAGATCCCAAATAACTGCATTACCTCTATCATTGGTCCCTCAGGATGTGGCAAAACCACCTTGCTCAAGACGCTTAATAGGCTATTGGATGATTCCGCTGAAGTCAAGGTCACGGGATCGGTACTTGTCAATGGTGAAGATATTTATGGTCCGGATGCTGAGGTGACCCATATCCGGAAAAAGATGGGCTTACTGTCCCAAAAACCATTTCCTCTGCCGATGTCTATATTCGACAACATTGCCTATGGCCCTAAAATTCATGGAAATAAAGATAAAAAGTCTTTAAAGTCTATAGTTGAAAGACAATTGCGCAATGTAGGTTTATGGGAAGAGGTTAAGGATCGGTTAGATGGTTCCGCAAGTAAATTATCGATCGGACAACAACAACGGCTCTGTTTAGCAAGAGGCCTCGCTGTAGAGCCAGAAATCATATTGGGAGATGAGTCTACTTCTGCTTTGGATCCAATTTCAACTCAGGTCATTGAGAACTTATTGGTCCAATTAAAACAAGATTATACCATTGTTTTGGTCACACATATCCTACGCCAAGCCAGAAGGGTATCAGATTATATATTATTCTTATACAATGGTGAGGTTATTGAATTTGGACCCTCAGAGCAGATTCTCTTGGAACCTAAGCATGAAATTACGAAACAGTATGTCAAAGGATTTATTTCATAATCACAATTAATAGATAGAAAAAGGGAGCAATTCGTATGAAAAGCTCCCTTATTTAAATATCTTTATGGTCTAAGACCTGGTTTCCCCTTCAGGACCTTCTTCAATGACTTCGGCGATCTCTTCAATGCCGTCTTCATCAGAATCCTGCCTAAATGGGGCGGTTTCATCAAATTCCCCCTCCCACTTGGCGACTACAACCGTAGCTAAACAGTTTCCAATGACATTCACGGATGTCCTAGCCATATCCATCAATTCATCAATACCTAGAATCGCTGCAATAACAAATACAGGTAGTCCAAATTGATCAGCAGTTGCGATCAAAATAATCAAGGATGCCCTAGGAACTGCTGCCACTCCTTTTGAAGTGATCATCAAAGTAAAGGCGATCATCAATTGTTGACCAAAGGACAAGTGGATACCAGCAGCTTGAGCTACGAAGATGGAAGCTAATGAAAGGTAAAGTGAAGTACCATCCAAGTTAAAGCTATATCCAGTAGGAATTACAAACGAAACGATTTTCCTTGGCACACCAAACTTCTCCATTGCACTCATCGCTTTTGGAAGAGCTGCATCAGAACTTGTAGTTGCAAATGCAATAGAAACCGGTTCTTTAATGGCATTGATAAATTGCTTTACCGGAATTTTCAGATAAAGGGCTACCGGCAATAACACTCCAGCAAGGAAGAAAATCAATGCTAGGTACAGTGTTGCCAATAACATGAACAGGTTTTTGAGGATATCGATCCCCAAATGCCCAACGGTATAGGCCATTGCTGCCCCAACACCAATTGGCGCAAAGAGCATGACCAGATTGGTAAATTTGAACATGGCTTCGGAGAGTGATTCTGCGAAGTCCACAAAGGGCTTTCGCTTCTTCTCATCCACCATGGCCAGACCGATACCAAAGATCACGGCAAATACAACGATCTGCAAAACTTTATTCTCGTATACTGATTTTACAATATTTTCAGGAAATGTATCCCTAAAGAATGAGGTGAATTTATAGATCCAATGTGCGCTTTCATCAATATGTTCAAGTGCGATCTTATCTGCATCTGACACTGCGGATGTCTGCGGTAACTCTTCGTGCGGCATGTGCTCGATATCGATTCCTACTCCAGCACGGGTTAAGTTAATAGCACCTAGACCGATAAATATGGCACATGTAGTAGCACAGAAGAAATACAACATGGATTTCCAAGCCATACGACCAACTTGCTTAAGATCTGAATGGCCAGCAATACCAAATACCAAGGTGGAGAATAAAATTGGCCCCACTATGGTTTTCACTAACTTGATAAACCCTTGGCTTAAGGGCTGCAATGCCTTAGCTACATCTGGAAAATCAAGCCCAACAAAAATACCCAATACCATACAGGTTAGGATCCATGTTGTCAATCCTTTCCGTACAATTGCGTTCCATACCAAAACAATGGCAGTAACCCAACGGACAACCATCATCAAGGATGCAGGAATTGGCGCAAGATTAAATTCATAAAGGAGGGTCAGGATAGATGCTATCGCAATGGTCGCAAGTAGAACATATCCTGTAGTTTTTTTTGACATGTAGATTTAATAAGGTTATTTATTTCTTTTTTTTACTTTTTAGACGAACAAAAATAAAAAAATAGCTCTGCAAACCAAATCTTTTGCGTTATAGTATTTCCTAAAATGTGCTGAGTTTCGGCTTTTTCAATCGTAAAATATTGAATCAGAGAGATGGGTTAAGGTTAAAAATATCGGGGAAGATTGTAAAATAAGAGGTACAAAGGATTAATAGAACTTAGAAACCAACTGATTTTCCATTTCAGGGATCTTGAAAAATAAAAAAACCACCTCTTTCAAGGTGGTTTATCTATAGAATATCTTTAAGATTATTCAGCGTGAAGCCAAGCTTTCTTCGCTAATAGTTCTTCTTCAGTTTCACGGACGTCTTCATCCTCAACACAACAATCAACTGGACATACAGCAGCACACTGAGGTTCATCATGGAATCCCACACACTCCGTACATTTATCTGAAACGATGTAATAAACTTCATTGGAAATAGCATCCTGTGATTCGTTCGCGTCAAGAGTTACTCCATCACCAAAATCAATCACACCATCCAATGCTGTACCATCTGAAAACTTCCAACTTACACCAGCATCATAGATTGCATTATTTGGGCATTCTGGTTCACATGCCCCACAATTTATACATTCGTCAGTAATTTTAATTGCCATTTATGTCCTTACAATAAAATAATAAACTAATTTTGCACTTTCAAAGGTAATACTAAAGCTATATACTCAAAAATAAAAGTATACAAAATTAGTAGTTATTTACTTTGATATGGCAAATATACGGCAAAAAAAACACAGATTAATTATAAATAGTAAGATTTTGACAAGAGAACAAAGAATAAACGCCTTCGTAAAACTCGGACAATTCCTTCAATCTGATGAGTTGAAGAACTCTCCCATCATTGATTCAGCAGTTCATAAAAATGCTTGGTATACCAAACCAAATATTTTGCAACAGATCCATGCCATTGCGCAAAATCTGACCCATGATCAATTGGAGAAATGGCTTAAGGATGTTCCTAATCAGGATATTGATAAATCTGTAGGCTTGGTATTGGCCGGAAATCTTCCCTTAGTCGGATTTCATGATATCATGTGTGTGCTATTGGCTGGGTTTACGGCCAAAATCAAAGTTTCATCAGATGATGCCGGCTTAACAAAATTTATACTGGATCAATTAATTGAAATTGAACCTCAATTTGCCAAGAAGATCCAATTACTGGATAAGCTAGAGAATTTTGATCTTGTCATTGCTACAGGAAGCAATAATTCAGCGCGTTATTTTGAATATTATTTCGGTAAAAAACCGAATATTATCCGAAAAAACAGAAACTCACTTTCTGTGCTTTCTGGAAATGAGACTAAAGAACAACTACAGGCCCTAGGACATGACATCTTTGATTATTTCGGTTTGGGATGCAGGTCTGTTTCAAAAATATTCATCCCAGAAGGTTATGACATTGCAAAGCTTTTGGACAACCTAGAATCTTTTCATTCCATAAAAGATCATTCAAAATACAACAACAATTACGATTTCAATAAGTCAATCTATTTGATCAACAAGAACAAACATTTTGACAATGGTTTTCTATTGTTAAAGGAAGATGAAAGCCTAGCCTCTCCCCTTGCTGTCGTTCATTTTGAATACTATAAGGCTAAGGAAGATGTAGAAAAATACATCCTAGCCCACAAAGAGGACATTCAATGTGTAACTAGCGATATGGATCTCCAGGTAGCTGACGTTCCTGTATTCCCATTTGGTGCAAGCCAATACCCGGCATTAGATGATTATGCAGACAATGTAAATACATTAGACTTTTTATTGGCAAACCAATAATTAGCTTTTATTGTCGTTATATGAGTGTGAATTCGTAAAAAATTATAATTTTGTTTGACTATGTATGTTATTAAGGTTAAAGGTGTAGCAAAAATTCCAGATTATGTTCAATTAAGGGACGATGCATTTACGCTTTTGGCTTATTTCCGCGTGGATAGACCCGACAAATCATTGGAAAAAATCGGTCTTGCTGATAAATCCGAATACATTATGGATGTTGTTCGTGAATTACCATTTGGCCAAATAAAGAAAATCGACTTATAAATTACCATGAGAGAGACAAATACGGTTATCAAACTTAAACATGTAGATATCTATCAACAAAAACACCTTGTACTTTCAGATGTTAACTTAGACATTGCCCAAGGAGAATTTTTATACCTTATTGGACAATCTGGTTCAGGAAAAAGTAGTTTATTGAAAATAATCTATGGAGACCTGTACATCGCGAATGGCGAAGGGATGATTGCTGGATTCGACCTGAAAAAACTTCATGAAAATGATGTCCCATACCTAAGACGTAAATTGGGAATCGTTTTTCAAGATTTCCATTTATTGAACGACCGTACAGTTGAAAAAAACCTAGAGTTTGCCCTTAAAGCTACAGGTTGGAAGGAAAAGGCTCAGATCGAGAACAGAATCATCGATGTGTTGGAAAAAGTTGGACTTCGTTCGAAACTGAAGAAAATGCCTCATGAACTTTCTGGTGGTGAGCAGCAACGTGTCGTAATTGCCCGTGCATTACTGAACAACCCTGAAATCATCCTTGCCGATGAGCCAACAGGGAATTTAGACCCCGCTACATCCGAAGAAATTGTATTGTTATTACGTGACATCGCTTCCTCTGGAACTGCTGTCCTGATGGCAACGCACGATTACCAAATTATTAGAAATATGCCTGCACGCATCCTGAAAACAGCAGATGGTGCGTTGCATGACAATGTCAGCATCTAATAGCTGACAATACCATTTAAATCCGACAATTTTGCTAACGAAACCAGTAAACACTGACAGCATGTCGGATTTTTTTTGTTGGCAAAAAAATTGATGGATGCCATGTTAAGGTTACTTAAACTAGATATTAGGAGATGATAAACGAGAACGAGAATATTCAAGACCCAGAAATGAACAATTCGGAGGAAAATGTAGAGCAAGGTTCTGCAGCTACCGAAGAACTTACCAATAAGTTAAACGAATCCAACGATAAATATGCAAGATTGTTTGCTGAGTTTGACAATTACAAAAAGAGAACTGCAAAAGAAAAGATTGATTTAATGCAATCAGCTGGTAAGGATGTAATCTTAAAATTATTACCTGTAGTTGATGATTTCGATCGCTCCCTAAGCTTTATGAAAGACGTGCCTGCTGATGACCCAATGAAACAAGGCATTGACTTGGTTTATCATAAGCTTAAGAAAACCATGGAACAATTAGGTGTAAAGGAAATCGATGTTATTGGTCAACCTTTTGATCCTGAATTCCAAGAAGCCATAACCCTCATCCCTGCACCTACCCCAGATTTAAAAGATAAGGTTATCGATGTTATTGAAAAAGGTTATACTTTGAATGACAACGTAATCAGATTTGCGAAAGTAGTAGTAGGCCAATAAATATAAAAGATGTCAAAAAGAGATTATTACGATGTCCTTGGTGTAACCAGAACGGCAGAAGTAACAGAAATAAAAACATCATATCGTAAGCTAGCCATCAAATACCATCCAGATAAGAACCCTGGAGACAAAGAGGCTGAAGACAAGTTCAAAGAGGCTGCTGAGGCATATGAAGTCCTGAGCAACCCTGAAAAAAGAAGACGTTATGACCAATTCGGACATGCAGGCAACTCTGCTTCTGGATATGGTGGTGGCGGCATGAACATGGATGATATCTTCAGTCAATTTGGAGATATCTTTGGTGGTGGCAACCCGTTTGAAAGCTTTTTCGGAGGCGGCGGCGGAGGTACTCGTGGCGGACGCCGTGTACAACGCGGAACAAACCTGCGGATCAAAGTAAAACTTACCCTTGAAGAAATTGCAAAAGGAGTTGAGAAAAAGGTAAAAGTAAACAAACAGGTAAAATGTAATACCTGTGATGGTACTGGTGCCAAAGACAAAAACTCGTACCATACCTGTAACACCTGTGGTGGTTCTGGTTCTGTAAGACGTGTAACCAATACTATCCTTGGTCAGATGCAAACCACAAGCACCTGTCCTACCTGTAATGGTGAAGGTGTCGAAATCACTGCCAAATGTACTTCTTGTAAAGGCGAAGGTTTAGTTCGTGGTGAAGAGACCATTTCAATCAATATTCCTGCAGGTGTAAGCGAAGGCATGCAACTGTCCATGAGTGGAAAAGGTAATGCTGCACCACGTGGTGGGATCCCTGGTGATTTGATCATCCTGGTTGAAGAAGTCCCTCACGAAACGCTTAAACGCGATGGCATCAATGTCATCTATGATCTTTATATCAATTTTGCTGATGCTGCTTTAGGCACGAGCGTAGAAATTCCGACCATTGATGGCAAGGCAAAGATCAAGATCGAACCAGGTACTCAAGGTGGTAAGATCCTCCGTCTAAAAGGCAAAGGTCTTCCAGAAGTAAATTCCTACCACAAAGGTGACCAATTGGTTTATGTGAATGTGTGGACTCCAAAAACAGTTTCAAAAGAAGAAAAAGAACTTCTAGAAAAACTTAAGAACTCTGCTAACTTCAAACCACAACCTGGTAAAAGCGAAAAATCATTCTTTGAGAGAATTAAAGAGTATTTTGAATAGTAGATGTGAGATTTGAGATCTGAGACATGAGATATTAATTTGAATAGAATTTCTACTATCGCTATACTCAAATCTCCTATCTAAAATTTAAGACATAAAAAAAGCTGGTTTTAATAAACCAGCTTTTTTTATGTCTTAAAGAATCGCTTCCCTTATCCTTTGCAATTTCACCAGCAGATCTTCTAACAGATCCAGGTGGAGCATATTTGCACCATCAGATTTGGCATTTGCAGGATCAGGGTGAGTTTCAATAAATAGACCATCAGCACCGACTGCAATGGCAGCTTTAGCAATTGTCTCAATCAATTCCGGTTTACCGCCTGTCACTCCTGAACTCTGGTTTGGCTGTTGCAAGGAATGCGTGCAGTCCATAACCGTAGGAACATTAAAAGATTTCATAACTGGTAATCCTCTATAGTCTACGATCAAGTCCTGATAACCAAAAGTATTCCCACGGTCGGTAAGAACAACTTTAGGGTTTCCAGCATCTTGAACCTTTTCTACAGCGAATTTCATCGATTCTGCTGATAAAAACTGTCCTTTCTTAATATTAACGACTTTTCCAGTTTCTGCTGCAGCAACCAAAAGGTCAGTCTGTCTACATAGAAATGCAGGAATCTGCAACACATCCACGTACGCAGCGGCCATTGCAGCCTCCTGACTTTCGTGAATATCTGTTACGGTAGGTATGCCAAAGGTCTTCCCTACTTTCTCCAACACCTTCAATGCTTTTTCATCCCCGATTCCAGTAAAGGAATTTCCTTTCGAACGATTTGCTTTACGATAAGATCCCTTAAAAATATAAGGGATGTTCAGTTTATCAGTGATATTTACGATTTTATCCGCTATACGCAAAGCGATCTCTTCACCTTCAATGGCACAAGGTCCTGCCATCAAAAAGAAAGAAGAAGAGTTGCCATTTTTTATTTCTGGCAAATATGTATTGATCATATAATTTTAATTACCTAGTTCCGACATAAATTTGATGCGCATCAGTTGGATATCCTCAAAGGAGTAATCTTCCTCCCCCAATTCATCCAATGCAGTTTCGATAGCATCATTCTCTGCAGTTTTGAAATAATCATAGACCTCATCTTGACGGTCCTGATCGATCATTTCATCTACAAAATAACCAATATTCAGTTTGGTTCCTGAATTTACGATAGACTCCACCTCACGCAAAAGATCTTCATAACTGATTCCTTTTGACGAGGCAATATCTTCCAAAGAGATCTTTCTATCGATATTCTGGATAATAGAAACTTTTAAGGCAGATTTATTGGCCGTGCTCTTGATCACTAAATCCTGAGGCCTATCGATATCATTATCCTCCACATACTTTTTGATCAGTTCTACAAATGGAGCCCCAAACTTCATGGCTTTCCCGGATCCAACACCTTGGATTTGTTTCAACTCATCAATGCTTACCGGATAATGGGTGCACATTTCATCCAATGAAGGATCTTGGAAAATAACAAATGGTGGCAGCGACTTCTGTTTAGCGATCTTCTTTCTAAGATCCTTTAACATTTTCAGCAACTCGGCATCCAATGCACCTGCCTGAGCAGAACCTTCTTCTGAAGAGTCTGATTTTGACATTTCCATCGGTTTATTTAAGATAAACTTCAATGGATACGGATTATTGATATACTTATTACCACCTGAAGTCAATTGCAATAGACCATAGTGATCAATATCCTTCTTGATAAAATCAGCTAATTCTGCCTGGCGGATCAAGGAATTCCAGAAATTCACTCCTTGCTCCTTCCCAGTACCAAATAAGGCATGGGTATCATGTTTATATTTCGAAATAGGCTGATTGTTCTGTCCAATCAACACATTGATTATATGCTGATCATCAAATTTATCACCCTGCTCTTTTATAAAATTCAGTACAGTCAATAAAGGCTCCTCGGCATCGAAATAGGTCTTTGCCGATCGACAATTATCACACATGGAATTACATCCAGTTTCGTCAAACTTCTCCCCAAAATAATGGAGGATCTGCTTCCTTCGACAAACAGCCGATTCAGAATAATCAATCACTTCCTTCAAAATCTGAGTGCCGATTTCCTTTTCCGAAACGGGCTTATCTTTCATGAACTTGGTCAGCTTCTCTACATCTTTTTCAGAGTAGAAAGCCAGACAGTAGCCTTCCCCGCCATCACGTCCAGCACGACCAGTTTCCTGATAGTATCCTTCCATTGATTTTGGGATGTCATGATGGATAACATATCGGACATCGGGTTTATCGATCCCCATTCCGAAAGCAATCGTCGCTACGATCACTTCAATATCTTCCATCAAAAACTTATCCTGTGTATCAGCACGGGTTTTTGCGTCCAAACCAGCATGATATGGAAGGGCTTTAATGCCGTTGATGTTCAATACCTCAGCTATCTCCTCCACCTTCTTACGGCTCAGACAGTACACAATACCGGCCTTTCCTGCATTGTTTTTAATAAAACGAACGATCTGCTTAATAACATCTTCTTTAGGCCTCACTTCATAGTACAGGTTCGTACGGTTAAAGGAAGACTTAAACAAGGCTGCATCATTCATCTGTAGGTTCTTACGGATATCAGACTGAACCTTTGGAGTAGCGGTGGCCGTCAATGCGATAATTGGAATATCCTCACCAATTTCATTGATGACTTGACGGATCTTACGATATTCCGGTCTGAAATCATGTCCCCATTCTGAAATACAGTGCGCCTCATCAACGGCCACAAATGAAACTGTTATGCTCCTTAAAAAGTTAACATTTTCCTCTTTGGCCAAAGATTCAGGTGCTACATACAAGAGCTTGGTTTTCCCTTCTTGCACGTCCTGTTTTACGCGTTGAATTTCATTTTTGGTAAGGGAGGAATTCAAAAAGTGCGCGATGCTATCTCTACCTCCAAAAGCGCGTACCTGGTCGACCTGATTCTTCATCAAAGCAATAAGCGGTGAGATTACAATTGCAGTCCCTTCGCTCATCAGAGCCGGCAACTGATAACAGATTGATTTCCCGCCACCTGTAGGCATTATGACGAATGTATCCTTCCTGTTCAGAACGTTCGTAATAATTGCTTCCTGATCGCCTTTAAAAGTGTCGAACCCAAAAAAATCTTGAAGATTGTCGAAAAGTGATTTTTCTATTTCCATTGACTATGCAAAATAAATAGATGTAATAACGGTATGAATAATACGTGTTAAATAATGTATTTTTGTAGCGAACACATCATATTTATATATAAAATTAAGGAAATATTACGTGAAAAACAATATAGATATCAAATCGTTGGCACAGAGCACATTTGAACTTGAAGCGGCTAACGTATTGGCTCTATCTGAAAAAATCGACAGCGATTTTGTAGAGGTAATTGAGAAGATTTTGACGCTGAAAGGTAGGGTAATATTAACCGGAATCGGAAAAAGCGCAATCATCGCTCAAAAAATTGTCGCAACCCTAAATTCCACTGGCACTCCTGCCATTTTTATGCATGCCGCAGATGCCATTCACGGTGACCTTGGAATCATCCAAAAAGATGACCTTATCATCGCGATTTCAAAAAGTGGCAATACACCGGAAATCAAAGTTCTGGTCCCATATCTTAAACAAACAGGGAACATCTTAGTAGCCATGGTTGGAAACCATGAATCCTTCCTTGCTGAACAAGCGGATTATATTCTGGACACCAGCATTACGAGAGAAGCTTGCCCTAATAATTTAGCCCCAACCACCAGTACTACAGTTCAACTTGCTATGGGTGATGCCATTGCTGTCTGTCTGCAGACCAAAAGACAGTTCACCGATCAAGATTTCGCTAAATACCATCCAGGTGGCGCTTTGGGAAAACAACTATATCTAAAAGTTAGTGACCTTTCTGATCATAACGGTGTCCCAATGGTAGCTGCAGATGCAAATATCCGTTCCGTATTGATCAGTATTACCGAATATAGACTTGGAGCAACCGTGGTCATTGAAAACGAAAATATCCTTGGAATCATTACCGATGGCGATATTCGTCGGATGTTAGGCAAATATGAGGATGTTTCTGGCCTTCAGGCAAAGGATATCATGTCTTTAAATCCTAAAACCATAGACAAAACTGAACTGGCAGCAAATGCTCTTCACCTCATGCGCCAGAATAGTATCTCCCAATTGGTGGTTACTGACGAAGGAAAATATGCAGGCATTATTCACCTGCAAGACATTTTAAAAGAAGGTATTATCTAATATCAAGATTGTAAAATTCTTGTGTGTTTATTTCAAAATCTCACTAAAGAATCGTATTCTTATAAAAATGGTCTTAGATTTGATTGAATAAAGCAACGAAAAAATTGAAACGATGAAAAAGATTACAAGTATATGTGCAGTATTGATTGCATTTATTAGTTTGACTGCGATGGGAATGTTTGCTGCAGAGTTTAAATTTGACAAAGAAACCCATGACTTCGGAAAGATTCCTCTGAATAAACCGGTTTCTCATGAATATAAATTCAGCAACTCGGGAGATGAACCAATCATTATTTCAGATGTACAACCAACTTGTGGATGTTCTGTAGCAGAATTTACCAAAACTCCTGTTAAACCAGGAGAAGCGGGAACCATTAAAGTAACTTTCAATGCAGCTGCTAAAGGTCCTTTTACAAAATCATTTATTGTAAAATCAAATACCAAAACACCTGTTAAAACGCTTACTATCAAAGGTATCGTAGAATAAGGAAAATGACGTTCAGAATGAAACAATTCTGAGAAAAAATAAAAATATCATGGAAAGCCGACCTCAAGAGGACGGCTTTCATTTTTTAGGACAAGCTCAGTTTTATTTGTATTTTTGTAAAGATTGAAAACATAATAAAATTATAATGCCAACTATTTCTCATAAGGGCATCAATATGCCTGCATCGCCTATTAGAAAACTAACTCCTTTTGCCGATCAGGCAAAAAAAGATGGAAAGAAAATTTACCATTTGAACATAGGCCAACCTGATATTGAAACTCCTGAAGTCATGTTAAATGCTTTAAAAAACATTGATTTTAAAGTTTGGGCTTATACTTCATCTGAAGGGACTCTTTCATACAGAACTAAATTAGCTGAGTATTATAATAAGATCCATTATAACATCACTCCTAACGACATTTTGGTTACCAACGGTGGATCGGAAGCAATTACCATTGCGATGCAAGCTTGTCTGAACCCAGGTGAAGAAGTTATTATCCCTGAACCTTTCTATGCCAACTATAATGGCTTTGCATGTTCAGCAGACATTATCGTAAAACCAATCATGTCTGTCATAGACAATGGTTTCGCATTACCTTCCATTGCAGATTTTGAAAAAGTAATTACAGAAAAAACTAAAGCAATTGCAATCTGTAATCCAAATAACCCTACTGGATACCTGTATTCACGCGAAGAGCTGGAGGCATTAAAAGAATTATGTCTGAAACATGATCTTTACCTATTCTCTGATGAAGCTTATAGGGAATTTTGTTATGATGGCCGCGAATTCATTTCCCCAATGCAATTAGAAGGTCTTGAACAAAATGTAGTGGTATTTGATACCGTTTCTAAACGCTATTCCGCTTGTGGAGCAAGGATCGGATGTATCATCACCAAAAACAGAGAACTTTACTTAACGGCATTGAAATTTGCTCAAGCTAGACTTAGTCCTTCATTGGAAGGTCAGATCGCTGGAGAGGCTGCAGTAGATACTCCTGATAGTTATTTTGAAGCGGTATCCAAGGAATACACTGCAAGAAGAGATACATTGGTCAATGGTCTTAATAAAATTGATGGTGTCTTCTGCCCTAACCCAGGCGGTGCGTTCTATGTCATTGCAAAACTGCCAATCGATAATGCAGATAAATTCTGTCAATGGATGTTAGAGAAATTTTCTTACAACAATGAAACAGTAATGATGGCTCCGGCAACTGGTTTCTACTCCACTCCTGGAGCAGGATCGAATGAAGTCCGCTTAGCTTACGTCTTAAACCAAGATGACCTTAAAAAAGCATTGGTTTGCTTAGAAAAAGGTCTAGAAGAATATCCGGGTAGAACAATTTAAGTTTATACCTAAATCAATTTCGAAGGTCGCTAGTTAAACTAGCGACCTTTTTATTTTTCCGCACATACTTATCTTAATAATTACATAAACAACACTTATTAAAACACTGCATTTCAGCTATTTATAAAAAATATACAACAATTTGCAATCTTTGGCGTTTATAATAGTAGAAACTAATGAATAATATATATGGATAAATTAAAGAAATTCGAATTAATGGAGAAAATATCCAGAGAATTAGAGGACATTAGAAATAGCCAGCAGGCTGTTTTAGAAAAAATCGCAAAAGTTGAAATTGACAATATAGAGTTAGGTGATAAAACTATCGAAAGCAAAATCCCTGATATCTATCAGCGAACTGCAGACAACTCTGAAGCTATTCTGGAGATCCTCAATTCCTTCCAGGAAAAAACAGATGACTTTGGAAGTAAAAATAATATCGATCAGTTGAAACAACAACAGGAAATCGATAATATGAAATAATAGAAAAAGGCCTCAATTTGAGGCCTTTTTCTTTATATATCTTTTCCCTAGGATTGGGGCAATTCTATTTTATCCTTTACCAATTGAATCACAAAATTCAACTGCTCAACCTGGTTCAGTTCCGAATTATCCAGTACGATGGCATCTTCAGCCTGTCTTAACGGACTTTCTTCCCTGGTACTGTCAATATGATCGCGATGTGAAAGGTTTTCTTTCACCTCCTCCATCGTCAAAACCTCCCCTTTTGCTGACAGTTCCGCAAATCTTCTTTCCGCGCGAACCTGTGGGCTTGCCGTCATAAAGATCTTTAGGTCTGCCTGCGGAAATACCGTAGTCCCGATATCCCTACCGTCCATCACGATATTCCTTTTCTTTCCCAAATCCTGCTGTTGTTTGACCATAGCCTTACGAACAGCCTTCAATGCACTCACTTCAGAAACATATTCAGAAACTTCCATCGTTCTGATTGCGTCTGAAACGTCATTACCGTTCAGTAAGATTTGGGTCTTTTCAGGATTCGGAATAAAATCTATATGGATGTTTTCCAAAGCTGTAGACACAGCCTCCTCATCATTGATATCGATTTGGTTCTGTTGAATATATAGGGTTACTGCCCTGTACATTGCACCACTGTCGATAAAAACAAAGTTCAATTCTTTCGCCAATGCTTTTGCAACTGTACTCTTTCCGCATGATGAGAAACCATCAATAGCAATTACAAAATTCTTCATAACCATTAGTTGGTTCCTCCAATCATTACACCGGGTTTATTTACCAAAGGAATCTTGATCAGATTCTCATCAACGATACTTTCTGGTAAGAAAACATATTTCTTGTCATAAATAGTACCGTTTATATAATAACTCAACCAATATTCATTGGTCAAACCGAAAACCTGAGGATCGATCGCTTCAATTTTTTGAGAAGTCTTGGCTTCCATATCACCAATGAAATGTCTCAAAATGGTCGTTTTCACTTCCTTTCCATCCTTTATACCATACCCTTTTGAGGAAACAAGTACATTCTGGATGGCAGCTTTTTTTTCATTGATCAAATAAACATTCCAAACCTTTGTAGTCGGAGACTCAGTTTCCAGAACAACGGCAACCGAGATATCTTCAACTTTATTTAAAGGTAGATCCTTCTTCATTTTATCCTATTTCTTTTTAGCAGTAGCTTTCTTAGTCGTTGTCTTTTTTGCTGTTGTTTTAGTCGCTTTCGTTGCTTTGGCAGCTTTTCTCGCCGATGGCGATTTACTGTCTTCCTCAGCCCATTTCAGTACGTCCGCATAAGTGATCTTCTCAACTTCTGTACCTTTAGGGATTTTTAGGTTCTGCTTACCAAAACGAACGAATGGTCCCCAGCGTCCATTTTCTATCTTAGCCTCTGGGTTTTCATCAAAAATCTTGATGACTTTATCCTTATCTTTCTGACGTTTTTCCTCGATGATCTGGATTGCCTGATCTTGCTCTACATCCAATGGGTCCAACCCTTTTGGCAAGGAATAGAAACTGCTGTTGTGACGGATATATGGCCCAAAACGACCAATAGCAACTGTCATTTCTTTCCCTTCAAATTCCCCCACTTTTTTAGGAAGCTTGAACAATTCCAAGGCTTCTTCTAAAGTAATGGTTTCGATCATTTGACCTTTACGTAATGAAGCAAAAACTGGTTTTTCTTCATCGTCCGCCGTTCCAATCTGAACCAATGGTCCAAAACGTCCTACACGAACCGAAATCGGTTTGCCCGATACGGGATCAACACCAAGTTCACGTTCATGGGTAGCACGATCGGCATTATCTAATGTATTCTGTACTTCCGAATGGAATGGACCATAGAAATTGGACAGCATATCGGTCCACTCCTTGAATCCTTGTGCAATCTCATCAAATTCCTTCTCTACTTTCGCCGTAAAATGGTAATCAACGATTCCTTTGAAATGTTGAACCAAGAAATCGTTCACCAAAACACCAATATCCGTTGGGAACATCTTATTACGCTCAGCCCCGGTAATTT
Source organism: Sphingobacterium sp. NPDC055346 (assembly GCF_053645235.1). Taxonomy (NCBI): domain Bacteria; kingdom Pseudomonadati; phylum Bacteroidota; class Sphingobacteriia; order Sphingobacteriales; family Sphingobacteriaceae; genus Sphingobacterium; species Sphingobacterium sp. NPDC055346. The sequence continues at coordinate 258,488 of NZ_JBSHMI010000008.1, forward strand.
CAGTTTTGGTCTGTGAACTTACCTGGCCGCCATTTAAGGTAAGGATCCTGTAGGCTCTTTCCTTCCCATCACGGTCTTCCTTTACCACATAGCCTCGGTTTTGAATCGTCGAAATGGTAGGTGCATAAGTCGAAGGACGACCAATACCTAATTCTTCCAATTTCTTAACCAATGAAGCTTCCGTAAATCTTGCCGGAGGTCTAGAGAACCTTTCAGTGGCATGCATGATCTCTAATTTCAGATCCTGTCCCTTACTTAACGGTGGAAGGATGGCATTATCTGAATTGTCCAAATCAATTTCATCGTTATCATCATCGGAAGATTCAAAGTAAACCTTCAGGAAACCATCAAATTTCATGACTTCTCCTGTTGCTACTAGATCTTCAGTTCTGCTGGAAATAGAAATCTTAGCAGTCGTTTTTTCAAACTCTGCTTCACTCATCTGCGAAGCAATCGAACGCTTCCAGATCAGTTCATATAATCGCTTCTCCGAATTATCCCCATCAATCGTATGATCGTTGAAGTAAGTCGGACGAATTGCTTCGTGAGCCTCTTGGGCCCCTGCACTCTTCGTACGGTATTGACGTAACTTATGGTACTTTTCCCCATAGGCATTGATAATCTCAGCTTGTGCGCCCTGTAATGCCGTGTCAGATAAGTTTACCGAGTCAGTACGCATATAGGTAATACGTCCAGCCTCATATAAACGCTGAGCGACCTGCATGGTTCTAGCAACTGAAAATCCTAATTTCCTGCTCGCCTCTTGTTGTAAGGTCGAAGTGGTAAAAGGTGCAGATGGAGTACGCTTTGATGGTTTTGTCTCTAAACTCTTGATCTGGAACACAGCATTGGCACAATCGTTCAGAAACTGATTAGCTTCCTCTACTGTGGCAAACCTTTGTGGCAATTCTGCTTTGAAACGATCCTTGGCATTGCCAGTATTAAATATGGCAACGATCTTGAATGCAGCTTCTGCATTAAATTTATTGATATCCCTTTCGCGCTCAACAATCAATCGAACCGCTACGGATTGAACCCTTCCCGCAGAAAGTGAAGGCTTAACCTTTCTCCATAAAACCGGAGATAGCTCAAAACCAACTAACCTATCCAATACACGGCGTGCTTGCTGTGCATTGACTAAGTTAAAATCTATCTTTCTTGGTGATTCTATCGCTTTTAAAATGGCTGGCTTGGTAATCTCATGGAAAACGATACGTTTGGTTTTATCATCCTTTAATCCCAAGGTCTCAAATAAGTGCCAGGAAATAGCTTCCCCCTCACGGTCCTCATCGGACGCTAACCATACTGTCTCTGCAGATTTCGCTAACTTCTTTAACTCACTGACCAAAGCTTTTTTATCCGACGGAACCTCATATTTCTGTTTGAAATTATCTTCCGTGTCAATCGCGTCATCGGTTTTCACCAAATCACGGATGTGACCATAACTGGATTTTACTAAAAAATCTTTGCCTAAATATCCTTCTATTGTTTTAGCCTTTGCGGGTGACTCGACTATCAATAAATTTTTTGCCATTTAAATTCTTTGATTTGATGCAAAGAAAACGATTTCAAAATGGAATGCAAATTCTTTTTTATCCCCAATGGCAAAAAAGTGAGTACAATCATTTATCATTTAATCCAAATATCCAGTAAATAAAACACTGCAAAAACCACGGAAGCAATGCCATTGGTGGTCATAAATGCTCGGTCTACCTTACTTAAATCTGTCGGACTTACGATTCGATGCTGATAAATTAATAATGCCGCATAAAAGGCAACACCTATATAATATAAGGTGCCGACCGGCATATATAAAACAGGTAAAAGCACAAATATAAAGGACAGGACATGAAGCACTTCAGAGATCCTTAATGCCGTCTTTCCTCCAAAATTTGCCGGAATCGAATTCAACCCATTCGCCTTGTCAAATTCTTCATCCTGCAAAGCATAAATTATGTCAAAGCCACTGACCCATGTCAATACGGCCAATCCATAAAAAATCGGTACGATATTAAACTCCCCTGTAACGGCTAAATATGCACCAACCGGCGCCAAACCTAATCCTACCCCTAGAACAATATGACATAAAGGAGATATTCTTTTCATATAGGAGTAGAACAAAATCACGAACAAAGCTATTGGTGACAGCACTAAGCACATGAAATTGATGAAATAACATGCAACCATAAAAACAATACAGTTTATTACCGTAAATAATAAGGCCTGCTTGGGACTGATCCGCCCCGCGGGAATATCTCGAACAGCCGTTCGTGGATTCAAAGCATCAATATCCCGATCCAAATACCTATTAAATGCCATGGCCGCATTCCTTGCCGTCACCATACAGACCAACATCAAAAGGAACAATTTCCATTCAAATTGATAATCCGTCGTATGGATAGCCAAGAAAAAACCGATGATAGCAAAAGGAAGAGCAAATATACTATGTGCAAAGAGCACCAAGGACATATATTTTTTCATAAACTAGCTAAGTGGAGAAACAAAGTTATTGTTGATTTCACCTATGGTCTGTAATACATCCTCACAACCCAATTTTGTCTCTGCAGAAGTCAAGATATGTGGAGGCACTTCCTCAAACCAAACCTTCAATGCCTTTCTGAATTTGGCGATATTTTGATCCGCTTTGACACCCGAATGCTTATCGGCTTTCGTGAACAACAAAAAGAATGGTATCCCCTGCTCCCCTAACCAATAACAAAAATCCAAATCTATCTTCTGTGGCTCATGTCTACTGTCAATCAAAACAAATACACATTGCAAATTTTCACGCTTCGTCAAATATTCACGGATGAATTTCTCCCAGGTCGCACGGTTCTTTTTGGAAGTCTGAGCAAATCCATAACCCGGTAGATCGACCAAATACCACTCATCATTAATGATAAAATGATTGATCAATTGGGTCTTACCAGGTTTCTGTGAAGTTTTAGCCAAGCCCTTCCTACGGGTGATTGCATTGATCAAAGAAGACTTCCCTACATTCGACCGACCAATAAAGGCGTACTCCGCTTTATCCGCCTCAGGAAGCTTATTGACATCTGTATTACTGGTTAAGAATTCTGCTCGATTGATATTCATAAGGCAAAGGTACGATTAAAAACGCTTTTATTTCTTATCAGAATAATACCTAGACCGCATTCAATTCAAGAAAAATTCATAATTTCATCAACAAATCCATATATATGCTCGAAATTAAGAATATTGTTAAGCAATATGCCAATCATAAAGCATTAGACGATGTTTCCATACATGTACCTTCCGGAAAAATATTTGGCCTATTAGGCCCCAATGGCGCAGGAAAAACATCGCTGATCCGAATAATCAATCAAATTACAGCGCCCGATGCAGGACAGATCCTCTTCGATGGCCAGCCATTGAACTCTTCCCATATCGGTAGAATCGGCTACCTACCGGAAGAACGTGGTCTCTATAAAAAAATGCTCATCGGTGACCAAATGATCTATCTTGCCCAATTGAAAGGCCTTAGCAAAAACGAAGCGAAAGAAAAGATCAAATACTGGTTTGAAAAATTGAAAATAGAAAGCTGGTGGGACAAAAAAGTAGAGGATTTGAGTAAAGGGATGCAGCAGAAAGTACAATTCGTTGCAACTGTCCTGCATGAACCTGATCTCATTATCCTAGACGAACCTTTCTCCGGATTTGACCCCGTAAATGCCCAGGTTATACAAGATGAAATCCTTGAACTCAATAAAAAGGGAGCCACCATTATTTATTCCACCCACCGCATGGAGTCTGTGGAAGCCCTATGTGATAACATAGCACTCCTAAATAAATCAAAGGTTATACTAGAAGGTTCCGTTAAGGAAATCAAGAATAATTATAGAAATCAAACCTATAAGATCGAATACAGCTTGAAACCAGAAACCGAGCGCATTCAGCTCGACCCAACTTTATGGCAAATCATGGAAAACGAATCCAACGGCAGCAATGCCCTCACTATCCAGGTTCCTGAAGACAAATCCTTAAATGATGTATTGACCCATTTGATTCCTCAGATCGAAATCCAACAGATCTTTGAAATCATCCCTTCCATGCACGATATCTTTATTGATAAAGTAACTAAATAACAGCCGAAAAGTATATGAACAAGATATTATTAATCATACAAAGAGAATATTTAAGTAGGGTCAAGAAAAAATCCTTCCTGCTCACTACTTTTCTGGTGCCTCTATTTTTCATAGGGATGTATGTTGGTGTATTCTTTTTGACCAAAAAGAGTTTTGAAGACTCCAAAGCATTGATATATGTAGTCGACAACACTAAAGAAGTCGGTCAACAACTCAAGAATACAGATCAGATTACATTTACCCAATCCACCCAAGAACTCAATCAGCAGATCCAGGAAATCAAGGACCTTGATGGAAATACCAATATCCTCATGATCCCTGATGACTTTTATCAAACCCACCATATTGAATTCCTTTCTTCCGGAAAACCGAATATTGGCACCAAATCCGCAGTAGAATCACAACTGGAGGATATCTTGCTAAATTATCAGTACAAGGAACTCAATATAGACGCCTCCAAGATCAAAAGCATCGACACCAAGATCAAGACTGCTGCTAAAGAAATCACAGCCTCAGGTGAAGCCAAAGACAGTGATACAAGGATTGCAATGGGAATTGCCATGGCGCTCTCCGTATTGATCTATTTATCCCTTTTCCTTTATGGAGCCCAGGTGATGCGGGGAATTATTGAAGAAAAATCAAACCGGATCATTGAAGTCATTATTTCTTCTGTCAAGCCCTTCCAATTGATGATGGGAAAGATAATCGGGATCGGCTTGGTAGGCATCACCCAATTCGCCCTTTGGATTATCCTAAGTTTTGGATTGATCAGCATTGCTTCCAATACCTTGATCGATAAATCTGACTTTCAAAAAGAAATGATGCAGAATGCGCCACAAGGTGCTGAAATCCAAATGGACAATAATTCCATCATTACTGAAATCAGTACTGCAATGGACGCTGTAAATATCCCAGAACTTTTGATAACGTTCTTCCTGTTCTTTATTGGAGGATATATGCTTTATAGCGCACTGTTTGCAGCAGTGGGTTCAGCTGTAGATAATGAAACAGAGGCCAATCAGTTCACGATGCCCATTACAACACCTTTATTATTGGCCTACATCCTATCTTTCGGCGTACTGGTGAATAATCCGCATGGTCCAATTGCGACTTGGTTGAGCTTTATCCCGCTGACCTCCCCTATTGCTATGCTGGTTAGGATTCCTTTTGGCGTGCCAACTTGGCAAATCATCGTATCCTTTATCCTCCTCGTCGCCGGATTTATTTTCACGACTTGGGTTGCGGCAAGGATATACCGTATCGGTATTCTGATGTACGGCAAGAAAGCCAGCTTTAAGGAACTTATTAAATGGTTCCGATACAAAAGTTAGCAACCAAAAAGATACATTTTAAAAGCCCTTCTGAAAGTTAATTTTAGGAAGGGCTTTTAAATTTTTTATACCTTTACCATCGCTGTAATTAAATACAAACAGAATTCAAATGACTGATAAAATTAATCTGTCGGTATTCAAGAAGTTCTTCTCCTCGAATACATCCGGCGGTATTCTACTTTTTTTATGTGTTGTGATCTCCCTGATCATTGCAAACACCTCCTCCTCAACCGCATTCAATGAGCTTTTACAAGTTAAATTAGGTTTCGAAAACGAAACCATCCAACTACGCTACAGTCTTAAGCAATGGATTGATGATGGTTTGATGGCCATTTTCTTTCTTTTGGTAGGCCTGGAAATAAAACGTGAACTGGTGGAAGGCGAACTTTCCTCCCCTAAAAATGCAATATTGCCTATTTTGGCTGCTGTTGGTGGTGCCATTGTTCCGGCCGTAATCTATACCATTTTTAATCATGACCAAGCTTCACATCACGGTTGGGGTATTCCAATGGCAACTGATATTGCCTTTGCTCTGGCCATTATATCCCTACTCGATAAACGAGTTCCACCAAGCCTGAAAATATTCCTGGCTGCCTTGGCCATTGTCGATGACCTCTTGGCAATCTTGGTCATTGCCATCTTTTATTCTACGGAACTGCATTACACCTATTTGCTATACGCCGCAGGTATTACCGGATTATTGGTAGTTTTCAATCGTACCGGTGTAAAAAGCGTTTGGGCCTATATTATCCCAGGACTCTTCATTTGGTACTTTATCCATCACTCTGGAATCCACGCTACCATTGCCGGTGTATTGGTTGCCATGACCTTGCCAACAACACCGGATGCAACAGAATCCCCATTGGAAAAACTGGAACATGCGTTGGCAAATCCAGTAAATTTTATCATTATTCCTCTTTTTGCCCTGGTCAACACCAATATTACCATCCATAGTGAAATGGTCCACGGCCTCAATACACCACTTGGGTTAGGAATTATCCTAGGCCTCTTCTTCGGAAAGACCATTGGAATCTACCTGACCACCTGGATCTGTGTAAAAACCAAATTGGCCAATCTCCCAGATATGGCCGGATGGAAACACATGATCGGCGTAGGTATGTTGGGTGGTATTGGATTTACCATGTCTATCTTCATCTCCATGCTTTCCTTCAAAGACCCTGTATTTATAGAAGAAGCAAAATTCGCAGTTCTCATAGGTTCATTAATATCAGGTACTTGCGGGTATTTATACCTATCCTTTGTGGCAAAAAAAGATAAATTTAAAGTTGATTAAAAAATAGACGTTACAACGTCCTTTTTGCATATATATTAAAAGAATGCGCGCTTATATAAAATAATATGCGCGCATTCTACTTTTAATAAATATTATATTCAATCGGATTATCGTTATGGGAAATATTAAGCTACAGATATCTGGAAATTTATAAGGAAAAAAGGCCATAAAAAAAATAAAGCTTGAGTCAATCGGGCGACTGCTCAAGCTTTAAAAAATAACCTCTTTTATGAGGTAATCAACCTAAACCTAAGACAAAGATAGAGATTTACTTATATAAATTCCAAATTTATTGAAGGATTTAAACCGTATTCTTGTATATAAAATATTTAACTTGTTGGAAATCAGGAGAATAAAATTAAAAAAATAAAGGTTTTCAAACGGGGAGAATGAAAACCTTTAATAACCAATTATAAACCTAAATTATGATACCACAAAGATAGTGTACATTTTACACATATGCAAATCTTTTTTAAAATATTTTTTCAACCCTGCCCGTTTAGGAAGAAAATTGTTTATATTATATTTGAAAAAAACATTCAGAAATATGTTTACAGGCATTATAGAAACTTTAGGAACGGTTAAGAAAATTGAGTTGGAACAAAGCAACATTCATTACTTCATCGAATCGCCCATATCCCCTGACCTTAAAATCGACCAGAGTGTTTCCCACAACGGCGTATGTTTAACAGTGGTCGGTATTGAAGAAAATACCCATCAGGTTACGGCAATTAATGAAACACTTGAAAAAAGTAATCTAGGAAAACTCAAAGTTGGCGATATAGTGAATCTTGAAAGATGTGTCAAAGTGGATGGACGATTGGATGGACATATTGTTCAAGGCCACGTGGACCAAACCGCCATCTGTACCGCCGTTGAGCCTCAGGAAGGAAGTGTCGTATATACTTTTGAATATGATGCCGCTTTGAATAACCTGACTGTAGAAAAAGGATCCATTACCGTAAATGGCATCAGCTTAACAGTAGTGAATTCTGGCAAGAATAGCTTTTCCGTAGCAATTATCCCCTATACACTGGATAACACCAACCTCAAAACCATCGAGATTGGTTCCACCGTCAATCTGGAATTTGATATCCTTGGTAAGTATGTAAGCAAACTGCTCGCTATGAGACAATAAAAAAAAATGGGCTTTTATATTGAAAAGCCCATTACTTCTTTTTTGCGTTTTGTCTTAAATTTCTCCGGTACAATATTCAGGATTTCATTCTTCAACATGTTTATCGCATGTTTCTTGACGTAATTCTGCGGTGTCACCAAGCTGATCTCCCGCACTGGCTCCGGATTCCGGAAATAGCGAACATGCGCCAATTGGTCTTCATCATAGTTGGAAATACTCATCTCTGGAAGGATCGTCAGACCGCCATTGAGATCTACCATCCGCTTCAACGTTTCTACACTGCCCGTATTATAATCAAAGGTACCTTCTTTGGATTGGTTGTGCTTGAAATTACAGATATTCAAGACCTGACCCCGCATACAATGTCCTTCATTCAATAACCATAGCTTTTCACTGGAAATATCCTCCACATTGATCATTTTCTTTTCATAAACAGAACTGCGATCCGATACATAGGCTACAAAAGTTTCATAAAACAACGGGATTTCTTGGATACCCGGATCATGTAATGGTGTGGAAAGGATACCACAGTCCAGTGTACCTATCTTTAATTCCTGAATGATCTGCTCCGTTGTATATTCCCAGATCTGCAATTTCAACTTGTTGTATTTCTTCATGAAATTCGAAATCACGTTCGGCAATAAATAAGGAGCAACAGTCGGGATTACCCCTATCTTTAGATCTCCAGCTAACTCGCCCCTTTCAGCTTGCAGTATCTCAGAGATCTTTTTGCTCTCCGTTAAGACTGTACGCGCTTGATCGATGATCTTTTCCCCAATTTCAGTGGGTACCACGGGCTGCCGACTTCTATCGAAAATCTTTACACCCAATGATTCTTCTAATTTTTGGATCTGCATGCTCAAAGTGGGTTGGGTTACAAAACATTTCTCAGCAGCAGCCACAAAGCTTCTATAGGTATCGACGGCAATTATGTATTCTAATTGGACTAGGGTCATGTTATAAATTTTAACTATACAAATGTAATGAAGTTATTATGCCATTTAGAATCCTAACTTAAAAAGGACATAAAACAAACAAAGCCCGGGAATCCCCAGGCTTTGTGTTAATCAACAGCTCATTTTAATGATGATGCTGCTTGTATTTCATTTCTAAATCTAAAATTATATCCCTCTTTTTACCTTCGATCAACGATAGGTTTCCGGCAACAAATACGCCCTTCTCCCCTGTCTTGGTATTCCGGATACCATAGACCGATGATTCATCTGCCGGATCTGACTCGCCTTCATAGCGATAAAGCACATCAATTTCATAAACTGCAGCCTCATCCGAAAGTTTATCAAACTCAACATTATAATCAATTGAATACCCATTCTTCGACAGATTATCTAAAGCTTCTGTCATTGTTGCATATTTAAATGTTTTATCCATTTTATATTCTTCATGTACGTTTCTTTAAAAACACATAACTTTGGCTATTGTTTCAAAATGATCATATAATTTATTACCTCACTATGGCTCACACACCTCCTCCAGCAAAAAATACAGCTTCAGAAGCCTTTGAAAGATTACTCGAAGTCCTGAATACATTAAGGATTGAATGTCCCTGGGACAAAAAACAGACTATGGAATCTTTAAGGCACCTAACCATTGAGGAGCTGTACGAACTTACGGATGCAATCCTTGAAAAAGACTATGAAGAAATAAAAAAAGAGTTGGGTGATATAATGATGCACTTGGTATTCTATGCTCGAATTGCAGCGGAAGATAACAGGTTCAACATCGTAGATGTCCTAAACGCGGTATGTGACAAACTGATCATACGACATCCACACATCTATTCGGATACGGAAGTAAAGGATGATGAAGATGTAAAGCAGAACTGGGAAGCCATCAAACTTAAAGAAGGAAACAAATCCGTCCTTCAGGGAGTACCGCAAAGCCTTCCAGCTCTGGTTAAAGCTTACCGGATACAAGATAAGGTTCGTGGTGTAGGATTTGATTGGGAAGATAAAACCGAAGTCTGGAATAAAGTCGAGGAAGAATTAGCGGAATTCAAAGCTGAATTTGACCTTAAAAACGGAACTATCAATGCAGAAAAAGCGGAAGAGGAATTTGGTGACCTTCTATTCTCCTTGATCAATTATGCTCGACATATCGGTATCAATCCGGAAAATGCATTGGAAAAAACCAATAAAAAATTTATCCATCGTTTTACCTATCTAGAAACCCAAGCGGCCAAGAACGGACAGGTATTAAAGGACATGACCCTGGAAGAAATGGATGTGTACTGGAACAAAGCTAAAAAGCTGAAATAATTGTACTTGTGTTTTTTTCTTGATAACTTTAATACGGTACAAAACCTGTCGTATGCAAATTATTTTGAAGCTCCTTAAATGGTTGGGAATCGTCATTGTGTCGGTTCTCCTCATCGCCGTTGTGTATTTATATGCCACCGGAAAAGACTTCCTGCTCAAAGGGGTCTATGTCACTTACCTACATGGCCATAAAACGGCCTATCTCGATGATTACCGCTTTTTCGACAACCATGAAATTGAAACCGGAACCCCGCAGCCCTGGAACATCTCCAAAGAATATAATAGCGTTAAAATAACCGATAGCTTGAGGAGCATTCATGACAGATGGAAATCTGTGGCCTATATGATCATCCATAAAGACAGTATCTGGTTTGAAGAGTATTATGGAGGATATTCTGATTCCTCCCGATCCAACTCTTTCTCCATGGCCAAAAGCATGGTCGCCGCCCTCTTGGGAAAAACAATTGAAAGCGGACAGGTAAAGAGCCTGCAACAGAATGTCAAGGATTTTGTTCCAGAACTGATCGGTCCCTATGCAGACTCCCTTAAAATGGTTGACCTCGTTTCCATGAGCTCAGGCATGAAATGGGACGAAAGCTATTACGACCCTTTTTCCATCACAAGATTGTACTTTGATAAAGATATCGTTGGAACTTTAGACCAGCTTCCCATCAACAACCAACCGGGACAAAAGTTCATCTATAAAAGCGGAGATACCCAATTACTTGGAATAGCGTTACAACGAGCTACAAAAAAGAGCTTATCGGAATTGCTTTCCCAATATTTCTGGAAGCCAATGGGAGCTGAGCATACTGCACTTTGGCAGGTTGACAGCAAAAAATACGGAATTGAAAAAGCCTATTGCTGTGTAGCCTCCAATGCCCGCGACTTTGCCCGATTCGGCAAATTGTACATGGACCACGGAAACTGGAATGGTCAGCAGCTTTTGGACTCTGCCTATATCAAACAATCTGTCACCAATACCTTTGCAGACTCTCCGGAATATGGATATGGCTGGTGGATTGGTAAATACAAGGACAAAGATTATTTCTATATGGATGGCCACCTTGGCCAATATGTTATTTCGATCCCGCAGGATGACTTGATCATTGTTCGTTTAGGTCATGGCATCGGTGGCAAGCCAAGATCCAATCCAGGTTCCGCATTTTATAATTTCATTGACCAAGCCTATATCATGCTTGGCGACAGAATCAAATAAAATTACCCAAACTACTGAATTAAAGCAGTTTTAAAGATAATATTTGTATTTTTGCCCCAATGAAAGAATTAGCCGTCATCTTCGATATGGATGGTGTAATTGCCCACACTAATCCATACCACGCCAAAGCCTTTGAAGCATTTTTTGACAAGTACCAAATCCCTTATTCCGATGAGGAATTTGAAAAACATATGTATGGCAAACATAACAGCTATATATTTACCCACTTCTTTAAAAGACCCATTGCTGGACAGGAACTTTTAAACCTTGAAATGGAAAAAGAAGGCCTGTTCAGGGAAATATATAAAGTGGAAGCGAAACCAATCCCCTTCCTACCAGATTTCCTGAGCAACTTAAAAGACAACGATATTAAACTGGGAGTTGCGACCTCTGCTCCACGTGCTAATATGGACTTGATATTGGACGCCCTGGACATCCGTAGTTTCTTTAAGTCAACCCTCGGATCCGAAAATGTGGAACTGCACAAACCTCATCCTGAAGTTTATCTGAAATCAGCAAATAACCTGAATATGGATCCGCAAAACTGTTTTGTGTTTGAAGATTCTTTTTCCGGTGTTACTGCTGGTCTAAATGCCAATATGAATGTCATTGGGGTCCTAAGTTCCCATAAGAAAGAAGATCTGCCTGTTTGTCTCGAATATATCGACGACTATAAATACATGAATGTCGACAGGCTAAAATCACTTTACAAAGAGAATGTGGGATAATGCATTAGAACTGATCCCATCTCCAGCTGCATGGATACTCTACTTTTTCTGTGCCATGCTCATTGGCGTTTCTAAAACCGGCATCCAGAACGTAGGAACTTTTACGATCCCAATGTTTGCCCTTCTTTTTGGAGCCAAATTTTCTACAGGGATCGTTCTGATTCTCCTCTGCATGGCAGATCTCCTTGCGGTGATCTATTATAGGAAACAATTTATTTGGTCCGAAATTAAATCCATGCTCCCCTTTTCAATGATCGGACTTTTTATAGGTCTCTTTGTCGGAGAATATATTGACGATGGCACTTTTAAGTTTATCATGGGGGCCTGTATCTTCATCTCCGTCCTGTTGATGATCTGGGGAACCAACAAAGCCAAGAAAAACCATGACGCTAGGGATTTCACCGACAATTGGTGGTATTCTCCTTCCTTCGGTCTCTTGGTCGGGTTCTCAACGATGATCGGAAATGCCGCAGGTCCAGCCCTCACCATTTACCTGCTGACCCGCAAGCTCAACAAAGTAACCTTGGTCGCAACCGGAGCTTGGTTTATCATGATCCTCAACTTCTCCAAGATACCCCTCCAGCTTTTTGTCTGGAAAAACCTGACCTGGGAAGGCATCATCCTAAATTGCCTCGCCATTCCTTTTATCCTGCTAGGAGGCTACATCGGCATAAAACTGGTCAAGATTATTCCTGAAAAAGAATTTAAGATCGTCATTCTGGCATTGGTGATTATATCATCGCTGATGTTGATGTTTGGGTGATTTTAGACATAAGACACAAGACATAAGACATTAGAGCATTTTCACCATCAGAAATATTGAGGCACGAAACATCTCGGAACTATGCCTATTATTTTCCCTGCGCCAGTCATGTTGAGGCACGAAACATCTCGGAACTATGCCTTTTATTGTCCCCATACCTGTCATGTTGAGGTACGAAACATCTCGGAACCATGCCTTTTATTGTCTCCATGCCTGTCATGTTGAGGTACGAAACATCTCGGAACCATGCCTTTTATTGTCTCCATGCCTGTCATGTTTAGGCACAAAACATCTCGGAACTATAGTTAATTTGAATCTAAAATATAGTTTGTATTGGCGTACAGGTCCTGGACCTTCGGTCCAGAATGACAGGACATTTTGGTGGAGAACCGTACAGATTCCTCACTGATCGTTCAGAATAAGAGTAAACAAAAAACACTTCCCTAATCCCTTTATTTGTGGTTCAAATCCAGATCTTGGTCTATCCTCACATCCTTTCCATCCTGGTTCAAATCCAGATCTTGGTCCATCCTCTCATCCTTTCCATCCTGGTTCAAATCCAGATCTTGGTCTATCCTCTAATCCTTTAATCCTGGTTCAAATCCAGATCTTGGCCCATCCTCTCATCCTTTCCATCCTGGTTCAAATCCAGATCTTGGTCCATCCTCTCATCCATTCCATCCTGGTTCAAACAAAAAAAAAACACAAGAAAGTTCTAATTTCTTGTGTCTATTGTCTTATGTCTAAAAACCAAAAGGGAGTCTTCTACGACTCCCTTTTTGGTTTTTATTAAAATGATGTTGTATCCACCGGAACTTCTGAATTTTCGGTTTCAGGAGCTTTATCGATCAACTCCATAAACTGATCCAGTTTAGGGGTAATGATAATCTGTGTTCTACGGTTTTTAGATTTACCATCTGCGCTGGCGTTGCTGGCGACAGGGTTATATTCACCACGTCCACCGGCTGTCAAACGCTTAGGATCAACTCCATAGGTGTTCTGCAATGCTTGAACGACTGATGAGGCTCTCAATGTACTTAAATCCCAGTTGTTGCGGATATTAGGCTTTGAGATCGGATCCGTATCGGTATTACCTTCGATCAGCACATCGTAATCTTTGTAATCTTGGATGATCTTGGCAATTTTCGACAAGGTCTCTCCTGCACGGTCTGAAATCTCATAACTACCTGACTTATATAACATATTATCAGACAATGAAATATAAACCACACCTTTTAATACTTGAACATCCACATCGTTCATTTCTTCACGACTTAATGAACGTGTCAAGTTGTTTGTCAACACCATATTAAGTGAATCACTTTTTTGTTTGGTGTTTACTAAGTGCTGAATGTATTTATTGGAAGCATTGATTTCATCGACCAATTTGGAAATATTGACATTTCCTTGGGTATTTTGATTGATACTGTTATCCAATGTTCCCTGAAGTTTAGCTAAGGCCTCTCTTAAGCCCGCATTGTTCTTGCGTTCTTGCTCAAGTTGTTCCTCCAAGCTCTTCACTCTGGTTTTACTTTCTGCAAGGTCTAACTGACTCTGATTATATTTATCACCCAGTTCCTTATATTGAGCTTCCAAAGCTCGGTGAGTCTTCTTACTTACACCACATGAGGTAATAAACAAGGCTGACATCAACAGTAATGGTACGCTAATTCTTTTAATCATAACGCTTGATTTTATTTGTATTCTTATAATGTTACGCTACTGTTAAGCAAAAGGAATGCCTTTTATGCAAAATTAGCATTCCGCCAAAACAGATTTTCTAAATAATCCCCTGTTTTACCCCTATAAGCAGCGAATATTTAAAAATATTTTATTTTAAATTTAAGCTCTTTCCTTTAAATAAACCAATAGAAAATCTTATAGTTTTATTACAAAACAATAAAAACTACATCCTATTCAATTCCATCAAGGGTAAGCTGTAAAGCAATTTGTTTTTTGGTAATGGACAAGTAACAAAGGCATGTAATTTTTATTAGAATGTGATGACATAGGCAGGTAAGTAATAAGAAAATGGGTATTGAAAATTTAGAGATAGGAACCCCATCGGGCAATGTCATTAAGTTAAGGAAAAAAATACTTATTCTCCGTTACTTTTGAAGCCCAAAAGTAACCAAAACGCTTCGGCCCATTTAAGGTGGCTTTTCGCACGGTCATCCGCACATGGACAAGAATGCCTTGTTGTCGGGGATATCTTCCTTCAAAATTCTCCCTTTTGATGGAGAATTTTTTGAAAGCATCCCAAGGCCAATCCCATCGCACGGGGCATCGGCATTCTTTCCATCTCTCCGCCACTGGAAATGAGCCGGTTGCTAAAGGACTTCCTGCGGAAGGATTGTTGTTTGTATAAATTGAGAACCCCTGGAAGGGGTGACATCTTTGTAGAAAATCGGATTGTTCAACGAAATGTTGTTCCAAATATCTTCCCGAAGAAAGAAAAATAGTTCGTTCGCTCTACTCACGATGAACTGTGTCTAATTCCAAATTTATTTTAAATTTTTTCCAAATTTTATTCTGCTAAGACTTTTTCCAATCGGTATACCTCACCAGACTTTG